>JANNGT010000248.1:0-5688 GCA_031404015.1 Gammaproteobacteria bacterium | reverse complement strand
CAAGTCCGAAGCCGTCATCCCGGTCGCACAGTTCAAGAACGAGCGCGGCGAAATCGAAGTCGCCGTGGGCGACGACGTCGAAGTCGCGCTGGACAGCGTCGAGGACGGCTCCGGCGAAACGCGCCTCTCGCGCGAAAAAGCCAAGCGTGCCCGCACCTGGGAACGCCTCGAGACCGCATTCGAGAAGCAGGAGGTCGTCAAGGGCCTCATCAATGGCCGCGTCAAGGGCGGCTTCACGGTCGAAATCGAATTCGTCCGCGCGTTCCTTCCCGGTTCCCTCGTCGACGTGCGCCCGGTGCGCGACCCGAGCTACCTCGAAGGCAAGGTGCACGAATTCAAGATCATCAAGCTCGACCAGAAGCGCAACAACGTGGTCGTGTCCCGCCGTGCAGTCGTCGAGCAGGAATACAGCGCCGAGCGCTCGGAACTGCTGGACAAGCTGCAGGAAGGCGCCGTCATCAAGGGCGTCGTCAAGAACCTCACCGATTACGGCGCGTTCGTCGACCTCGGTGGCATCGACGGCCTGCTGCACATCACGGACATGGCGTGGAAGCGCGTCAAGCACCCGTCCGAAGTGGTCAACGTCGGCGACGAGATCGAAGTCCGCATCCTCAAGTTCGACCGTGAGCGCCAGCGCGTCAGCCTCGGCCTCAAGCAGCTCGGCGCGGATCCGTGGCAGAACATCGCCAGGCGTTACCCGACCGGCACCCGACTGTTTGGCAAGGTCACCAACATCGCGGACTACGGCTGCTTCGTCGAAATCGAAGAGGGCGTCGAAGGCCTCGTCCACGTGTCCGAGATGGACTGGACGAACAAGAACGTCAACCCGTCCAAAGTCGTGCACATCGGTCAGGAAACCGAAGTCATGGTGCTGGACATCGACGAAGAACGCCGCCGCATTTCGCTCGGCGTCAAGCAGTGCCAGCCGAACCCGTGGCGCGAGTTCGCCGACAACTACAACCGTGGCGACAAGGTCACCGGCCAGATCCGTTCCATCACCGACTTCGGCCTGTTCATCGGCCTGGCCGGCGGCATCGACGGCCTCGTGCACCTGTCCGACCTTTCCTGGGATGTCACTGGCGAAGAAGCGGTGCGTAACTACCAGAAGGGCCAGACAGTCGAAGCAGTCGTCGTGGCGATCGATCCGGAGCGCGAGCGCATTTCGCTCAGCGTCAAGCAGTTGGCGCAGGACCCGTTCTCGAACTGGATCGCGATGAACCCGAAGGGCTCGATCGTGCGCGGCATCGTGCGCGAAGTCGAAGCCAAGGGCGCCATCGTCGACCTGGGCGGCGGCATCGACGGCTACCTGCGGGCGTCCGAACTGGCCCGTGACCGCGTCGAAGACGCGCGCACGCTGCTTAAGGTCGGCGACGAGGTTGAGGCCAAGTTCACGGCCGTGGATCGCAAGGTCCGCACGGTGGCGCTCTCGATCAAGCAGAAGGACATGGCCGAGGAACAGGAAGCGATGCAGGGTTATCGCTCTGACTCCGCGACCGGCACCAGCCTTGGCGACCTGCTCAAGGAGCAGATCTCGGGCCGGGACGACGAGTAATCCTGCACCGACCCGCGGCGGCCTGACCGTCGCCGCGGTGTCCGGTGTCAGCTTCGACAAACAAATAAGATCCTGGGAGCTTCGAGTGGACGGCGAGCGCAGCATGACGAAGTCTGAGCTCATCGAGCTCATCGCCGCGAAGCAGAGTCATCTGCCGGCGAAGGACGTCGAGCTTGCAGTCAAGCAGATGCTCGAAATCATGAGCGACGCGCTGGCCCAGGGTCAGCGCATCGAGATCCGCGGCTTTGGCAGCTTCAGCCTGCATTTCCGGCCGCCGCGCCAGGGACGCAACCCCAAGACCGGTGAAACCGTCGCCCTCGCGGGCAAATACGTGCCGCATTTCAAGCCGGGCAAAGACCTGCGCGAACGCGTCAACGACCCGGAAGACGAACAGGATTCGACGTCGGTGTCGCAGCGTTACTCGGCATCGAGCCCAAGCACGGTCGATTGATCGGTCCGCCCACTATGCGTGGGCTGCGCGCGCGGGTGCTAGACTGAGCCGCATCCAGAGTCAGCCATACTCCACGGTGTGCCCCGCATGTTGCGACGTGTTGCTTTCGGCATCGTGCTCGCGTTCCTCGTTTTGCTCGCCATGCTGTTCGCGGCGCTCAATCAGCAGAGTTTCGACGTCGATATCGCGTTCGCCCGCTTCGCGGTGTCTTCCGGACTTGCGTTGGTGATCGCATTCGCGGCGGGGTTGCTGGCGGGCGCATTCGCGCGGTCGCGCTGGGTCGCGGAGTTGCTAGCCGAGCGCGGGCGTCTGCGGCGCGCATTGCGCCTGGCCGAGCAGCGCCTCGGGGCTACGCAGTCTGTGTTTGCATCTTCCAGCACTTCCGGCACTTCCAGCACTTCCAGCACTTCCAGCGCTTCCTCGAATGCCCACTGACGTCCAGCAGACTTTCTGGTGGACGCTGGCTGGCACGCTTGCCGTCGGCTGGGGCATCACGACCTGGCGCACGCTGGTGCGGCGACGGCGCCGCCACGTGCGTCGCGCGCGCTACCTCGAGGGCGTGCGATTCCTGCTCGATGACAAGCCCGATCGCGCACTCGAGGTGTTCCTGAGCCTGTCCGAAATCGATGATGAAACGGTCGACACGCACTTCGCGCTGGGCAGCCTGTATCGGCGCCGCGGCGAGGTGGATCGTGCCATCCGCGTGCACCAGCACATTGTCGACCGCACCAGCCTGAGCCAGGACACGCGCGACGCAGCGCTGAACGAGCTGGCGCGCGACTATTTCCGTGCAGGCCTGTACGACCGGGCCGAGGAATTATTCCTCAAGCTGGCCGAGAGCGGTCGCGAACCCGCGCAGGCGTTGTCGCACCTCGTGCGCATCTACGAGATCCAGCACGAATGGCAGCAGGCTGCGAATGCGCACAAGCGCCTGCGACAAGTGGGGGTGCCCGAACAGCCTGCTGCGATCGCGCACTTCTATTGCGAAATGGCCGAGGCGGCCATCGCCGAGCACGCTTACGCCCGCGCGATCGAGCACCTCGACAGCGCGGCGCGCGAACAGAACGATTTCGGGCGCAGCGCGATTTTGCGCGGCGACCTCGCCCTGCGACAAGGGGATCCCGCGCTGGCGTTGCAGTTGTACCGCCGTGTCGTGCGCCGCGATTTTCACCTGTTGGCGCTGGTGTTGCCGCGTCTCGCCGATGCCGCAAAGCAATCGGGCGAACCCCAGCAGTTCGACGCGATTCTCGAGGAACTGGTGCGATTGGGCGCCGGCAATCCTGCCGAGATTGCCTACGCCGCCATCGTGAGTGGCTATTACGACGACCCCGTCATCCTCGAATGCGTGCGCGCGATGCTCACGATCGACAGCGACCTGCGTGACATGACCGCTGCGTTCCTGCCGCGCGACGCGGCGCCCACGCCAGAGCAGTTGCGTGCCATCGCGGGCGCATTGCGCAACGTCGTGCTGCGACACGCGCGCTATCGCTGCAGCCAGTGCGGGCTCGACAGCTCGACCTTCCTCTGGAATTGTCCCGGCTGCCACGCATGGGAAACGCTGCGCGGAGTGGCCGCGCTCGAGTTCCTGCCGCGCGCCGCATTGCCGCGCCCGGCGTCCTGAGTTTCGCGGCGAAGACGGGATAAAAGCGGCGCGCCAGTGCACGGGCGCCTCGCTAACTTGGCTCGCAGCCGCGGCCTCCTGCCGCGGCATCAAGGAGCCATCATCATGCAGCACAAGACGATCCGGACTCTCGTCCAGGCTATCATCCTCAGCTTGTTTTCCGCGGGCACCGCGTTCGCTGGCCCGGTCAACCTCAACAGCGCCGACGCGGCCACGCTCGCAAAAGAACTGGATGGCATCGGGCCGTCCAAGGCCCAGGCCATCGTCGAATTCCGGCAGAAGAACGGGCCTTTCCGCAGCCCCGAAGACCTGCTCAAGGTCCGCGGCATCGGTGACAAATGGCTGGAGCAGAATCGGAGCAACATCCGCCTGAACGGCGCCACTGCCGCACCCGCGGCCAAACCTGCGCAGAAAGAGGGGAAGCCTGCCCAGCAAGCGCCGTCCCGCTGACGGTTGGCGCCGCGAGGCCCGGACGGAATCGTCCGGCGCCTCGTTGCGGGATGGCGGCATGGAGGGCGCGCTGCGCTATCCAGTATCATCTGCCGACTGTTCAGGACGAATGCAGGCGGCGCAGCATGAAGATCAAAACGGTGGTTTTCCCGGTGGCTGGACGCGGTACGCGGTTCCTGCCGGCGACGAAAGCCAGTCCCAAGGAAATGCTGCCCATCGTCGACAAGCCGCTCATCCAATATGCCGTCGAGGAAGCCCTGCAGGCAGGCGCCGACAAGCTGGTTTTCATCACCGGCTCGGCCAAGCGGGCGATCGAGGACCACTTCGATACCGACCACGAACTCGAGCGCGAGCTCGAGGCGCAGGGCAAAAAGGACCTGCTGGACACTGTCCGCGGCATCGTGCCGTCCTACGCCAGCTGCATCTATATTCGCCAGCCCGCGCCGCTCGGTCTTGGACACGCCGTGCTGTGCTCCCAGCCGGTCGTTGGCAACGAGCCGTTCTTCGTTCACCTCGCCGACGACCTCATCGATGCGGCCGAGCCGTGCCTCGCCCAGATGGCGCGCGCGTTCGACAGCTGCAAGGGCAGCGTGCTGGGGGTGCAGATCGTCGACCCTGACCAGACCGACAAGTACGGCATCGTCGCCGCGGAACCGGTCAACGACCGGCTCTCTCAGGTCAAGCGCATCGTCGAGAAGCCGAAACCTGAAGACGCGCCGTCCAATCTGGCAGTGGTCGGACGCTACATCCTGACGCCGGCCGTGTACGCAAAGCTCGCCACGATCGGCCGCGGTGCAGGGGGCGAGATCCAGCTGACCGATGGCATCGCGGCGTTGATGTTTGACGAGTCCGTCTATGCGTATGCCTTCGAGGGCAAGCGGTACGATTGCGGCTCGAAGCTCGGCTACCTCGAGGCCACCGTGGAATTCGGCCTCAAGCACGAGAACCTGGGCGACCAGTTCGCCAATTACCTGGCGCGACTCGTGGCAGACAGGCTGCGCGGCGGACCGACGGTATAAAATATAAGGTAACCTTCGAGGGAGTCTGACGATGGGGAAGAACCAGGACCTGCAGGGCCGCCGCGACGCTGCGTTCGCGCGTGGCCTTGGCAACCAGTTGCCGGTCTACGTCGAGCGCGCGCGCAATGCCGAGCTCTGGGATGTCGAGGGCCGGCGCTACATCGATTTTGGCGCTGGCATCGCCGTGCTCAACACGGGGCACCTGCACCCGAAGGTGCAGGCCGCCGTCGCGAAACAGCTCGATGCCTTCAGCCACACGTGCCTGATGGTCACGCCGTACGGCGTTGCCGTCGAACTTGCAGAAAAGCTCAACCGGCTCGCGCCTGGCCCGACGCCAAAAAAGTCGATCTTCGTGACGACGGGGGCCGAGGCCGTCGAGAACTGCATCAAGATCGCAAGGGCGCACACGGGTCGTGCAGGCGTCATCGCATTTGGCGGTGGCTTCCACGGCCGGTCGACATCAGGTCGTTCATCAGGTCGTAGCGCGTGGCCACCGAGTCGAACACGCCGCGCACCTTGCGCGCCTTTTCGGCCTCGTCAATGGCTTGGTAGCCGAAGTGGGTTTGGGCCATGGCCTGCGGTTCGCTCTATCGGT
>JANNGT010000247.1:0-2818 GCA_031404015.1 Gammaproteobacteria bacterium | reverse complement strand
GCCAGCGCCTGCCATTGCTCCGGCGTCAGGTCGGCCCCGGTCGGGTTGTGGCAACAGGCATGCAGCAGCACCAGCGACGCGGCAGGCAAACGTTGCATGCAGGCCAGCATCGCGTCGAATGCAACTTCGCGGCGCGCACCGTCGAAGTAAGGGTAGCGCTCCAGTCGCAGGCCCGAACTGCCAATGAGCGGCTCGTGGTTGGCCCACGTCGGATCGCTGACGTGCACCACCGTGTCGGGTCGCGACACCTTGATGAGCTCCGCGCCGAGGCGCAATGCGCCGCAACCGCCGACGGTCTGGATGGTTGCGGTGCGGTCGGCCAGCGTCGGCGCAAGTGGTCCCAACGCCAGCGCGACGATCCGCTCGTTGAAATCGACGTTGCCGGCGGGCCCGACGTAGCTCTTGCTGGTCTGCGCGCTCAACAGCATGCGTTCCGCTTCGCGCACCGCTACCGGGACTGGCGTATTGCCGGACTCATCACGATAAACACCGACGCCCAGGTCGACCTTGAGCGGCGACGGGTCACGCCGGAACGCGATCGTGACGCCCAGGATCGGGTCGGGCGGCAGCGGGTCGAGTGTTTCAAACATTTGGCACCTGTGCGGACGAGCCGCTGCATGATGCCCGAGTCGGGAGCGCGGGTCAGCCGCCTGACTCGCGCTGCTTCGACTGCACGACCTGCTGATCGATGGCGCCGAACAGGCTCGCGCCGTCACGCCCGAACATCTCGATGCGGACACGATCGCCGAAACGCAGGAACGGCGTAGTCGCTTTGCCGCTGGCGATCTGTTCCAGCGCCCTGGTCTCCGCCAGGCACGACGAGCCGCTCGACCGATCGTAGTTGGAAACCGTGCCCGAGCCGATCACGGCCCCGGCGCCAAGTCGGCGAGTCCTGGTGACGTGCGCGATCAGCTGCGCGAAATCGAACGTCATGTCGACGCCGGCGTTGGGCTGGCCAAACGGCTTGCCATTGATGTGCGAGACGAGCGGCAGGTGCACCCTGTTGCCTTGCCACGCCGTGCCGAGTTCATCGGGCGTGATCGCACAGGGAGAAAACGCCGTCGCGGGCTTGGACTGGTAAAAGCCGAAGCCCTTGGCGAGCTCAGCCGGAATCAGGTTACGCAGCGACCAGTCGTTCACCAGCAGCAGCAGCTGGATGTGGTTCGCCGCCTCCGCCACGCTGGTGGACATCGGCACGTCGTCCGTGATCACGGCGATCTCGCCTTCGAGATCGATGCCGAAGTCTTCGCTCGGTACCGCGACGTCGCCGGTGGGCGCGATGAAGTCGTCCGATCCGCCCTGGTAAACGAGCGGATCCGTCCAGAAGCTCGGCGGCATGTCGGCATTGCGCGCCTTGCGCACGAGTTCGACGTGGTTGACGTAGGCCGAGCCGTCGACCCAGTGATAAGCGCGCGGCAGCGGCGCGAGCGCCAGCTTCTGGTCGAACGGGACAGCGCCCATGGCATCGCCGTCCGCTAGGTGCTCTGACACCTCCTGCAGCAGCGGCGCCGTGCGTGACCAGTCGTCAAGGGCGGCCTGCAGCGTCGTGGCGATCGACGGCACCGGCATCGCCACGGCAAGGTCGCGGCTTACGACCACCAACTGGCCGTCCCGCGTGCCATTGCGCAAGGTTGCGAGCTTCATTTGCCCTTCCAGCTGTCGACGTAACCAGCCCACTCCACGGCAAGGCCTGCCTCTGTGACGTCCAGCGGATCGCGTGTGTCGATCATGACCGCGTACTCGTCCGTGGCGGGCTTGGGCTGCTCGAACATGCGCGTGAGCGCTTTCGGGTGAGGGCCGTGCGTGAACCCGGCCGGGTGGTACGTGAGCATGCCGGGGTGGATGTTGTCGCGACTGAAGAAATCACCCGCGTGATAGAAGATCACTTCGTCGTAGTCGTCGTTGTTATGGAAGAACGGCACTTTGAGCGCCTGCGGATCCGTCTCGAACGGCCGCGGCACGAACGTGCAGACCACGAAGCGCGACGAGACGAACGTCGTGTGGGCCGAAGGCGGCAAGTGATAACGATGGCTCATCAGCGGACGGAGGTCGCGCACGTTGATGCGCACGGGCGCCAGCTCGCCGTGCCAGCCGATCGCGTCCAGCGGATTGAACGGATAGGTGATCAGCGAGATCGCGCCGCGGCGCTTCACTTCGACCTGCCAACCTTGCGTGGCCGATTGCTGCGCCTTGAATGGCTCGTCGATTCGTGGCGTGTCGAGCATCGCCGGATCGAATATCGCATGCGGCCCGACCAGGCCCTTGTCCGGCAGCATGTAGCTGGCGTTGGTCGATTCGATCATGAGCACGTCGAGCGGCCGCGCCATCTCGAGTCGCCACATCGTGCCGCGCGGCAGCATCACGTAATCGCCGGCTCGCACCGTGAGGTGGCCAAAATCGCAGAACAACTCCGCTTCACCGCCGTGGACGAACAGCAGTTCGTCGCCGTCGGCGTTGCGCGCCAGGCGCTGCATGCTCTGGCCTGGCCGCCAGAAGCGCACACGGCAGGCTCCGTTCGCGAGAATCTCCGGAGCCGACCAGGGGCTGGTCGAGGCCGGCGCCACCGGCAGTTGCTTGAGATCGAGCGCGCGCGGCCGCAGGGGACCTTCGAAATCAACCCAGCCTGTCGGTGGATGTCGATGATGGAAGAAGGCGGCGGGTCCGAAAAAACCCTCCTTGCTCATCTCGCGCTCGTACGTGCCAGCGGGCAGGTCGCAGTGCGCCTGACGCGAGGCTTCGCCCTCGACTCTGGACACCGGTATGTAGTGCTTCAAGGTTTCACCTTTTCGCAAGGGGTTAGGGGATAGGGGTTAGGGGT
>JANNGT010000246.1:0-7013 GCA_031404015.1 Gammaproteobacteria bacterium | reverse complement strand
GGACCGCCAGCCTTCGCTGTTCCCCGCCGCAGACAGTCCCGTCATCGAGCACGACAACGTGCGCGGGCCCGACTACTACCACTGACCCATCCACCACCGAAGTGGTGCTGGCCCAGAGAGCTGGCATCCTGAAAGTCGGATTCATCACCGAACCCGACCGCGGCCTTGCCCGCTGATCCGCTGCAGGAGTCATAAGCGATGAGTATGAGTATTGGCGGCGGCGGTGAAGACGAGCCGATGATGGAAATGAACATGACGCCGTTGATCGACGTCCTGCTCGTTCTCCTGGTCATGTTCATCATCACGATTCCTGTGATGACCCATGCGGTAAAGCTGGACATGCCGCGGCCGACCAACGCGCCGAAGGTGTCCGATCCTGTGGTGATCCAGCTGGAGATCGATTTCGACGGCACCGTGCTGTGGAATGGTTCCGCGGTCACGGTGGAGTCGCTCGACGGCTACTTCCGTCGCGAAGCAGCCAATGATCCGCAGCCGGAGTTGCACATCCGTCCGAACAAGCGTGCCTCCTACGACGTCGTAGCGCGGGTTCTGGCGGCGGCGCAGCGTAATGGCCTGCTCAAGATCGGCTTCGTCGGCAACGAGCAATTCATGTAAATTTGGGGTTGCCGACACCTGCCTGGCGGCGGTGCTGGCATCGGTATCAAAGGGGGCTGCCGGGGCGAATAGCTCCGGCGGCTCTTTCCTTGTCAGCGGGGCGCAAAACGTCCCAGTGAGGAATTCGATGAGCAAGGCGAGTTTTGTTCTCACCGGCGCGCTCGCAGTGGCGGGATGGCTGGGTGTTGCTGGAACGATGCTGGTGCTGCCGGCCACGGCCGAGGCGCAGCAGAAGGTCAGCCAGAAGGTCGGTGTGCCGCTGAAGGCGGCACAGGAAAGCATTTCCAGAAAGAAGTGGGACGCTGCGCTCGCCAAGATCCGCGAGGCCGAAGGGGCCCCCGGCAAGACGGCATTCGACCAGTACAAGATCAATGAAATGCTGTGGTACGTGTACCTGCAGCAGGGCAGGAACGCAGACGCCGCACGCGTGCTCGAAGGCCAGATCGCTTCGGGACAGATGCCCGCCGGCGAAAAGGTTTCGCGCATGAAGACCCTCGCGCAGCTTTACGCACGCGCGGGCAGTTACGGCAAAGCTGCCTCCACCGCACAGCAGTACCTCAAGTCCGTTCCGGGCGACAAGGACATGCAGCTGTTGGTCGCGAATGCCTACTATCAGCAGAAGGATTACAAGGGCGCGATCGCGGCCGCAGATCGTCTGATGAAAGGCGGCGGCACGCCCAGCCAGGACCTGCTGCAGCTGGTGCTGCGCTCCAACTACGAGCTGGGCGACTCGGCCGGCACGGCCAAGGCCCTCGACGCGCTGCTGAAGTATTACCCGTCCGCCGACACGTGGGAGCGCGTGCTCGACGGCTACATGAAGACGACCAAGCACGATCACGCCCTGATGGCGTTGTATCGGCTCGCCGAAGACGTGGGTTCGCTCAAGACAGACCGGCAGTTCACGGACATGACGCAGGCACTGGTGATCGGCGGCTTCGGCCAGGAGGGCGAGCGCATCATGAACATGGGCATCGCGGCGGGCGTGTTCCAGGGCGAGGAGATGACTCGTGCCAAACGCACACTCGAAGCGGCCAAGCGTCGTGGCGACATCGAGCGCAAGGCATTGCCGAACGCCGCAAAAACGCTTGCGAGCGCTGCGACCGCTGACGCGATGGAGAAAGTCGGCGAGATGTACTTCAGCGCCGGCGACTACGCCAACGCTGCGGCCGCCATGCAGAAGGCCATGGCCAAGGGTGGCCTGACAGATCCGGATGCCGCACTGATGCTGCTCGGCGTTGCCCTCAAGCGGAAGGGCGACAAGGCGGGCGCGACGAAGGCGTTCGATCAGGTCAAGGACCCGAAGTTCGCGGAAATCGCCAAGCTCTGGAAGACGGCCTCGCGCTGATTTGCCGCGGGTAGAGAATCGAAGGGGCGGGGGCGCAGGTCTCCGCCCCTTTTTTGTTTGGTCTGCTGCTGCAACGTGTTGGGCCCGCCAATATCGTGTCCCCGACTACGCCACACGAGATGTCTGAATATGCCAAGACCCTGCACGGCGATAGCGCTCGCACTGTTCGTTGTGATGGCTGGATGCGTGCACGTCACGCCAGTTGCGAGTCACCGCGCAGCGTCCAACGAAGCCTGTAGACCATTGGCAGCGACGAACCGAGACGTCGTGTTGCAGTTTTACAACCTGGGGCTATCCGGGCTGCAGCCTCGCGCCGCTTTCGAGCGCTACGTTTCGCCGGAGTTTGTCGAGCACAAGCCGGACGTAGAGTCAGGAACGCGCGAGGGAGCAGTGCGATTTCTGGAGCAACTCATGGCCAGCGTTCCCGAGCCGCGCTGGGAGATTCTTCGCACAATCGCTGAAGATGATCTGGTATTTGTGCACGCCATTTTTACGCCAGCCGCCGGGGCACCGGCGTATGCAGTAGCGGACGTCTTCCGGCTACGCGATTGCCATATTGTCGAGCACTGGGATGTCGTCAGCGGGCCACCACAGCAGCAAATCAATCCCAATCCACGTTTCTGACAGCAGCGGCAGGATTTCGTCGGCATGGACATGGCGCGCAAGTTCCTGCAGATGGGATGCACGCGCGCGCGTCGCCAACCACGCCGCGGGACGCTGGTACGAGGCCTCCGGCGCGGTGCTGCCCGTCACTGCCGATGCGCAGAAGGCCGCGTCTCGCGCGATCAGCCGGCGGCGGGTGCGGCCGCCGCAGGAGCTGCGCTGGTCTCGAGCTTCAGCTTCCACAAACGAGCTACGTCAGCCATAGCGGGCGCTTTCACCGCATCGAACGCGGCTTGCGCTTCAGCGGCCTTGTTCAGCCGTGAGTTCGCGATGCCTGCAAGCATGTTGGCGTCGTCCATGTCCGAAACGCCCCCCTTCGCCAGGCCCTTCTGGATCGCGTCGACGGCGTTGGCATAGTCGCCGGCGCTGAAGTACAGCTTGCCGATCGCCACCATCTGGGTGCCGGTTTTGGCTGCGGCCAGCTGCGCCGCCGCCGTGCCGACTTCCTTGGCGTCTGCCGCGGCGCCGGTGCGGGCCCGATCGAGATCGGCCTGCGCGCGCGTCTTCGAGTCGCCCTGCAACAAGTTCGACGACATGCCACGCTCGAGAATGCCCTTGGCCTCGTTCGGGTAGCCACCGGTGACCAGCGTGCCGCCCATTTCGGTGAATTCTTCGCCCTTGTCCAGCGTGTTGGTGTCGTTCATCAGGCGGTAGAGCGCACGCAGCGCGCGCTCGTCCTTGGTCCGGTACAGCTGGCTGTTGAGCAGGTCTTCCCAGTACTTGGGCGCAGGGTAGTGCCGCACGAGCCCCTCGAGCGAACGCACGATGCCTGCCTCGTCCTTGAGCTCGTAGTTTGAGCGCAGCGCGAGCAGCAGCGCGGCCTCGGCGGGCTTGGGGCTGGAGGCGACGAGCTGTTCCGCCGCGGCCTTGGCCCCCGCGAAGTCGTCCGAGAGGTAACGCGCCTGTGCCAGGCTCAACGCGATCTCAGCGTCGCCGGGGTTCAGCTTCAAGTACTCGGCGCCGCTCGCGATCGCCTTGTCATACTGCTTGTTCTGCAGTTGCATTTGCGTCAGCGCGCGCAGGCGCTGCGGCTTGTCCGCGTCGGTTACCATGCCGGTGGCGAGCGAGCGTTCGAGGGTCTCGGCCGACTTTACGTAGTCTTTTTTCTGCAGGTAGATGTACCAGCCGAGCTCGTCCACCATGAACGCGTCATACGGCGTCTTCGGCTCGACGGCTTGCGCTGCCTGGATCTGCACCAGCGCCTCGTCCCAGTTCTTAGCGGTCATTGCGTCCTGAGCCGCAACGAGTGGCTTCTGGACTGCAGGGCTAAGCTTTTGCTTGGGCGCCTCCTTTGCTTTTTCCTTGGCCACGGCGACCGACACGGGCAGCAACGAGCCACCGACCACGCCGGTGAGACCGGCCGCAGCCAGGGCAGCCATCAACACGAAGTTCGCTTTTTTCATCGTCAGCCTCTCGGGGCAACAGGATCCTGGACGCGCATTGTACCGGGGGATTTGAGCGGCAACTGCCCCCCGAGTTCAATCGGGCGGGCGAGCCGTGCCTTCGGCCGCCAGGGCGGCCAGGTAGCGCCCGACTGTGTCGAGGGTGACGACCTCCGCGTACTTCGCCTGCAGGTCGAACAGGTTGGCCTCGTGCGGCGCGGGATGACGGTCGCCGACCGCCTCCCGGACCACCCATGGGATGAAGCCGTGCTGGCAGGCGTCCAGGGCGGTGGCGCGGATGCAGCCGCTGGTGCTGACCCCCGCGATCAACAGCGTGTCTACCCCCAGGGCCGTCAGGGTCGAGGCGAGCGTGGTGCCGAAGAATGCGCTGGCGTATTGCTTGGTGATGACGGTTTCGCCGGCTGCGGGCTCGAGCAGGGGGTCGAACCGTGCAAGTTCGGGGTCGGCCCCGTCGGCAAAACAGCCGAGCGCCGGGAGCTTGCGAAAGAACACGCCGCCATCGCGACCCCCCGACTGAAACCGTACGTTGGTGTGCAATACCGGGATGCCCGCTGCACGCGCCAGCTGCAGGAGCGTGGCTGCCGCATCGCGCGTCGATTCGACGCCCGCATACAGCGGCGAGCCGGGCTGCAGGTAGGCAAGCACGAAATCGACGATGATCAGCGCAGGTCGGCGGCCCGGCGGCAACGACAGTCCAAAGCCGCCGCCAGCGTAGTTGTCTTCGAGGGTCGCCATGGGTCGTCAGATGACCTTGCGTGACTTGAGATCGGCGTAGCGCTGGGCCGCCATGCCGAGCAGCTTGAGGAACACCTCGTCATTATGCTGTCCAAGCTCGGGGCTCGGCGACCGCACGCTGCCGGGGGTTTCGGAGAGCTTGGGCGCAACGTTCTGCATGCGCAGTTCGCCGAAGTCCGGGTGCGGCACGGTGACGATCGCATCGCGCGCCTTGAAATGCGGGTCGTCCAGCATTTCGGGTGCCCGGTAGATCAGGCCGGCCGGCACGCCGTGTTCGTCCATGCTGCCAAGCACTTCCTTGGTGGTCATGGACTCGGTCCAGCGTTCCACCATCGCGTCGAGTTCCTGCTGGTTCGCCCCGCGCGCGCCATGCGTCGCATAGCGCGGATCCGCGGCCAGCTCTGGCTGGCCCATGGCCGCGGTGAGCCGCGTGAACACCGTGTCCTGGTTCGCCGCGATGAGCACCAGGCCGTCGCTGGTCTTGTAGACGTTGGACGGCGCCACGTTCGGCAGGATCGCCCCGGTACGCTCGCGGATGAAGCCCGTCTTGTCGTATTCGGTGACGACCGATTCCATCATGTTGAGCACGGCTTCGTAAATTGCCGAATCGATCACCTGGCCGCGCCCGGTCATATGCCGATGGTGCAGTGCCGTCAGTGCACCAATGCAGGCGAAGGTGGCGGCGAGCGAGTCGCCGATCGAGATGCCCATGCGTGACGGCGGGGTCGATGGGTCCCCCACGACATAGCGCAGGCCGCCCATCGCTTCGCCGATCGCACCGAAACCAGCCTGGCGGGAGTAGGGGCCGGTTTGCCCAAACCCGGACACGCGGATCATGATCAGCTTCGGGTTGATCGCCGAGAGTTCGGACCAGCCGAGCCCCCATTTTTCCATCGTGCCGGGGCGGAAGTTTTCGAGCAGGAAGTCGGATTCGGCCACCAGCGATTTGAGCAGCTCCTGGCCTTCGGCCTGGCGCAGGTCGAGTGTGATCGCCTTCTTGTTGCGGGCCACGACGGGCCACCACAATGACTTGCCGTTCGCTTTCTCGCGCCCCCACACACGCATCGGATCGCCCTGGCCGGGCGGCTCGATCTTGATGACTTCGGCACCGAAATCGCCGAGCAGTTGTCCGCAGAAGGGCCCGGCCAGCAGCGTGCCCAGTTCGATGACGCGCAACCCAGCGAGCGGGCCAGCAGCGGGACGAGTCATGTATTTACCTCGATGCCTTGTGTCCGGGACGCATGGTTCTTAACCTTGGCCGTGCAGTCGCTGGTCAAATGTTATATTAATATACATTAGACAGGTTTCAGCTGCGACCGGAAGCCCCATGAGCGCTCATGTCGACGTCGTCGAAGTCGGTCCCCGCGATGGCTTGCAGAGCGAGCCAGGCGTCGTCTCGACGGCGGCCAAGGTCGAGTTCATCCAGCGTGCGCTCGCGGCCGGCATCCGTCGGGTCGAAGTGACGAGCTTCGTCAACCCGAAAAAAGTCCCGCAGATGGCCGACGCCGAAGACGTCCTGCGCGGGCTGGGAGCGCCCGCCCAAGGCGTGCATTTCATTGGCCTGGTGCTGAACCGCAGGGGATTCGAACGCGCCGTCGCGGCGGGCTGCAATGAGATCGGCATGGCGGTCGTGGCCAGCGATACTTTCAACCGTCGCAACCAGGGCGTCTCCACCCAGGATTCGATTGCGGCGTGGCTCGACATCGCACGCGAGGCCGAACGCGCGGGCATCCGCGCGCAAGTCACTGTCTCGGCCGCGTTCGGCTGCCCGTTCGAAGGCGAGATTGCGGTCGAGCGCGTCGTCGAAGTCGCCAAGCGCGTTGCGGAAGCACGCCCGTTTGAAATCGCGCTCGCCGACACCATCGGCGTCGGCGTGCCCGGTCAGGTCCGGGATCTGTTCGCCAGGGCCCGCGCCGTCGCGCCAGACGTCCAGCTCCGCGCACATTTCCACAACACGCGCAACACAGCGCTCGCCAACGCGCTGGCGGCGGTGGAGGCAGGGGTCGGCGTCATCGACGGCTCGCTTGCCGGCATAGGGGGGTGCCCGTTCGCGCCCGGCGCCGCGGGCAATGTGCCGACCGAGGATCTCATCTACATGTTTGAACGCATGGGGATCGCGACCGGCGTTAACCTTGATCGCGCCATCGAGACCGCCCGCTTCATCGGCGCCGCTCTCGGCAAAGCGACGCCCGGCATGGTCAGCCGGGCGGGGGGATTTCCAGCGCCAGCAGCATAACGCCATCCCGGCCCGC
>JANNGT010000245.1:0-9314 GCA_031404015.1 Gammaproteobacteria bacterium | reverse complement strand
TCCTGCTGCAGCGAACGGATGTGATCGGCGAGCGACTGCGGCTCGTCATCGGAGCCGATCAGTGCTTCCATTTCTTCGATCAGTTCGATGCGCTTGGGCGCGACGACGTAGTCCTTCCACTGCTTGAGCTCGTTGAGCTTGTCGTCGAGCTGCTGCAGGTGCCGCGCGAGGTTCGGTGGCAGGGCAGGACCCGCCAGCATCGCTTCCTCGAGGTTGGCGCGGAAGCGCGCGGCCTTGCGTGAATCGCCCCTCTGCAGCGCCGCGCTGCAGAGCCGGATCAGGCTGCCGATTTCGCGCTGCGCATGCGCCACCTTTTGCGCGTGTGCCTGGGCAGCTTCATCCTGCGGCGTGGTTTCCTGCACTTCCTGCACTTCCTGCACTTCCTGCACTTCCTGCGCTTCCTGCGCTTCCTGCACTTCCTGCGCTTCCTGCGCTTCCTGCGCTTCCCGCGCTTCCTGCACTTCCCGCGCTTCCCGCGCTTCCTGTACTTCCCGCGCTTCCTGCGCTTTCCTGGCCACTGCTCGCTGGTGCTCCGCGATTATTTCATTGCATTGGTCCAACGCCTGTTGCCCACGTTGGCGCACCTGCACATCCAGATCGTCCGGCAACTCAGCCCAGCGCGCGGTGAGGCCCGCGAGCGTCGCGCCATACAACGGTTCGTACTTGCGAGTGCTGTGCTTCTCAAACGCTTCGCACAACGCGGCCGATTCGCGTGCGACCTCTTCGCCCTTGCGCTGCGTGGCCAGCAGTGCATCGCACTTCTGCTTGATGTTCTTGTAAACCGACTTGTCCTTGCCGCGAACGCGCGGCAGCAACGCGTGCAACTGCTCGGGTTCGACGATCGCCGAGGCCGCAGTGAGCCGAACCCGGCTCGTGGGACCGTCGACGGCCAGTCGCGCGAGCTCCGACGCAGCCAATGCGCCTTGCTCAATCTGCGAGACCAGGCGTTCCGCCTCCGCCGGGTCGACCGCGGGCGGCATATGGACGGGCGCGGGCGCGGGCGCGGCGACAGGCGTTGGAGCGGCGGGCGGCGGCGTCTTGCCGAGAAAACGGGAGATCAGCTTTTTCATCGTGGAAAAATGATACAGGATCGCGGCCGCGCGCTGAGGCGGCCAATTTTCCACGATGCTTCGCAACGGTCCGGGGCAGTAGCCTCGGGCTACACCCGCTTACGCTTGCATGGGTTTACTTCCGGCCGACCTTGACCGATACGGCCGCGCTCGCCGACGATACGTTCCCCGCGCCATCGATCGCGACCACGGTGTAGCTGTATGTGCCAGTGGCTGGCGCGTCGGTGTAGGTGGTTGAAGCTGTCGACCCGGCCACCGTCGTGTTGCGACGAACCTCGTAGCGGGCAACGCCTGAGCCGCCCGAATCAATCGCCGCGGTCCACGCCAGGCTGACCCTGCTGCCCTTCAGCGATGCGCGCAAGTTGGTCGGCGCGACTGGTGCCGTGCCGTCGATCCAGAATGTGCCGGACACCGCGGCCGCGCCATGCGCAGCGTCGCCAACCGTGCCGGCCGTGAAGACATGGTTGCCTGCCATCGCTCCCGCCGGGGCCGTGACGTTCAGCGCAACGCTGGCCGTTGCGCCGGGCGCGAGGGTCAGCGACGACGACGCGAGACTGCCGGACAACGTCGCGGGCAGGGTGCTCGACAGTGCATGCGTGGCGACGCCGCAGGAAGCGCTGTCGCGATTGGTCACGCTCAACGAGTAGGTCCTCGTCGCCGGCAGCGACAACCCTGAACCCTGGCTGGTCGGGCTCAGCGAGACCGCCGGTGCCTGGGTAATGCAGCTCGTGGCGACCTGGAACGTGGCCGTGTCGACGGTGCGGCTTACCATGCGCACGCTGATGCCCGATGCCGGGTCGTCCAGTGACTGGCCGTCACCGAGCGCCGTGATGTAGCGAGTGTTGGTGCCGTTGCCGTTCCAGCGATGCACGTTGAGCTTGTTCAGGTACGTGGTGCCCGACGGCATCGTCGCGTCATAGCCAATGCCGGTGCGCAGGCTCAGGTAGTACGGATCGCCGCTGTTCGGGTTGACCTTCACCACCTGCGGGTACGCCGCGGCCGACTGCGCGAGCGACGACACCGTGAACGTGCCGCCCTGCGAGCCATCGACGACGCGCGCGCCACTGGCCCAGCCCATTTTCACCTTGTGCGGCCCGTTCTGCGTGCGCAGGCTGGCCATTGCGTAGCCCATGAAGTCGGTCGTGTCGCAGTACTCGCAGTCGAGCGCGCCGTCGTTGTTGGTGTCGGTCGACGCGTGCCACATCCCCAGGTTGTGGCCGATCTCGTGCGCGTAGGCGTCGTTGTACCCGCACACCTGGCCCGAATACGCCTTGACCCATGCCTGGCACGAGTTGCCGCAGCCGACATAGGCAAGGCCCGCCCACGTGCAGCCGACGTTCGCCGGCAGCACGTACACACGGTGCTGGTAATTGGCGAGCGACACGCCGGTGGCCGCCCTGTCTGCAGCCGCGCCCCACGCACTGTAGTTGCAGACGCTGCCGATCAATGCTGTTTCGTTCACCAGCACGCGTGTCACGTCGAGCGTGCCGCCAGGATACGCGGCTCCGCCGAACCCCATCGCGCCGAACGAGCTGTCCTTGTAGCAGCCGTCCACGTTGAGTCCGCCCGTCTGGCTGCCGTACATGATGTCGGCCGACTTGGCCGTGGTGCCGTCGCAGGTGGAACTGACGCTGTGGACCGTGCCGCTCGAATCGCGGACATCCACGAGGATCACGACGGCCTTGCGTGCCGTGACGGGCGTCACTGCAGCCGGTTCTGCCAGCAACATGACGCTGTCAGAGAGCGTGTCGGCGCTCAACGTGCCGCCGGACGCGACGCCGCGCACGCGGATCGACGCGCCCGTCTTGAGCCCTTTTGCCTGTGCAGGATTCACCTTGAGCTCGAAGCGCTGGCCCAGGTTGCGCTCGTGCAGGAAGTACCTTGCCGTGGCCTTGCCGCGCGCGAAATCGTCCTCGACCGCGACGGCCACGGTGCCCTCGTACACAACGCGTTCGCTGCCGCTCGCGCCATTGTTGGCGGCTAGTGCCCACTGCGGCAGCAGGGCAAGCAGCGATAGAGCGAGCAAGGCGTGCAGCCGGCAATGCAGGCGAGGGGCGAGGGACATGGACAGTCTCCGGGCGGGGATCAGTGTTGTTGTCCACGGATCGTGTGCCCGAACCGCGGCACGCAGTGCGGCAGCGGACATAAGGCGGAGCCGCCCTTGCAACCCCGCTCAGAAGTGTGACGGACGTATCGCTTTTGGCGGCAACTAACCGCTGTTGCGCAAGCCCGCCGCCACGCCATTGATGGTCAGGTGGATGCCGCGCCGGCTGCGCTCATCCTTGTCACCCGCTCGGTATCGGCGCAGCAACTCGACCTGGATGTGGTTGAGTGGATCGAGGTAGGGGAACCGGTACTTGATCGAGCGTGCCAGTTGCGGATTGCCGGCCAGTAGCTCGCTCGTGCCCATGATGCGCAGCAGTGCCGACAGCGTGGACTCCAGCTCGGCGCGGATGCGGCCGAAGATGCTCGCGCGCAATTGCGGGTCGACGACGAGGTCGGCGTAGCGCGAGGCGATCGCGATGTCCGCCTTCGACAGCACCATCTCCATGTTCGACATGACACTGGCAAAGAACGGCCATTCGCGATGCATCTCCTGCAGCAGCTGCAGGCCGCCCTCGCCATGTTCTGCCAGCCATGCATCGACCGCAGAGCCGAAGCCATACCAGCCCGGCAGCATCAGCCGGCACTGCGACCACGAGAACACCCACGGAATGGCGCGCAGGTTATCGATCGAGCGCGACTTGTTGCGTGACGCAGGGCGGCTGCCGATGTTGAGCTCGGCGATCTCGCTGATCACCGTCGATTCCCAGAAGTAGTCGTCGAAGCCCGGTGTCTCGTAGACCAGGTGACGGTACGCCTTGAATGCATTGTTCGAGAGCTGCTCGAGCACGTCCAGGTACGCGGGCTTTGGCGCGCGGCCCGCACCGCCGAGCATGGTCGCCTCCATGGTCGCCGCGGCCAGGATTTCCAGGTTGCGGCGGCCGACCTCGGCATTCGAATACTTCGCGCCGATCACCTCGCCTTGCTCCGTGATCCGGATCTGCCCCTGCACCGTGCCGCCGGGTTGCGCGAGGATCGCCTCGTAGGTTGGGCCGCCGCCGCGGCCCACCGAGCCACCGCGGCCATGGAACAGCCGCATGCGGACACCGTGTCGGCCGAAGGTTTCGACCAGCGCGACCTGCGCCTTGAACAGTTCCCAGCGCGAGGTGAGGTAGCCGCCATCCTTGTTGCTGTCGGAATAGCCCAGCATCACTTCCTGCGCGTTGCCACGCGACGCAAGCATGGCGGCGTACACGGCAATCGAGAACAAGCCATCCATTGCGCCGGCGGCATTGCGCAGGTCGCCGATCGTCTCGAACAGCGGGATCACGTTGCAGTCCAGGTGCGCGTCGCCTGCGCGGTACAAACCGACCTCGCGCAGCAGCAGCACGACCTCAAGCACGTCGGACACGCCGTCGCACTTCGAGATCACGTAGTTGGGGATGCACTGCGCGCCGTAACGCTGCTGCATGCGCGCGGCGGTGCGCAAAATATCAAGCTCGCCCCGTGTTTCGGCGCTGTATTCGATGTACGGCGAACTGAGCAGTCGCGGCGTCGCCAGTTCCTCGGTGAGGACCCGAATGCGTTCGGCCTCGCTGAGCGACGCGTAATCGACGTCGGGCCGCGCAGCGCTGAACAGCTCGGCGACCACCCGCTGGTGGACGTCCGAGTTCTGCCGCAGGTCCACCGTGGCCATGTGAAAGCCGAATACGTCGACGGCGCGACGCAGCTGTCGCAGCCGACCGCGGGCGAGCAGGGCAGAGGAGTGCGCTTCGAGCGACTGGCGAATGGTGTCGAGCTCCGCGGCAAGCTCCTCGACGTTTGCATACGGCGGTGCATCGCCGACCGCGTGCCGCAGCGGCTCGTGCATGTCGAGATCGCGAGCCGTGGCCGCGACGCGCGCATAAAGCCCCGTGATCGCGCGGCGATACGGTTCATCGCGCCGGTGCGGGCCGGTGTCCGGCGAGCGTTCGGCCAATGCTGCAAGATCCGGCGTTACCGCGGTGACGAGGGTGGTCATCGACAGGTCCGCGCCCAGCAGGTGCAGCTGCTCCAGGTAAAAGGCGAACACGCGCGACGATTGCATGCGCAGCGTTCGTTCCAGCACGGCTGCCGTGACGAACGGGTTGCCGTCACGGTCGCCGCCGATCCACGAGCCGATGCGCAGGAAAGAGGGCAGCTCGGAGGCGGGGCTGTCTGGGTAGCGCCGTCGTAACTCATCCTCGAGCGCGGCGTAGAGTCGCGGCACTTCGGGCAGGAAAGTCTGCTCGAAGAACGAGATGCCGTTTGCGACCTCGTCGAGCACGTCGAGCTTTTCGAGGCGCAGGATGCGCGTTTGCCATAGCGACAGCACGGCGCGGCGGATCGATTCGTCGTTTTCGGTCAGCTCGGCGGGAGTGAGGCGCTGACGCTCACGGGCCTGCAGTAACTGTTCGACCTGCATCTCCAGGTCGCGCACGCTCTTGCGCTGGACCTCGGTCGGGTGCGCGGTGAGCACGGGCACCACGAGGCCGTCGCGAAAGAACGCTGCGATCGCATCCGCGCCGATGCCTGCCGCCGTGACGCGATCGAGTGCGCCAGCGAGGCTGCCGTTCGCCGGCGGTGCGCCAGCGAACTCGGCTTGCCGGTTGCGACGGCTGTTGTGCAGGTCTTCGGCCAGGTTGGCGAGGTGCGAGAAATAACTGAAAGCACGCGCCACGATCATCGTCTGCTCGCGGGTCAGCCCGTCGAGGATGCGCTCGAGTTCCTGCCGTGCAGCCTGGTTCTCGTCACGGTGGAAACTGATGGCGCTCTGGCGGACGTGCTCGACGAGGCCGAAGCATTCATTGCCTTCCTGCTCGCGCACGGTGTCGCCCAGCAGGCGGCCCAGCAGGCGGATGTCGTCGCGCAGCGGACGGTCGGGTTCATTCTCGAAAGCCACGGCCATCCTTACCTTCCTCCAATCATGACGGGGCTGGGTTCACCTGCAACTCGGCAACATACAACACGGGGCCTGTCGGCGCGCCGGTTCGCGAGCCGCCGGACGGTTCGAGGCTGACCGCCAGCTTGGGCGACAGGCGCAGGGCCGCGAGTTGCGTGGCCGTCAAGTCGCGTCCCAGTTGCCCATCCTCGGGCAGCAGGCCGAGCGACACGGGTGCACCGCCGTCCGGCAGCGCCCACAGTTCGTAACTGCGTCCCGTCTCGCGCTGGACCGTACCAGTCACTGCGACCTGCAGGCGCGAGTCCTCGTCGAAGGTCGAGACCGTCCACAGCGGTGCGCCGGCCGTGGTCGCCAGGTTCGCCACCGCCGTCGGCGCCGGCGTGCGCTCGCTCATGAACCAAGCAATGCCAAGGGCACAGACCGCCACGGCTGCTGCCAGCGCGACTCGCCAGGTCGTACGTTCCGGGCGGCTGCGTGCCGCGGGGGAGGCGGCTGGAATGCCGACGCGGACGGCGATCGAGGTCCACGTCGCCGCGTCCGGTTGCACCGTGGGCAGCGCCAGGCTGAGGGCGAGCCACTGGTCCTCCGCGCGACGCACCTGGCCGCGTGCGCGTTCGTTCGAGCCGAGCAGACTCTCGAATCGCGAGCGGGCACGTCCGCGCAGGGTTCCGAGCACGTATTCGTCGGCAAGGCGCGCCAGCAGTTCGTCTGCGTCGTAGTTCATGGCTGCATGCACCGCCGCAGGCTTTGCAGGCCGCGCCGCACCCAGCTCTTGACGGTACCGAGCGGGCTCGCGACCTGGGTGGAGATGTCTTCGTGCGACAGCCCGTGCGAATAGGCGAGCACCACGCAACGCCGTTGCTCGAGGGTCAGGCCATCGAGGCAACGCTGCAGCGCCGTGTCCGTCATGGCCGATTCGGTAACTTCAAATGCGTGCACGGCGGTTGGGTCATCGAGCACTGCGGCCATGGCGTCGGCGAGCGGCACGGTCGAGCGGTTGCCGCGCAGGATATCGATGGCGTGATAGCGCGCGATGGCGACGAGCCACGCAGCGGCGCGCCCGCGGTAACCGTCGAACTGGTTTGCGCGGTGCCAGATTCGCACGAAGGTTTCCTGCAGCGCCTCGTCCGCCAGGTCGCGCCGGCGCAGGATTGCGAGCAGGCACGCCAGCAGCCGCGGACTCGCCGCGCGATACAACTCTTCGAACGCGCGCCGGTCCTGCAATGCGCAACGGCGCAACAACACTTCGAGCGTCGCGGAGTCGGTCGGGCTGGTTGCGGCCTCGGGGCTCATCGGTCCATCCGTGCGTCTTAACCCGACTGTACGTCATGGCTGGCGCATTGGATGCACCGATCCGCGAGAAAAATTTATTCGAGTCCGTCGTGCATCCGCCGGTGTCGGTGCCCCGTATAGCGCCTGCATGACCAATACACCTTGCAGGAGAAAGTACATGACCCGCTCGAACACCCCACCCCGGAGGCTGCTGCTGGCGCTGGGCGCCCTGTGGACGCTCGCGGCTGCCCCCGCAGCCCTGGCCTCGAACCACAGTGACGCCCCGCTGATCAAGCAGGACCCGCTCGCGAACCTGACGGACGTCTACGCCTTCGTCGGCACGCGTCACGATAACCCATCGCTCAAGGTCCTGAACGTCAGCATGAGCTTCCGCCCGTTCTCAGAGCCCGGCGACGGCGCCAACTACGACCGCTTCGCCGACGACGCGCGCTACAGCATCCACGTGACGGACCCGGCGACGGGCCAGACGAAACTGCGTTACGACTACGTGTTCTCGCCGGTCAACGCCGGGTACAAGAACCCCAACACGATCCTGTCCTACGGCCTCGGTACCGAAGTGGGCGCGATCCAGGCGGTCGGTGACGCGCGCCAGAACTTTACGCAGACGTTCAGCGTGGTCAAGGTGGTCGGCTCGAAGTCCACCCGCATCGGCCAGGGTCTGCTGAGCCCGCCGCCCAATGTGGGCAGCCGGGTTACGCCGTTCTATAACGACGCGGACGGTCGCGCTGTCTCGGGTGCCACTTCGGCAGGCGAGTTGGACGTTTACACGCGCTCCACGATTCACAACCTGCAGGGCGGTGAGGTCGTGTGGGCCGGCCATCGCGACGACAGCTTTTACTCGGACATCCCCGGCGTCTTCAACCTGCTCGACGTCCGCATCCTCGACAACAACGGCTCGCTGGCGGACGGCCTCGGCCAGGATGGCAACGGCGTCGACGGCTTCAAGGGTTTCAACGTGTTGTCGATCGCGATGCAGATCCCGCTCGACGCGCTCGAGTCGCTCAGCATTCCGACGGCGTACGACAGCGTGTTCTTCGGCCAGCAGACCGGCGTAGGAGTCTACGCGACAGTAAGCCGGCCACGCGTCACGGCGCGCAAGGCTGACGGCTCGGTCGTGCAGACCGGTGGCTGGATCCAGGTCTCCCGGCTCGGCAATCCGTTGTTCACCGAGGGACTGGTCGCGTTCAAGGACAAGGACCGCTTCAACCGTACGCCCGCGACACAGGATGCGTCGTTCGCCACCTATGCCCGCAACCCGGAGCTTGCGACGTTGATCAACGCCGTTTACGGCACCACCTTCGCTGCAACCAATCGCACCGATCTCGAGAAGATCTTCATCCCCGAGGTGCTGCGCGTAGTGACGACCTCCGATCCGGTGCGCGTCGCCGGCCAGTCCGGCTTCAGTCGGCTCGGATTCATCGGCGGCGACACGACCAACGGCGTTTCGGGCGGCTGGCCGAACGGCCGGCGCGTCGGCGACGACGTAGTCGACATCGCGCTGACGGCGATTGCGAGCGGTCCGTCGTATGCGGCAATCACCCCTGTCGGTGACAACGTGGCGGCGAACGACCTGCCGTACCACCAGGTGTTTCCGTACCTGGCGACACCGCACTCGGGCAGCAACAACCGCAAGGACCCGGCGCCCTGATGCCCACGAGCCCAGCATGGGCGTGGGTGTTGGCCACGCTGTTGGTGGCGGGCGGTGTCGGTGCCCGGCCACATCGCCGGCGACTACCCCGCGGCCGCCATCACCGTGGACCTCGTGCGGCTCTGCCGCTGGGGCGACTGCAGGTAATCGGAATTCGAGGCCCAGTGTCGACCGCCGAACTGGAGATTTTGGAGGGCTATCCCGACCTGGTTGCGCTTGACCTGACCTCAGTGTCGAGCAAACTGTCGGGAACTAACGACGGAGCCGACCTGCCGCTTACGATCCCGCGGCTCAAGAACTTGCGCTGGCTGAAACTGGATGCCGCTACGTTGCAAGGCGC
>JANNGT010000244.1:0-11240 GCA_031404015.1 Gammaproteobacteria bacterium | reverse complement strand
CGGTCTGCGTGCCATCTGCGACGAGCACGGCATCCTGCTGATCTTCGACGAAGTGCAGTCCGGCGTCGGCCGCACCGGCAGGATGTGGGCATGCGAGCACTCGGGCGTGAAGCCCGACATCATGACCAGCGCCAAGGGATTGGGCTCCGGCCTGCCGATCGGCGCGATCGTTGCGAAGAAATCGATCATGGAACAGTGGCAGCGCGGCGCGCACGGCAACACCTATGGCGGCAATCCGCTCAGTTGCGGCGCTGCCATTGCCACGCTCGACCTGGTGCAGTCGCAGTACATGGCCAATGCGGCGCGGGTCGGCGAGCATTTCATGGGCCGGCTGCGCGAAATGATGCACGACTACCCGTGCATCGGCGAAGTGCGCGGTCGCGGTCTCATGCTCGGCATGGAACTGATCGAGAACGATGCCGAGCGCACGCCGGCACGCGCGTTGTGCGACCGGCTGGTCACGCGCGGGTATCACAACGGGCTGCTGCTGCTGTCGTGCGGCGTCAGCACCTTGCGCTTCATGCCGCCGCTGTCGACCACCATCGCTGAAGTCGACGAAGCCATCGTGCTGCTGCGAGCCGCGCTCGACGAGGCCCTGTCCGCATGAGCGTCGCGCGGGAGAACCTGCAGCAGCCGAAAGAACTCGGCTTCTGGATGTGCACGGCGCTGGTGGTCGGCAACACCATCGGCATGGGCATTTTCGTGCTGCCGGCGTCGCTGGCGCCGTATGGCCTCAATGCGATGCTGGGCTGGGGCGTCACGGTGCTCGGCATGACCATGATTGCGCGCGTGTTCGCGCAACTCGCGCGTGAGTTTCCGGCCGCTGATGGCCCTTTCACGTACATCGAGCAGACGACGGGGAAGCTGCCTGCCTACATCGCGGTCTGGTCTTACTGGGTGTCCTGCTGGATCACCAACGCGGCGCTCGCGATCGGCCTCGTCGGGTACATCGGCAAGGTGCTGCCGGGACTGGATGCACTGCCGCCGGCACTGCTCGCCATTGCGCTGCTCTGGCTGTTCGTCGGCATCAACCTGCTCGGCGTGCGCATGGGCGGGGGGGTGCAGATCGTGACCACGACGCTGAAACTGCTGCCGATGATCTTCATCGTCGGTCTTGGCGGCTGGCTGTTGTTGAGCGATCCCGCGGTCTACACGCGACAGGTACCGACCACGCCGATCACGTTCCAGGCCTTGATGGCGGCGTCGACCATCGCACTGTTCGCCATGCTGGGCATCGAGTCAGCCGCCATACCCGCGGGGCGGGTGCGCGATCCCGAGCGCACGATCCCCCGCTCCACGATGTTCGGCACGCTGCTCACGGCCGGGATCTACATTGCGATCTCGTCGATGGCCCTGCTGCTGATGAACCAGCAGGCGCTCGCTGCATCGTCGGCGCCGTTTGCCGACCTGCTCGACCAGTTCATGGGCGAAGGCCACGGTCGCGTGCTCGCCGCGTTCGTCGTGATCAGCGGCCTGGGCGCGCTGAACGGCTGGACACTGCTGGCAAGCGAACTCACCGCGTCGATGGGACGGCACGGATTCCTGCCGGCACCAGTGTGTTCGCTGAATGCGCGCGGCGCGCCCGCGGCGTCACTGCTGCTGACCGGCGCGTTCGCGACCGGGATGGTGCTGATGAACTACAGCAAGTCGATGGTGGACGGCTTCACGTTCCTGTCGCAGGTGGTGACGGCGGCGAACCTGCCGTTGTACCTGCTTTGCACGATTGCGCTGGTCGTGCTGACCCGACGCGGCGAACGCAAGTTGCCCGCGAGCTTATTCGTGCTCGGGATCCTCGGCTCGACGTACGTCGTGTTCGCCTTCATTGGCCTTGGCCGCGAGCCGTTCCTGTGGTCGCTGGTGCTCGCGATGGCGGGCCTGCCGCTGTACTGGCTGATGCGCAGGCGCCGCACATGAAGGCCGTCCAGACGCTCGTGCTGGCGACGTTGCTGCAGGCAACCGTTGCGCAAACCGCCGACTACACCGCCGATGGCAGGTTGCCCCTGGCATCGATCATGGATCGCTTCGACACACTTGCGACGCAGCACGGGTGGCTGCCGGAAACGATCTACGCGTACCCGGACGCACCGAGCGCAACGATCAAGTCGTGGCGCACGCCGCATCGCGGTGAGGCGTTGTGGATCCTGTCTGGCATTCACGGCGAAGAGCCTGCCGGCCCGAATGCGCTCGCGGCAAACCTGGCGAGCATCACGCACCTGGCCGCGACGGGCGTGCCGATCGTCGTCATCCCGCTCGCAAATCCGCACGCTTACCGGCACAACTGGCGTTACCCGAACACGCCCGAGCGTGACTGGAAACAAGGCGGCGGTTACAGCGTCGGCGACGCCGGCCACCTGCTGCCCGATCTGGCAGCGGGCACGAAGCCTCGCGAACCGCAGGCACCGGGGGCAGAAACTGCGGCGCTTACGCAGTACGTGCTGCGCCTGGCACAGCAGTACCCGCCGCGTCTCGTGCTGGACCTGCACGAAGACGAACTCTCTCGTGAGGGAGGCTACATCTACTCGCAGGGGAGCCATGCCGAGGGCAACCCCGTCGGCGCAAGGGTAGTGCAACTGTTGCAGGAGGCTGGCATCCCGTTGCGGCAATCGGGTAGCACTCGCTTCGGCGAGACGATCGTGCAAGGCGTGATCAGCCGCGACGACAAGGGCGGACCGATCCGTGACGGCTCCATCGACGAGTTGCTCGCTGCAACCGAAGTGTTCGTCGATGGCAAGCGGTTGAGCGGCCCGTCAGCCCATACGGTGATCGTCGTCGAGACGCCTGCATTTGCCGGCTCCCAGTTCGCGCTGCGCGTTGCAGCACAGGGCGCCGTCGTGCAGCACGTCCGCGAACTCTGGGAAGCGGCCTCCCCCACGCCTTGATGGCGCGCAACTGGAAACTGTTCGGCCTGCTGGCGCTGCTCTATTTCGCGCAGGGCCTGCCGTCGGGCCTGATCGCGAAGGCATTGCCCGCCCTGCTGCGCGAACAGGGCGTGTCGCTTTCGATGATCGGCTTCACCAGTGCGCTGGCCCTGCCCTGGGCGCTCAAGTTTCTCTGGGCGCCGCTGATCGATCGTTACGGCACGCGCAAGCGCTGGCTGCTGGCATTGAACGGGCTGACGCTGGCATTGATGCTGCTGGTCGCTGCGCAGGACTTCGAGGCCTGGGTCGCGCGCTTACCGTGGCTGCTTGCGCTGCTGTTCACTGCGAATGTCGTCTCGGCGACGCAGGACATCGCGACCGACGGCTACGCGGTGACCCGGCTGCAGCCGGAGTGGCGCGGTCTGGGCAACAGCATCCAGGTCGTGGGCTACAAGCTCGGCATGGTCATGGGCAGCGGCGGATTGCTCTGGCTGGTCGCGCATCACGGCTGGCAGGCGAGCTATGCCGGCCTCGCGTGCCTGATGTTGCTCGTGATCGTGCCCGTGCTTTTCATGGACGACGCAAGGACGCCCGCAGAGCAGTCGGCCACGCACACGCGATGGCGCGGATTCGCAGGCTACCTCGCGCTGTTGCGTGACTTCGTTGATCGCCCGGGCCTGGGGTGGTGGCTCGTCACCCTCGCCCTCTACAAGTTCGGCGATTCACTGGCCTCGCGCATGACGGGACCGCTGCTCACAGACAGCGGGTTTTCCCTCACTCAAATCGGCGTCATCACCGGCGTCGCCGGCGCCACCGCCGGTGTGCTCGGCGCGTTCGCCGGCGGCGCGACGTTGCTGCGCATCGGGCATCGTGAGGCGTTACTCGGCTTCGGCGCACTGCAGGCACTGGGGTTGGCGGGCTACCTGTTGGTCGTCGCCGGCGTGCGCGACATCTATGCCGTGAGCGCAATCGTGTACTTCGAGCAGTTTGCCGACGGACTTTCCACGGTGGCCCTGTTCACGCTGATGATGGATCGATGCCGGCCGCACGCGCCGGGGACCGATTATTCGTTGCAGGCCTCACTGGTGGTCGCGGTGACGGGCGTGGCCGCGATCACGGGCGGCGTGTTTACTGACCGATTCGGCTACGCAGTTGTTTTTGCCGCGGCGGCCTTGCTAACCTTGGTTGCGCTGGTGCCCGCGTTGCAGTTTTTCCGCACCTCACGGGGAATGTCCCGCCGATGACGAAGGCGCTCACGACCGCGCAGATCCTGGTGCTGGCCCGCTTCGGGCTCATGTTCCTGGAGATGGCGCTGATCCGCGCCGGCATGGTGCGTGGCCGGTACACGCTCAAGGACACACTGGCATCCGTTGGCATGCGTGCCGGCAATTACGCCACGAACGTGGCGCTCGCCGGGGCGACCGTCGCGGTGTTCGCGTTCATTTACCAGTTCCGCCTGTTCGACATTTCGATGAGTTCGCCCTACGCGTGGGCGGCGATCGTCGTGCTCGACGATTTTGCGTATTACTGGTTCCACCGCTGCAGCCACGAATGCCGGTTCTGGTGGGCGGCGCACGTCAACCATCACTCGTCACAGGAGTACAACCTGTCGACCGCGATCCGCCAGCCCTGGACCGGCGTGCTGGTCGGCACGTGGGCGCCATGGTTCGTGCTGCTGCTGATTGGCTTCCCGCCGGAAATGATCTTCCTGCAGAGCGGACTCAACCTGTTGTACCAGTTCTGGATCCACACCGAAGCGATCCGGCGTATGCCAGCCTGGTTCGAATACCTGTTCAATACGCCGTCGCATCATCGCGTGCATCACGCGTCGAACCCGCGCTATGTCGACCGCAATTACGCTGGCATTTTCATGGTGTGGGACAGGTGGTTCGGCACGTTTGCCGCCGAGCGCGACGAAGAACCACCCCGGTACGGGCTGATCACGAACATCGACACCTACAATCCGATCAAGATCGCCTTTCACGAATGGATGGCGATGTTCCGCGACGTCCGCCGCGCGCGCTCACTACGCGAAGCAGGCGGCTATATCTTCGGGCCGCCGGGTTGGCGCCCGGATGGCTCAGGCCCCACGGCAGCAAATTTGCGTGCCCAGTGGCATCGAACCCTGCAGAACCGGGAAGCCGCTGCACCCTGAGAGGGTGGCGACACCTGTCGGACAGCTGGCGCTGCGAGAAAAACCGGCAGGCGTGCTTGTTTTTTCCGGGAGGCATCCATAGGATCGCTTCGTCTCTGGCCCGCCTCGTACGCGACGGGCAAGAAAATCCCCGCCGCAAAAACCGGGAAGAGCCTCGCATGAATCAAGTCCGGTTCTTCGCCGTCGTTGCGTTGTGCTCACTCAGCGCAATCAATGCAGTCCACGCCGCCGCTCCGTCGCCGCCGCCGGCGGACCTGAGCGACATCAAGGCGAAAATGAACGCCGCGCAGAGCGGCGACCCCGAGCAGAAGCCCGGCGCAGCGGTGTACGGCGAACACTGTTCGCAGTGCCATGAAGGCCAGGCGCAAAAGGCGCCCACGAAGACGTTCCTTGGCATGATGACCCCGGAGGCCATCTACGACGCGCTCGCGATCGGCATCATGCGGCCGCTGGCGGTGCGACTGACGGACGAGCAGAAACACCACGTCGCGGAATATCTTTCCGGCAGTCCGGTCGGAACGACCAGGGTTCCGATCGCGCCTGTGTGCAGTGGCGACGCAGCGGTCTTCGACCGCGCAAAGGTCCCCACCACGGCGGGCTGGGGCCAGACGCCAGACAATGATCACTTCGTCGATGCGGACACGGCCAAGCTTGCCGTCTCCGACGTGCCGAAGCTCAAGCTGAAGTGGGCCGTGGCGTTCCCGAACACGGTGCGCGTGCGCTCGCGGCCCACGTTTGCCTACGGCGCGCTTTTCACGGGATCGCAGGACGGGACCGTTTACGCCCTCGATGCCAGAACGGGCTGTATCCGCTGGACGTTCAAGACGACGGCCGAAGTGCGGACGCCTGTCCTCGTGCAGTCGACGCGCGAAGCCGGTACGCAGGAACCACTGGCTTTCTTCGGCGACCTGCTCGGCCGCATGTACGCCGTCGAGGCGCTCACGGGCAAGGAAGTCTGGCGCATGAAGGCGGACGAGCACCCGAGCGCGACGATCACCGGCTCGCCGGTCTATCACGACGGTCGCATCTACGTGCCCGTCTCGTCGCTCGAGGAAGCGATGGCCGACCCGAAGTATCCGTGCTGCACGTTCCGCGGCAGCATGCTCGGGCTCGATGCGCGCACCGGCAAGCAGCTGTGGCAGACGTACACGATCGACGAGAAGCCGCAAAAGGTCGGCAAGTCGAAGATCGGTACGCCTGTCTGGTCGCCGTCAGGCGCGGCGATCTGGAACACGCCGACGCTCGATAGCAGGCGGGGCGTGCTGTACATCGGCACCGGCAACAACTACACGGGCCCCGCCAATGACCGCAGCAACGCCGTCATGGCTTTCGACCTCAAGACAGGCAAGATCCGCTGGTCATGGCAGGTGGTGCCGGGCGACGCATGGAACGTCGGCTGCATGATCGGGCTGGACACGTGTCCCGAGCCCGCGGGGCCCGACTTCGACATTGGCTCGGGCACCATGCTCGCGACGCTGCCTGATGGCACCGATCGCATTTTTGTCGGCCTCAAGAGCGGGCAGGCTTTGGCGCTCGACCCTGATGCGCCGCAGAAAGGAATGCTGTGGACGAACCGCGTCGGGCGCGGCTCGATCCAGGGCGGCATCCAGTTCGGCATGACGTACGACGGACGCAGGTTGTACGTGCCCATTGCCGACATGAAGTTCTCGATGGACAAGTCATCGGAAGCACGCGAGAAAGAGGCCGGCCCCCTGCGCCCGGGCCTGTACGCGCTCGATCCCGCGACCGGCAAGTTGTTGTGGAAGAACATCCCTGACGACGTCTGCTACGGTCGTGAGTTCTGCGATTCGGGCATCCTCGCATCGATCGTGGGCATCCCCGGCGCCATCTTTGCCGGACACATGGACGGGCGTATCCGTGCCTACGACACCGAGCAAGGCAACGTGCTGTGGAGCTTCGACACGTCCCAACCCTTGCCGACGCTCTCCGGCAAGACAGGCCTCGGCGGTTCGGTGGGAGGCGGCGGCCCGGTCGTGCACGACGGCATGGTCTACATGAATTCAGGTTACGGCCTGTATTTCCACATGCCGGGTAACGTGCTCGCAGCGTTCTCGGTCGACGGCAAGTGAATCCCGAACGGCACGGATGGGGTCACGTTGGATGGCATGCGCAGTCGCCAGCAGCCTAGCGCCGGGAGATGATGAAGTTCCCCACCGCAACGCCGAGGTCCCAACCGCTTCCAGTTCCGCTCAAGGCCAGTGACACCTCGCCCTTGGTGACCACTTGTGCCTTCGCCGATTTCACGGCACCCGCGTGAGCTTCAGCCGATACGTAGGTACCGATCAGGTCATTGATACTCTGGACGCCCGAAAACTCGCCGTGGCCGTCCTCGATCGTCGACTTGCCGACCGTGAGCCCACCGCCCCTGGCCTGCAACTTCACAGCCATCGACTCGCCGTTCGAGCACTTGATCGTCCCGCTGCCGTTCGACTCCTTATAGAAGATCGACCAACCCGACATCTGAAAGCGAAGTTCGCACGAGACTTTGCCTTGCGCCAGCGCGGAGGCAGGCAGCACGGCCAGCATCGCGCAAGCGCCAAGGATCATTCCTTTGAAAAGTCTGAGCATGTGACCTCCTGGTCCAGCATCTACCGTAGATATTCCGCTGTCCGCCGCACTGCCGCGTCGATCCGGCTCCAGCAGCCCCAGCGCGTCGGCAGGGCACGCCGAGCATGCGCTCAAGCCACCGACGGCGCGACCTCCTTGGAAGCAGCGTCGAGCTGATACGCTGTTGGGCATCTCGCGTCTGGACAGGCAGCTGGTCTCCATGGGCAAAGCGATTGCAATCAAGTTTCTCGCGGTCATCGGTGTGTTTGCTGCACTGTGGTTCGGCGATGCCCCGACGTCCTGGTGGATGGCCGGGATAATCGTCATTGCTGCGTTTGCCTTGATCGCCTGGGGCGTGTTCGACGTCAACAGCTCGCTCTGGACACCGACGCTGTGGCAGGTGCCGGGCGTCAAGGCCGTTGCACTCACGTTCGACGACGGGCCGGACCCGGAGTTCACGCCGCGCGTGCTCGAAATTCTTGCCCGTGACAACGTCAAGGCGACGTTCTTCGTGGTGGGCGAACGCGCTCGCACGAACCCGGACATCGTGCGCGAAATTGATCGACAGGGTCACCTGGTCGGCAACCACAGCTTCAGCCACGCGTGGAACATCAACTTCGGCCTGCACGCAAGGCTTACGCAAGAGATCGATCGCTGTAACGACGCCATCGAGGCGGCAATCGGCAAACGTCCGCGCTTCTACCGCGCCCCGCATGGCTTCAAGAACCCGGCACTCGGCGACGTGCTGGCGAAGCGCGCAATGACCTGCGTCGGTTGGCAGGTTCGCGGTTTCGACGCCGTGCGCGCAGACGCCGGGGAAATCACCCGCCGCCTGGTGCGCAAGGCCAGGGCTGGAGGAATCCTGCTGCTGCATGACGGCTCCGGCTTGCAGGGCACCCAGGACCGTCGTGCCACGCTGGAAGCCCTGCCGCTGATCATCGCAGGGTTGCGCGCGCGCGGCTTTGCGTTGATGCGCCTGGATCAGCTCACCGCCCTTCGCCCAGCATGACTGCAAACGAAATGACCAGGCACATCGCGACGCTCCAGATACCCGCACAGCATCCTGCCCTGACGGGCCATTTTCCGGGCAATCCAATCGTCCCCGGGGTCGTGATCCTGGACGCGGTTATTTGCGCCGCGGAAGCGTGGCTGGGCGCCCGCTTTCACGTCGCTGGACTGTCGCAAGCGAAATTCCTCGCGCCACTGAAGCCGGATGAAGGCGCTCGAATCGAACTCCAGTTACGCGAAAAGCTGCTTGATTTTGCCGTCTATCGGGGACAGGACTCGATCGCGAAGGGAACCTTGAGAGGCGCCCAGGATACGGTTTCGTGACGGACGCCTGGCTCGAACGTCCCGAGGGCGGGGGTGGCCTGGGCATGCGCCTGCTGGTGGCTGTCGCCCTGCGCCTCGGCCGCAGGATCGCGCGCGTGGTGTTATTGCCGGTCACGGCCTACTTCATGCTCCGGCGCGGCCCCGAGCGCCTAGCCTCGCGCGCCTACCTGACACGAATACTCGGTCGCCGCCCGACGTGGCTCGAGGTCGCCCGTCACTTCCATGCCTTCGCCGGCGTGACGCTTGACCGCGTGTATTTCCTCAGTGGCAACCTGTGGCGCTTTGACATGCGCCTGCGGGGACTGGAGCAGTTGCACCAAGCGATGGACCTTGGCAGGGGCGTACTGCTGATCGGCGCACACGTTGGCAGTTTCGAAGCATTGCGAGCTGTGAGCACGCTGCGTCCAGATGTCGCGGTACGCGTGGTCCTCGATGCAGCGCACAGCCCAGCGCTCTCGGCCATCCTCACGCAACTGAACCCGCAGATGGCTGCCGGTATCATCGACCCCCGCAGGGACGGCACGTCCGTCGCGCTGGATATCGGCGCCGCGCTGAACGAGGGCGCGCTGGTGACCATGCTGGGCGACCGCGGGCGCCCGGGCAACGCGACCGCCAGCGCCAACTTCCTTGGCCAAGCCGCCGAGTTCCCGACGGCGCCGTGGCAGATAGCCGCGGCATTGCGAGTGCCCATCGTCCTGTGCGTGGGCTTGTATCGTGGCGGCAACCGCTACGACCTGCATTTCGAGTTGCTCACGGAGCAACTGCGTGTCGACCGCAAGCAACGTCAGCAGCAGCTGCGCGAGTTGGCGCAGGACTTCGCCAACAGGCTGGCAGCACTGCTGCACGCAGCGCCCTATAACTGGTTCAACTTCTATGACTTCTGGAAAGACAGCCCGGCCGGCAATGATCACTCTGTTGCTGGCGACATTCCCGCTGCAGGCCGCTGATCCCAATGCGGATGCGCTGCTCGCACGACTGGCGCGACCGGCGCCGGAATCGACGAGCTTCGTCGAGGTCCGCTACTCAAGCCTGCTCGACAGACCCATCGTGGTCGCGGGCCACCTCGAGCACCGCAAGGATGGCTCGCTGCTGCGCAGCGTGGAGTGGCCGTATCGTGAGTCGACGGAAGTGCAGGGCGAGAACGTTGCCGTCACGCGCGCCGGCAGCAAGACACGGCGCTTCAGCCTCGACCGTGCCCCGGCGTTGCGCGGGATGCTGACCAGCTTCGGCGCGATACTGCAGGGTGATCGCCAGACGCTCGATCGATACTTCATCGTCAGCGCCAAGGGTTCCGACGCCCGCTGGGAGATCACGCTGACGCCGCGGGTCGACAAGCTCAGGCGGTACCTGTCCCGGATCGTCGTGAACGGGGTCGAGAACAGTCCAAGGTGTTTCACGCTCGAGGAGCCGGATGGCGACGAGAGCCTGCTGGCGCTGGGGATCTCTGGTCCTGGAGACCTGCCCGCAGCGCGAACACGAGCGGCGCTCCACGGCTGGTGCGGCGACGGGAGCAGGCAATGAAGCGATGACGACAATGCGCCGGGGCCTGCTGCTCGTCGTCTGGATCACGACGGTCGCGATCCTGGGTTGGATCGTGGACAGGCACCTGGTGATATCGTCCGACCTGCGACTGTTCATGCCTTCGCCACGGACGCCGCAGGAGCGTCTCATCCTGGACGAGATTGGCGAGGGCCCGGCCTCGCGCATGCTGTTGCTCGCGATCTCGGGCGCAGACCCGCAGGCCGCCGCCGAGACGTCGCGGGCGCTCGCCGCGGCGCTGCGCAGCAACGGCGAATTTCGCCTGGTCGCGAACGGCGAGTCGAACCTCGCTTTGGTTCCGGATTCGCTGCTGGCCTATCGGTACCTGCTCTCGTCGACGCTCGACCACTCGCCACTGGACGCCGGGTTCCTCCGCGCACAACTCGAGGAGCGCGTGCGTGACCTCTCGTCTCCGGCAGCGGGGCTGCTGGAACCCTGGCTGCCGCGGGACCCGACACTGGAACTGCTGAAACTCGCCGACTCGTGGCTGCCGGCACGGCAACCGCTGCTGCTCTACGACGTCTGGTTCGGCGCGTCGGGGAAAGAGGCCCTGCTCGTCGCCGAGACGCGTGCGGCGGGATTCGACCCGCAAGGCCAGCGCAAGGCCGCCGACGTTTTGCAGCGTGCGTTCGAGGACGTGCGTATCGACGGCAACCTGCGACTCGAGTCGAGCGGCCCAGGCGCGTTCTCGGTGCTCATGCAGGAGCGCACGCAAGGCGAGGCGCAATGGCTTGGCAGCATCAGTGTCGTCGGCATGGTGATCCTGCTGCTGGTAGCTTACCGCAGCG
>JANNGT010000243.1:0-18067 GCA_031404015.1 Gammaproteobacteria bacterium | reverse complement strand
GCTCAAGATCGCGCGCCCGGCTACGTACGTCGCAACGCTGCGCAAGCGCGGCAGGGTCATGGCGGATGTGGCGGCACGTCGCGAGAGCATCCGTGTGGGCGTGACCGCAGCTGCCGCAAAACTGAACGGTGTCGCGGTGATCGACCCGGCGCTGCTGGATGAAGTCACAGGACTGGTGGAGTGGCCCGTGCCGCTGGCCGGTCGCTTTGATGCGCAGTTCCTCGAGCTGCCCGTTGAGGTGCTGATCGCCACGATGCAGGAGCACCAGCGCTATTTCCCCGTGCGCGATGCGCAGGGCGCGCTGATGCCGTGGTTCATCACGGTGTCCAACATCGAAAGCCGTGATCCCGCGCAGGTCATCGCCGGCAATGAGCGCGTGGTGCGGCCGCGACTGACCGACGCGGCCTTTTTCTACCGCACGGATCGGCAGCAGCCACTCTCCGCGCAGATCGACGCGCTGAAGCGCGTGACGTTCCAGACTCAACTCGGCTCGCAGCACGACAAGTCGGAGCGCGTCCGCACGTTGGCCATTGCCATTGCACGCAGCATCGGCGGTGATGCCGCGCTGGCCGATCGCGCCGCGCAGCTCAGCAAGTGCGACCTGCTCACCAACATGGTCGGCGAGTTCCCGGAACTGCAGGGCTTGATGGGCCGCTACTACGCGCTGCACGATCATGAGCCCGGCGAAGTCGCGGAAGCGTTGCGTGAGCAGTACCTGCCGCGTTTCGCTGGCGACGAGCTGCCTGCCACGCGCACGGGCATGGCACTCAGCATCGCAGACAAGCTCGACACGATTGCGGGCATCTACGCGACGGGGCAGAAGCCGACCGGGACGCGCGACCCCTTTGGATTGCGCCGGGCCGCGCTTGGCCTGCTGCGCATCTCGATCGAACGGCAACTCGATCTGGACCTGCAGCACCTGATCGAACAAGCGGTCGCGGCGGCACGCACCGACATGGCTCGGGTCGCAGCGGACCAGGGCAAGCCGGCGCCGGTCAGTGATGCGGTGAAGCTGTCTGTCGAAGTGTACGACTACATCATCGAGCGGCTGCGGGCATACGGTACCGGTGTTACGGTTACGCCAGAAATGTTCGACGCCGTGCTCGTCACGCGTCCTGCGTCAGCGCTCGATTTCGACGCACGACTGCGCGCGTTGGTGCAGTTCCTGCAGCTGCCTGACGCAGCGAGTCTCGCGGCTGCCAACAAGCGCATCGCAAACATCCTCAAGAAAGTTACGGAACCGGTCGGCGACACTGTCGATTCATCCCTGCTGATGGATCCGGCAGAGCAGGTGCTGGCCGAGCAGGTCGACGCAATCGCACGTGAGGTCGAGCCGAAGTTTGCGGCCCGTGACTACACGTCTGCGCTGCAGCAGCTGGCGGCGTTGCGCAAAGCCGTCGACGACTTTTTCGAATCGGTCATGGTCAACGCCGACGACGCCGCACTGCGCGCCAACCGGCTGGCGTTGCTCAAGCGCATGCGCAGCCTGTTCATGCGCGCAGCCGATTTGTCGCGCCTGCCGGGCTAGCACTCATGGCGCAATGGATACGCTCGGTGGTTTACACCGTGCTCCTGTTCGCCGTGACCATTGTGTTCGGCGTCATCGTGCTGGTCTCGGCGTTGCTGCCGCTCAGCATCGAACAGCGGTACGTGATTCCGCGCAGCTGGGGCTTGCTGCTCACGTGGCTGGCCAAGGTGATCTGCGGTCTCGGTTACACGATCGAAGGACATGAGAACCTGCCGCAACGGCCGTTCATCTCGCTGTGGAAGCACTCGTCCGTGTGGGAAACGCTGGCACAGATGTTCGTCGTGCCGCCTGCAGCATGGTCGCTGAAACGTGAGGTGATCTGGATCCCGATCGTTGGCTGGGCCGTGAGTACCTTCAAGCCGATCGCGATCCATCGCGGCGGCGGGCACTCTGCCGTCAATCAGGTCGTGGCGCAGGGCCGTGAACGACTCGCCGCGGGGCTGGGCGTGATCGTGTACCCCGAAGGCACGCGCGTGCCGCCCGGCCAGACGCGCAAGTACGGGGTAAGCGGTGCACTGCTCGCGTGTGCAACCGGCACGCCCGTCGTGCCGATCGCGCACAACTCCGGGCAGTTCTGGAGCCGCCGCAGCCTCCTGAAAAAACCGGGCACGATCCGCGTCGTGATCGGTCCACCCATCGACCCCACCGGTCTCACGCCCCGCGAAGTCAACGAGCGCGCGCAGCAGTGGATCGAAGCGACGATCGCCGCAATGGCGGCCGAGCCCTGCGCGGAGCGGCGATGATGCAACGAATGACTACCCCCCGCAGCAAGTCCCTACTCGACAGGATCGAACACCTCGGCAACCGGCTGCCCGAACCTCCCATCCTTTTCTGCTGGCTCGCGCTGATCGTGATCGTGCTGTCGGCCGTCGGCACGGCACTGGACTGGAGTGTCCAGCCGCTCAAGCCGGTCGCCGTGACGGGCACCGACGGCCAGCTCACCGTGTCGCTGCTCGCCAACGGGGCGCCGATTGCGCCGCGCAGCCTGCTGTCGGCCGACGGCCTGTACTTCATGTTCTCGTCGATGCTGCGCAACTTTGCGTCCATGCCGGCGTTGCCGCTGTTGTTCGTGTCCATGCTCGGCATCGGGCTCGCGGAGAAGTTCGGGTTCTTCACGGCGTTGATGCGGCAGCTGGCTCTGGTCACGCCGCGTCGCCTGCTGACCCCGGTCATCATCTTCGTCGGCGCCAACAGCTCCATCGCGAGTGATGCGGGCTACGTGATCCTGCCGCCTTTGGCGGCTGCCCTCTACCTCGCCATGGGTCGGCACCCGGTGGCCGGATTGGCAGCGGCCTTCTGCGGCGTCGCCGGCGGTTTTGGCGGCGGCCTTTTCCCTACCGGCGGCGACGGCGTGCTGACGGGATTCGCGCAGGACTCAGCCCACGTCGTTGACCCCGGCTACTCCGTCACGATCCTGCACAACTATTACTTCAAGGTCGTATCGGCGCTGATCGTCACCGGCACCGGTTGGTACGTCACGGACCGCATCGTCGAGCCGCGCCTGATGCGTGTCCATGCGGACGAAGCGCGGTCCGATGACACAAGCGCGGTGCAGCAGATGACGCTGTCATCGGTCGAGCGCACGGCTCTGCGAGCCTCGCTGCTGACGATGGCCGCCGTGATCGCGCTGTTTGCAGCGTTGATCTTCCTGCCGGGATCGCCGTTGCACGGCCCGGGCCAGCCGACGTTGCCGAGTGGTCGGGTGCTGGTGCAACAACCTGTCGCCGTTGCGCCCGCCGGAACTGTCACCGAGCCGGGTGCAGTGGTGCTGGCGCGCGAACCATTGCTCGTGACCGAGGCCGCGCCTGCGGGACGCCTGGTCGAAGCGCCGGCGGCGCGCTGGTCGCAGGTGATCGTACCCATGATCCTGTTGGCATTCCTGTTGCCAGGCATGGTCTACGGTCGCCTGACCGGCACGCTGCGCAATCAACAGGATTTCGTGGCGGCGCTCAATCACGGCATCCGCTCTGTGGTGCCCGTGCTGGTGATCCTGTTTTTCCTGGCGCAGTTCGTGAACTACTTTGCCTACACCAACCTCGACCGCATGCTGGCGTATGCCGGCGGCGCGTTGCTGTTCGACGCGCACTTGCCCGTACCGGTGCTGCTCGTGCTCTTCGTCGCCGTCGTGGTGCTCGGCGATTTCACGATGAGCGGCATGCTGTCCAAGTTCGGCGTGCTGGCACCGATCTTCATCCCGATGTTCATGATCGTGGGGATGAGCCCCGAGTTGACGACGGCCGCCTATCGCATCGGCGATTCGGTGGTGAACATCATCACGCCGCTCAACTCATACATGCTGATCGTGCTGGGGGTGCTGCAGAAGTACCGCCCGGCGGCCGGGCTAGGCTCGCTGATCTCGCTGATGGTGCCGTACTCGCTGGCGCTTGGCATCGTCTGGACGCTGCTGCTCGTGGCCTGGTATTTCACGGGCTTGCCGCTGGGACCGTCCGCGCCGCTCAGCTACGCGCCTGGCCGTTGACTAAGATCCGCTACCCGCTGTACCCAGCGCGCGGCGGATCGCCGGTTTCAGCTCCTGCGACGAAGCCACGCTGAAGTTGACAACGCCTTCGCGCGCGTCCGCAACCTCCATGGCGATGATTGCGTAATAGCCGCCGTCACGATCGACCCACGGCGTCCAGCCAAACGCACCGGGTGAAGACAGCACGTTGCAGCCGGTTGCGGGCGTGATGCATTCGAGCCAGGCCGTGAGGCCGTAGCGGAAGTCGTACGCCAGGGCCGACATCGGTGAGTTGCCGATCACCACTTCCGGGTAAGGCTCCCTGCCCTGCGCGTCGAACAACGCCGTTGCGACGAGGCGCTGGCCCTGGAACGTGCCGCGGTGGAATACCACTGAGAGCGGGCGGGCATATTCGTCCATCGTCGCGCGCAACCCGCCCGCGATGAGCGGATTTGTCGTGCCGACAGCCTGTCTTGGCGCCGTGTAGTACCGCGCGTCCGCAGATAAGCCGAGGGGTAGCCGCAGTTGTTGCGCAAACACTTGATCCCAGGTCGCGCCGGTGACGACTTCCGCCATGCGTGCCGCTACGTGCAAATGGGTGCTGCCGTAGTCGAAACGCGTACCGGGAGACGCTACGGGCGTACTCACCGCTATCTGCGCAACGCAGTCGGCCAGCGTGATGCCCGGCAGTGAGGTGCACGACGCGGAGGGTTCGAGGCCCGACGTGAACGACAACAGGTGCCGCAAAGTGATCGCGCCCAATGGCCCGGTCCAGCCCAGGACGTCGGCGGTAGTCGAGTCGAGCGTCAGGTAGCCCTGCTCGACCAGGCGCAACAACACGACGCCGGAAACAATCTTGGAGGCGGACGCAACCGCGACACGCCGATCGGGTGCGAAGTCGCCGTACATCTTCTCGAACACTTTCCTGTCGTTGCGGTCGTAGATCGCGAGACCCATGCCGCCGAGGCTTTGCCGCGTGAACGTCGCCTGCGCGAGACGGTCGACTTCGGCCCAGGCGCTAGTCGCAGGCGGCCCGTCAGGAGGCATTGATGTGGAGCCGCCGCCGCCACACGAGGCTAGCGACACCGCACAGATGGCTATCAGGCCGGATCGCAGAATGTTGCGCAGCACGGGTTGTTCGCCTTTCCCTGGCACCGGCTCGACGCGCCGATGCAGAAGTACATTGTCGTTGTTTCGTACCACAACGAGCATCCCCGCCAAACGTTGACAGGACATTCGGCTGCGCGACACGGGAGGCGGGACGCACCCACGGGCAGCGTGCGCACAGCGTTCGTCGTTGAGCATTTGTACGTAGACCGGGCCCGGAGCTCTGCTCAGCTGCTACGGTGCGCGCCATGCAGCAGCAGCCGTTGATCATCCAGGGCGGCATGGGTGTCGCCGTCTCATCCTGGCGGTTGGCTCGCGCCGTATCGATGCGCGGCCAGCTCGGCGTGGTGTCGGGAACTGCAATCGATACCGTGGTCGCACGCCGGCTGCAGCAGGGCGATCCGGGCGGCCATCTGCGCGAAGCCTTCGCTGCGTTCCCGGTGCGCGAGATCGCCGAGCGGGTGTGGGACCGCTATTACATCGCCGGCGGCAAGGACCCGGCCGCCCCGTTCAAGTCGAAGCCGATCCACTCGATCAAGATGCCGGTGGCGCTGCTGGATTTGATCGTGCTCAGCAACTTCGCTGAGGTCTTCCTCGCCAAGGCACAACACGGCGGCAAGGTCGGGATTAACCTGCTCGAAAAAGTGCAGCTGCCCAATCTCGCCTCGCTGTTTGGCGCAATGCTGGCAAAGGTCGACGTCGTGCTGATGGGCGCGGGCATACCGCGCAGCATCCCAGCGATTCTTGACCGGTTCGCAGCTGGCGAGCCCGCGGAAATGGCCCTTGATGTGGCCGGTGCACTACCCGGTGAAAAGTTCGTTGCTCGTTTCGACCCGCAACCCTACCTGGGCGCTGCACCGGTCGAGCTGCGGCGTCCGCAGTTCCTCGCGATCGTGTCATCGGCCACGCTGGCCATGACGCTGGCGCGCAAGAGTGCCGGCAAGGTCGACGGCTTCGTCATCGAAGGTTCGACGGCTGGCGGTCACAATGCGCCGCCGCGCGGTCCGCTGAAGCTGGATGCCGGTGGCGAACCTGTCTACGGCCTGCGTGACTCGCCGGACCTGGAGCAGATTCGGGCGCTTGGTCTCCCGTTCTGGCTGGCAGGCTCCTACGGCGACGCGGCGAAGCTCGCACAAGCCCTCGCGCTGGGTGCGACCGGAATCCAAGTCGGCACCGCTTTTGCTTTCTGCGACGAATCGGGCCTGTCGCCTGATCTCAAGGAAAAGACGCTGGCCGCCAGCCGTGAGGGTCGCATCAAGGTGTTCACCGATCCGTACGCATCGCCGACCGGGTTTCCGTTCAAGGTGCTGCAGGCTGTCGGCACGGTGTCCGAGCAGGACGTCTTCGCGGGACGTGCGCGCATCTGCGACCTCGGTTACTTGCGCCAATCGTATCGCCAGGACGATGGGACCCTGGGCTATCGCTGCCCCGGCGAGCCGCTGGATGACTACCTCCGCAAAGGGGGGGCCGAGCCAGAGACTCACGGTCGCAAATGCGTGTGCAACGGGCTGGTCGCGGCCGTCGACTACGCACAGGTTCGACCGAGCGGCGAAATCGAACCGGTCCTGATCACCGCGGGCGACGACGCCGCGTATCTGCATCGCTTCCTGCGGCCTGGGCGTACGACCTATTCCGCTGCTGATGTGCTCGACAGCCTGCTCGGTGCGGCGGTCCCCGCACACTGAACCCTGCCTCGAGTAACGCGCGACCCGGCACGGCGGCTCGACAATCTGTCGAAATCTCCATCCTCGAAGCTCCGGCGGCTTCGATCCGCTGCGCGGTTGATCGACGAGTTGATCAACATGATGAAAGACACGCTGAACCAGGGCGCACGCCGCGACCGGATTTTCTAGTGCAATGTAGTCTGCGATGGCATCCAGCTCGCTCAGGGCCGGTTCAGTCCAGATTACTTCAGCCATCGTCCCATGCGCCGCTTTGCCTCGGCGTGGGAGACGGTACGGCCCTCTTCAATGGCTCGTTCTCCACGAGCGATACCTTCCAGCAGGCTCATCCGGCGCTGCAAGGACTCGTATGTCGCGACATCGACCAGGTACGCACTGGGTACTCCGTGCTGCGTGATCAGGATCGGCTCGCGGTCGCGCTCGAGTTCTGACAGGAGCTGTGGCTCAGACGTCCAGGTTCGACACCAGCAGCGCGTTTCTTTCGATGAACTCGCGGCGCGGTTCCACTTCATCACCCATCAACGTCGAGAACAACTCGTTGGCCACGTGCGCGTCTTCGATGCGTACCTGCACGAGCCGGCGCGTCTCTGGATTGATGGTCGTGTCCCAGAGTTGCGCGGGGTTCATCTCACCCAGGCCCTTGTAGCGCTGGATCGTCTGGCCGCGTCGCGCTTCGTCCAGCAGCCAGTTGACGGCTTGCTTGAAGCTGCCGACCGTCTGCTCCCTGTCGTCGCGCCGCACGATGGCGCCGGCGCCGAACAAGCCTACGAGCGTGCGCGAGAGGTCGGTGATCCGCCGATACTCGCTCGAATTGAAGAACTCGCGGTGCAGGTGTTTCTCGACGGCGTTGCCATGCTCGACACGCGTGACGACGAGGTGCGGCGGCGTGCCCGGCTGCAATGTCACGGTGTAGTGGCGGCCGGCCTGCGGCACGTCGTTCAGCATCTTCTCCAACTGCGCGCCCCAGGCCGTGAGCTTGTCCGCGTCTTCGCGATCGGCCATGCCGATTTCCGGCAAGTGCAGCATCTGCTCGAGCACGTGCGAGTCGTAACGGCGCGGCGATTTGCGCACGGCATTCTGGAAATCCATGTACTTGCGGGCGAGCGTTTCGAGCGCGCCTTCAGTCATGGGCACCGACGTATCGCGCACGACCAGCGACGCGCCTTCGAGCGCAGTGCGCAACAGGATCTGGTTGAGCTCGACATCGTCCTTGACGTAATTCTCGCTCTTGCCCTTCTTCACTTTATAAAGCGGCGGCTGCGCGATGTAGACGTGGCCGCGCTCGATCAGGTTCGGGATCTGGCGATAGAAGAATGTCAGCAGCAACGTACGGATGTGCGAGCCGTCGACGTCCGCGTCTGTGTTGTGGCAACAGAGCCCACCCATGCCCGCAACGAAGTTCTCATCGGTTTCGACCGAGAAGTCGTACACGTAGCCATTGCCCGGCGCAACTTCCTCGATCGATACGATCGGCAGGGCCATGAGATCCCCGTCGAGCGTGTCGAAACGGCGATTGATCGTGCCCTCGACACGGGCCACGTGCTCGTGGATGCCGGCCGAGGCCGGATGGTCCGACCACACGTCGTGCAGCAGGCGCAGGTCATCGGCCGCGGTCACGGTGATCTGCCAGTCGTTGTGGCGGGTAATGCAAGGCTGGCCGCGAATGAGCCGCACCTTGCCGTCGGGCTCGTGTTCGCTGAGCGACGCCACGACACCCAGCGACGAGAGCAGGTACATGAGTCCGCTTGCCAGGTCGTACGACGACGTGGCGAAGCCTACCCGTCCCGCACCTGCCGTGCCGTCACCGCGGAAATAGCCGCGCAGGAATGCGCAGCGCAACGCGGCGGACACGTTGAAAACCAGGTCAGGAATACGCTTGGTGTGGGATTCCGCTCCGCGGAATCCAAACAAGTTCTGCCACGCCGCGGCAGCGACCCGGTTGACCAGCTTCAGCTCGGCGGCGCGGGCTGCATTCTCGTACAGGGTCGGTGCGATGCCGAACACGCGCGTCATGCATGCAGCAATCTCCGTCGCGAACGCGACGTTGCCATTGCCAATCGACAGCCGGATGCCATTGCGGTCGCTGCACGAACCTTCGGCGAGATAGAAGCCCAGCAACGTCATGAGGTCGTCATCGACCTTCAGGCGGCGCGAGATGCCGGAGTCCGCATAGTGCTCGGGCGTGATCTCGAAATCCTCACGCTGTGAGAACCAGTCGATATCGGTCGCCGTGAGTTCGCCGACGTGCACGAGATTGCGCACGGCGTTGCGGCCGGACGCCGAATACGGTGTCTGCCAGGCGCGGTCCAGCCGCTCGGGACGGACTGCACCAGGGCCTGCGCCACATCGACATCTGCTCCCACTGCCCGCAGGTAGCTGTCAAATTGCGACTGCGTCGGGCAGGATTCACCCCGCTCCCATGCATAGAAAGACACGGGCTGCTTGATGCCGACGACATCGCAGAGGTCACGACGATTCTTGAACCACTCTTCGACAGCGGGACCGCGCAGCCACGCGTTCAAGTCCTGCTTGCACTGCTGCCAGATCGCTTGCAGCACGTCGACGTGTCCTGGTGCGACTTCGGGCAGTGCCAGGCGCTTCGGCGCGACCAGGCGATCACCGGTCCGCAGTTCATCGCCCCGCTTCAAGCGGATTTCGCCGTTCTCAGTGGTGAAGACGCTGTGACTTGAAGTCACCCTGACGGAGCGACCGTAGGCAGTGCGAACGCGAAACAGCTTGTCCTGCAGCGGATGGCGAATCACGGCTTTGATCGCACGGAAACGGATCGCGTGATCGTCCTTGCCGAAGCACAGGACGTCGCCAAGCTTCTCGTCACCCTGCAGCCGCTCGGCGAGCACGCGCTGTGCGTGGCCGTCATCATCGAGATGCCCTGACTCGCGCTGCAACTCAATGGCCTGGTCGATGAACGCGCCGATGCGCACCATGCGCGCCAGACCGTCGCGCTGACGAACGAACACGTGATCGTCGCCGTCGACACTCATGATGATGATGCGGTGATAGCGCAGCTTGGCGAGATCGAGCTCGTCCTTGCCGATGCCACACCCCAGCGCCGTGATCAGCGTGCCGACTTCAGCCGACGACAGCATCTTGTCGAAGCGGGCGCGCTCCACGTTGAGGATCTTGCCCTTGAGCGGCAGGATCGCCTGCGTGCGACGGTCGCGTCCCTGTTTAGCCGAGCCGCCTGCCGAGTCGCCCTCGACGATGAACAATTCGGATTTCGCCGGATCTTTTTCCTGGCAGTCGGCAAGCTTGCCGGGTAAGCCTGCGATGTCGAGCGCGCCTTTGCGGCGAGTGAGTTCACGCGCCTTGCGCGCAGCCTCGCGCGCGCGCGCCGCATCGATGATCTTGTTGACGATGGCTTTCGCCTGCGCCGGTTGTTCGAGCAGGAACTCACCGAGCTTTTCGCTGGCCACGGCTTCGACCACGCTCTTCACTTCGGACGAGACCAGCTTGTCCTTGGTTTGCGACGAGAACTTCGGGTCGCTCAGTTTGACGGACATCACTGCGGTGAGACCTTCGCGCGAGTCGTCGCCCGTGGTCGGCACCTTGTCCTTCTTGTTCGCCATCTCGCCTTCGATGTAGTCGTTCAGCGTGCGCGTGAGCGCTGCGCGGAACCCGGCGAGGTGCGTGCCGCCGTCTTTCTGCGGGATGTTGTTCGTGAAGCAGTACATCGTCTCCGCGTAGGAGTCGTTCCACTGCAGCGCGATTTCAACGACGACGCCGTCGCGTTCGCCGCGGAACCAGAAGATCGATTCGTGGACCGCCGTCTTGCTGCGATTCAGGTATTTGACGAACTCCTTGATGCCGCCTTCGTAGAAGAAGGTCTCGCGGCGCTCGTCGCGCTCGTCTATCAACTCGATTCGTACGCCCGAATTCAGGAATGAAAGTTCGCGTAAACGCTTCTGCAGGATTTCGTACTCGAACTCGATGTTGGTGAAGATCGTGTCGCTGGGCTTGAAGCGGATTGTGGTGCCACGCTTATCCGCGGAGCCGGTGACGGCCAGCGGCGAGACCGGCTCACCAAGGTGGTACTCCTGGGTGTAGACCGCGCCGTCGCGGTAAATCGTGAGATTGAGCGTCTCGGAAAGCGCGTTGACCACTGAGACGCCGACGCCGTGCAAACCGCCCGAAACCTTGTACGAGGAGTCGTCGAACTTCCCGCCGGCGTGCAGGACGGTGAGAATCACCTCCGCGGCTGATACCCCCTCTTCCGGATGGATATCCACAGGTATTCCACGGCCGTCATCCTGCACGGTGACCGACTGGTCCGCATGGATGGTGACCGTGATGTGCGAGCAGTGGCCGGCGAGCGCCTCGTCGATGGAGTTGTCGAGAACCTCGAACACCATGTGGTGCAGGCCCGAGCCGTCATCGGTGTCACCGATGTACATTCCCGGACGCTTGCGAACCGCATCGAGCCCTCTTAAGACTTTGATTTTACTGGAGTCGTAGACGTCCGCGGAGCTCATGGGATACCCGGTTCAGAGGGACGTCGGATTATAGCAGAGGGGTGATTTTTCCGTGTTCCACGTGAAACCTTGTTGCCACGGGTAGGCGTGAGAAAGCGGGCATGTTTGGATCCAGGGCGGTCACGAACAGCTGTCCCGGCATCTCCATCACGACGGAAATGAGGCGGTCGAGGTTGGCCGCATCGAGCTCTGCCGCAGGATCATCCACAAGTAGCGCCGCCGTGGGACTGCCAAGGTCGGCGTCGCAGCGCAGCTGCCCCAACAGCATCGCCGACGCGGTGAGTTTCTGCTGTCCGCGCGACACCCTGTGCTTGGCGAGGTCGCCGGCCACCCGGATAGAAAGGTCGGCGCGGTGTGGTCCGGCATGTGTCGTGCCCCGCTCCCGATCTCGCGGCCAGGATTGCTCGACCGCATCCTCGAGGTCCGTGCCGGCGAGCCAGCCATCGCTCAGAGAAAGATCGATGCGCGTGTCCAGCAAGCGCTCCCCGACCAAGGCGACGTGCGGTTTCAGCTTGTCGAAGTATTCACGTCTGGACAATGTCAGTGACCGGCCAGATTCGATCAGCTCGGGATCCCAAGCACGCACAACGCTTTCCGGTGACTCTGCACGCAGGGCCGCGTTCCGCTGCTTCAGTGCACGCTGATAACGACGCCACTGGTCCACGAACCTTGGTTCCACGTGGAACACCCCCCAGTCCAGATACCGACGTCGCTCGGCCGGACCTTCCTCGACCAGCCGGTGCACCTCGGGGTCGATCGCCTGCACCGGCAAAATCGTGGCCAGCTCTGCCAAGCTGTTAATGCGACCTCCGCTTGCCCGAGCCTCAAAACCTTCGCGGCTGTAGCGGACTCCGACGGGCCTGCTCCCATCCTGGTTCCCGAAACGTCCGGCCAACATCAGTTCGTGCGCGCCCTTACGAATAAGAGTCTCGTTGCGGGCCGTGCGAAAGGACCGGCCGCGACCCAGAAAGAAAATCGATTCAAGCAGGCTGGTCTTGCCTGACGCGTTGGCGCCGCTGATCAGGTTGCATCGACCATCGAAGTCCAGGCTCGCACCGGAAATACATCGAAAGTCGTGGATCTCGAGGCGGTGGAGGCTCATGACGGGCTGCGTTCCCAACGTTCCACGTGGAACATGGGATTCGTCAGTGTGATCCGCTGGAGATTTGGCGCAGGGTACTCGCTACAGCCGCATCGGCATGACGACGTAGCGGGCTGAGCCGTCCTGCGCCGCGCGGATCAAGCAGCTGCTGTTGCCATCCGTCAGGCCCACCTGGACGTCAGCGCCATCGACAGCCGCAAGGGCATCCAACAGGTAATTCACGTTGAAGCCGATTTCGAGTTCTTCACCGTCATAGGTGACTTCGACCTCTTCCTCAGCCTCTTCCTGCTCCGGATTATGGGCCTGGATCATCAACGCGTTCGGCTTGAGGGCAAAGCGAATGCCGCGGTATTTCTCGTTGGACAGGATTGCAGCGCGCTGCAAGGCATGTCGGAGGTCATCGCGGACCGCGCCGACCGTCTTGGGCGGTGTGGCGGGGATAACGCGGCTGTATTCCGGAAAACGGCCGTCAATCAGCTTCGAAGTGAAGCGAATGTCGCCGATCTGGACGCGAAGATGGTTGGATCCAATCGACACCTCCAAGGGCTGGTCCTCGTTGCCCAGGATTCGTTGCAACTCCAGGACGCCTTTGCGCGGAACGATGACCTGCTGGCCCGCCTTGCCGCCATTTGGCAGCTCGACTTCGCACAATGCAAGACGATGGCCGTCGGTCGCAACAGCTCTGAGCATTTTCGCCGAAGTTTCAAGTAGAAGCCCATTGAGGTAGTAACGCACGTCCTGCTGCGCCATCGAGAAATGGGTCTTGTCGAGCAGCCGCTTGAAGTCCTTCTGGGCCAGCTGCAGGGTCTGCTCCGCGTTGATCTCCTCCACGGTGGGGAACTCAGCGGCTGGCAGCGTGGACAGCGTAAAGCGGCTCTTGCGGGCTCGTACGAGCATCCGCTCGCCTTCCTGCGTCAGCGTGATCTCGGTGGCTTCGGGCAGTGCGCGACAGATGTCGAGCAGTTTGCGGCCCGGGATCGTGATCTCGCCTCCGCGCTGCACGTCCACTTCGGACGTCGCGACGAGTTCGACTTCGAGATCCGTCGCGGTGATCGAGAGTTTGCCGCCCTTGGCCGATACCAGCACGTTGGCCAGGATCGGCATCGTCTGCTTGCGCTCGACGACACCGATGACGGCCTGCAGCGGGCTCAGGATCGCTTCGCGCTTCGCGATGATCTTCATCTTCTATTATTCCGGAGTCTTTATATAAGAGTTCTATTGTTATTACTTTTAGCACAGCCCAAGTCTGTGCAAAACATCAGTTTCCCCAACGCCACCGCGCATTTGCGAGCAAGGTCAGCACCCCCTGCAACGCACGCAAGCCCTGTCCGCAGCCTGTGGACGAAATGTGGAGTACTCGGACGACGATTTCATCCACAGGTTACACATGTCATCCCGCAAGCGTTCTCAACAGGTTTGAATAATCTTCGTTGAGCCGCTGCTGCGAGGTGCGCAGTTCCTTGATCACGCGGCATGCGTGCAGCACCGTCGTGTGGTCACGGCCGCCGAATGCATCGCCGATTTCCGGCAGGCTGTGATTCGTGAGTTCTTTGGCAAGCGCCATCGCCATCTGCCGAGGACGCGTGATCGAACGGCTGCGACGACGTGACAGCAGGTCGGCCACGCGGATCTTGTAATACTCCGCCACCGTCTTCTGGATGTTCTCGGTCGTGACCAGGCGCTCCTGCAGCGCGAGCAGGTCCTTGAGCGCTTCCTTCGCAAAATCCAGCGTAATCGGGCGACCCGTGAACTGCGAGTTCGCGATCACGCGGCGCATCGCGCCCTCGAGTTCACGCACGTTGGAGCGAATGCGCTTCGCGACGAAAAACGCCACTTCCTCGGGCAGTTCGACACCGCTTGCCGACGCCTTGCTCATGAGAATCGCCACGCACGTCTCGAGCTCAGGCGGCTCGATCGCGACAGTAAGCCCCCAGCCAAACCGGGACTTGAGGCGTTCTTCCAGCCCGTCGACCTCTTTCGGATAGCGGTCGCACGTCAGGATCACCTGCTGCTGGCCTTCGAGCAGCGTGTTGAACGTGTGGAAAAACTCTTCCTGCGATCGATCCTTGCCCGCGAAAAACTGGATGTCGTCGATCAGCAGCGCGTCGAGCGTGCGATACGCCTGCTTGAATTCGTTGATCGTGTTGTGTTGCAGCGCGCGCACCATGTCGCCGACGAAACGCTCCGAATGCACGTACGCAACTTTTGCATCCTTGTTGCGCGCGCGGATCTGGTTGCCGATCGCGTGCATCAGGTGCGTCTTGCCCAGGCCGACTCCGCCGTAGATGAACAGCGGGTTGTACGCGCGGCCCGGGTTCTCGGCCACCTGCACTGCGGCGGCACGACCGAGCTGGTTGCTCTTGCCCTCGACGAAGTTCGCAAACGTGAATTCCGGGTTGAGCCGGCCGCCGAACTGCGGCAGCGGGTCGGCCGGTCGTCGGGGAGCGGCCCCAGGCTGCGACTCAAAGGTGGCGGGTTTGGCTGGGGGCGCCGGCCGCGCTGGTTGCACCGGGAGGCCGACGCCTGCCGTCATTTGTGCCGGCGTGGGGCCAGCAGGCCGCCGTGAGCCGATTTCGACCACCACTTGTGGGACGGGGGAGGGCACGAGCTCGTCGACCAGCTCGCTGATGCGGGCCGTGCAGTTCTGGTTGACCCAGTCGACCACATAACGATTGGGCGCGAGCAACCGCAGGCGGTCGCCCTCGTGCACGGCCTGCAGCGGCCGGATCCAGGTGTTGAAGGCCTGTTCCGGGAGTTCCGCCTCGAGCCGGCGGAGGCATTGATGCCAGAGCGAAATCTCCACGAACCGACAGGCCTTTTTGGTACGGTGAACGCGTGCAAACGACGAGGGGCGGCGAGTGTATACCGGCCTCGCCGCCTGTGGATATCTGTGGTTGTGGTTGACTCCGTCAGGGTCCGTGCGTATTCTTCCCGGCCCTTTTACGACCAGCGCATGTTGTTGTTTCTGGTCCTGTTTTCCGGTCCTTTTCAGGACAATTTTTCCCGGTCCTTAGTCAGGACACTTGGCGGAGCCGAAGATGAAGCGCACATTCAACCCGAGCAACCTGCACCGCAAGCGAGTCCACGGCTTCCGTGCGCGCATGGCCACCAAGGGCGGTCGTCTCGTCCTCGCCCGTCGCCGCGCCAAAGGCCGCAAGCGCCTCGCGGTCTGACCGTTCTCACGAGCAGTAACGATCGCACGCCTGCTTCGCGTCGCTTTCCGCGCGCGAGCCGTCTGACCGACAAGCCCGAGTTCGACGCCGTACACCGGCAGGGTCAACGATCCGCCGACGCGCTGTTCCTCGTGATCACACGTCCCAACGAAATCGGCCAGGCTCGGCTCGGCCTCGCTGTCGGCATCAAGGCCGCAGGTAACGCAGTCAAGCGCAACCGCATCAAGCGACTCGCGCGCGAATCGTTCCGCCATCGGCAGCACGAGTTGCCACCGCTCGATGTCGTGGTGAACGCACGGCCTGCCGCAACCAAGTGCAGCAGCGACGAGATCCGCGTCAGTCTGCAATCGCACTGGGATAGGATCGTGCGACGATGCGCCCGCTCCTGATCGCACTCATCACCGGCTACCGCTGGTTCATCAGCCCGCTGCTCGGGCCGAACTGCCGTTTCTATCCGACCTGTTCCTGCTACGCGCAGGAAGCCATTCAATGTCACGGGGCCCTGCGTGGTTCGTGGCTTGCGGCGCGCCGCATCGGGCGTTGCCATCCCTGGAATCCCGGCGGCTTTGATCCCGTGCCCGAATGCACGCACACGCCGCACCACCCTCATAAGCGACCGAGTCATGGATAACCCGCGCCTGTTCTTGTGGATCGGCCTCGCGCTGCTCGCCTGGATGAACATCATCCAATGGGACCGTGACTACGGCGCCCAGGCCACGCCGGCCGCGGTGACCGCTGCGGCAGCTCCGAACGCGAGCGCGCCGGTCGCAACCGCCGCCGACTCCTCCAGCCTGCCCGCTTTGCCGTCGGCAACGACCCCCGCTGCACCGAGCGACGCCGCAGGAACTGCGCCCGCGGCGCTCGCAGGCACTGCGACTTCCGCCGGGAGTGCGCCGAAGATCCACGTCGTCACGGACGTGCTGGACCTGGACATCAGCCTGCAGGGCGGCGACCTGTTGCGCGCAGACTTGTTGCAGTACCCGCGGGACAAGAAGCAGGGCAGCCCCGCGGTGCGCATGCTGACGCAGGACGACGCGACGTACGGCATCGTGCGCAGCGGCTTGCGCGTTGCGGACGGTCGAGCCGAACCGACGCACCTCGCGCGTTACACGTCACCGGCGACGGAATACCGCCTTGCGCCGGGCGCGGAGGACCTGCGGGTGCCGCTCACGTGGACCGACGAGCAGGGCGTCAACGTCATGAAGACATACGTCTTCAAGCCGGGGCAGTACGGCTTCGACGTTGTTTATGACGTGCAGAATGCGTCGGCCACGGCATGGAACGCCGCGTCGTACCTGCAGTTCGTGCGTCACATGTACGCGCAGGAGCGCTCGATGTTCGATGTCGAGAGCTATGCGTTCCGCGGCCCGGCCGTGTACGACGGCAAGAAGTACCAGAAGCTGGACGTCGAAGACACGGACGCCCCGTTCCAGCAGGCATTCAGCGATGGCTGGATGGCGGAGATGCAGCATCACTTCGTGACGGCCGCGGTGCCGCCGCAAGGCGAAACGTACGACTACTCGCTGCGTCGTGAAGCAAACCATTCGCTCGTCAGTTATCGCGGCCCGCTCAAAAGCGTGCCGGCGGGTGGCCGCGCGACGTTCACTGAAAAGCTGTTTGTCGGCCCCAAGCTGCAGGAGCAGCTTGCGGTGACGGGGCCGAAGCTCGAACTGACGGTCGACTACGGCAAGCTCACGATCCTGTCGAATCCGCTGTTCCACCTGCTGGAGTGGGTGCACAAGTACGTCCAGAACTGGGGTCTCGCGATCATCATCGTGACGATCATGCTCAAGCTGCTGTTCTACAAGCTCACGGAGAAGAGCGGCCGCTCGATGGCGAAGATGCGAGCAATCGCGCCGCGCATCAAGAGCATCCAGGAAAAGTACAAGGACGATCGCGAACAGCTCGCCAAGCAGACGATGGAGCTGTACAAGCGCGAAAAGATCAATCCCGTTGCGGGCTGCCTGCCCATCCTCGTGCAGATTCCAGTGTTTTTGGCGTTCTACTGGGTGCTGCTCGAAAGCGTCGAGATGCGACAGGCGCCGTTCTTCGGCTGGATCCAGGACATCTCGTCGAAGGATCCGTTCTTCATCCTGCCGATCCTGATGGGCTTCGGCATGTTCGCGCAGTTCAAGCTGAATCCGGCGCCGCCCGATCCGCTGCAGGCGAAGATGTTCGCGTTCATGCCGGTGATCATGACGGTGATGATGGCGTGGTTCCCGGCGGGCCTGGTCCTGTACTGGCTCACCAACACGGTGCTGTCGATTGCGCAGCAGTGGCAGATCAACCGCGTGGTCGAGGCCGAGACCAAGAAGCACTCCAGCTCCACCGCCTGAGTTCACCTCTCCCGCTTTAGCGGGAGGGGTCGGCCGCAGGCTGGGGGAGGGTCTCCTCCTGGTGGCTTGGCGGACTGGCGGCCGATGCGGTGTCTTTTACCGAGCTTGGAAAGGCAGACACGCGCGCGGGGAAAGAAACCCGATCGACCCCCCCCACCCCGGCGCCAGCACCACATTTAAGCCCCCGGCGG
>JANNGT010000242.1:0-1917 GCA_031404015.1 Gammaproteobacteria bacterium | reverse complement strand
GCAGCCGGATGGTGTCCTCCGGCAGTCCCTTGGCGCCGTGCTTGAGGGTGATCTCGCTGCCGACGATCGTGCCGACCACGCGATTCACATTGCGGATCGGCAGTTCGGCGACGACGTCCTCGCTGCGCTCGATTGCGGGCTTGCACAAGTCCAGCAGCACGGTCATGTCGAGCGAGCGTTCGATGCCGTGATCCTGCTCGTCCTGCTTGGAACGGCCCCAGTCCGGATCGACCTCGGGCGAATACAGCAGCGTGGACAGGTCGATGCCTTTGGCCTTCCAGTGCTGCACGGCCTTGCGCGCCTCGAGCTTGTCGACGCGGCCGACCATCTCCTCGAGTGTGCGGAAGCCTAAGCCAGCCATGATCTCGCGCAATTCCTGCGCGATGAATTGCATGAAGTTGACCACGTGCTCAGGCTTGCCCTTGAACTTTTCGCGCAACCGCGGATCCTGCGTTGCCACGCCGGCGGGGCAGGTGTTCAGGTGACACACACGCATCATGATGCAGCCGGTCGCGACGAGCGGCGCTGTGGCGAAGCCGAATTCCTCCGCGCCGAGCAGCGCGGCAATGGCCACGTCGCGGCCCGTCTTGAGCTGGCCGTCCGTTTCGACCGCGACGCGGCTGCGCAGGTTGTTGAGGAGCAATGTCTGGTGCGCCTCGGCGAGGCCCAGTTCCCACGGCAGGCCCGCGTGCGTGATCGACGTTTGCGGCGACGCGCCCGTGCCGCCGTCATGGCCGCTGATCAGCACGACGTCCGCGTGCGCCTTCGCGACGCCGGCAGCGATCGTGCCCACGCCCACTTCGGCCACCAGCTTGACGCTGATGCGCGCGCGACGGTTCGCGTTCTTGAGGTCGTGGATGAGTTCGGCCAGGTCTTCGATCGAATAGATGTCGTGGTGCGGCGGCGGTGAGATCAGGCCCACGCCCGCTGTCGTGTGGCGAGTCTTGGCGATCGACGGGTACACCTTGCTGCCGGGCAGCTGGCCGCCCTCGCCGGGCTTGGCGCCCTGCGCCATCTTGATCTGGATTTCCTGCGCGCTCACGAGGTATTCGCTCGTCACGCCGAAGCGGCCCGACGCCACCTGCTTGATGGCCGAGTTCTTCGAGTCGCCGTTCGGCAGCGGAATGCGCCGCTCCGGGTCTTCGCCGCCTTCGCCCGTGTTGCTCTTGCCGCCGATGCGGTTCATGGCAATCGCCAGTGTTTCGTGCGCTTCCTTGCTGATCGAACCGTACGACATGGCGCCGGTCTTGAAGCGCTTCATCAGGCTTTCGACCGGTTCGACTTCCGCAAGAGGCACCGGGTCGGTCGACTTGAAGTCGAGCAGGCCGCGGAGCGTGCAGAGGTGGGTCGACTGATCGTTGACCAGCGCGGAGTACGCCTTGAAGGTTTCGAAGTTGCCCGTGCGCACGGCCTTCTGCAGGCGATGAATGCTCTCGGGGTTGAAGAGGTGGTACTCGCCCTCGGCGCGCCACTGGTACTGACCGCCCACCGGCAGCGTGTGACGATCGCCAGCAGGCCGGTCCGGGAACGCCGCGTTGTGCCGCAGCAGGACTTCCTGCGCGATCACCTCCGTGCCGATGCCGCCGACGCGTGACGCCGTCCAGCTGAAGTACTCGTCGATGACGTCCTGGCGCAGGCCGAGCGCCTCGAACACCTGCGCGCCGCGATAACTCTGCAGGGACGAGATGCCCATCTTCGAGGCGACCTTGATGACGCCCTTCGACGCGGCCTTGACGAAGTTCCTGCACGCCGTCTTGTGGTCGATGTTCGTGAGCAGTCCTTCGCGGATCATGCTGTCGATCGTTTCGAAGGCCAGGTACGGATTGATCGCGCTGACGCCGTAGCCGATCAGCAGCGAGAAGTGATGCACCTCGCGCGCTTCGCCCGTCTCCAGCACGAGACTCGCGCGCGTGCGCA
>JANNGT010000241.1:0-10832 GCA_031404015.1 Gammaproteobacteria bacterium | reverse complement strand
TCGGGCAACGCGCTGCCGCTGCGCAACATCCCGATCGGCTCGATCGTGCACAACGTCGAACTGAAGCCGGGCCGTGGCGGCCAGCTCGGCCGCAGCGCCGGCGCCTCGGTGCAGCTGGTTGCGCGCGAAGGCCTCTATGCGACGATCCGCCTGCGCTCCACCGAGATGCGCAAGGTGCACGTCGATTGCCGCGCCACCATCGGCGAAGTCGGCAACGAAGAAAACAACCTGATCGTCTACGGCAAGGCCGGCGCGAAGCGCTGGCGTGGCATCCGCCCGACGGTCCGTGGCGTGGTCATGAACCCCGTCGACCACCCGCACGGCGGCGGCGAAGGCAAGTCCGGCCAGGGCAACCCGCACCCGGTTTCGCCGTGGGGCTGGAAGACCAAGGGCAAGAAGACCCGCACCAACAAGCGCACGAGCGGACTCATCATCCGTCGTCGCAACTGAGCCTGAGAGGATCTCCAGTGCCCCGTTCAGTTAAGAAAGGCCCGTTCGTCGACGCCCACCTTGCCAGGAAGGTCGCGACGGCTGCGGAAAAAAACGATCGCCGCCCGATCAAGACGTGGTCGCGCCGCTCCATGGTCCTGCCGGACATGGTCGGCTTGACGATCGCCGTCCACAACGGCAGGCAGCACATCCCCGTGCTCGTGTCCGAGAACATGGTCGGCCACAAGCTCGGCGAATTCGCCCCGACGCGCACCTTCCGGGGTCACTCGGGCGACAAGCGCGCCTCCTCGGAGTGATCGAAGCCATGCAAGTTGCAGCCAAACTCAAGAACGCGCGCATCTCGCCGCAGAAATGCCGGCTGGTCGCCGACATGGTCCGCGGCAAGCCCGTGGGCCAGGCGCTCGCCACGTTGCGCTTCACGCCGAAGAAGGCCGCCGAACTGGTCCGCAAGGTCCTCGAGTCGGCGATCGCCAACGCCGAGAACAACCACAACGCGGACATCGACGCGCTCAAGGTCGACCTCATCTACGTGGACGAGGCCCGGACGCTGAAGCGGTTCCATGCGCGCGCCAAGGGCCGCGGCAACCGCATCGTCAAGCGCAACAGCCACATCACGATCCTCGTCGGCGACGGCCGCAAGGACTGAGGGAGCCAGAGCTCATGGGTCAGAAGGTCAATCCGGTCGGTATTCGCCTCGGCATCACGCGCGACTGGACGTCGACGTGGTACGCGAACAAGCGCACTTTCCCGACGTACATCCTGCAGGACTGGCAGGTCCGCGACTTCCTCAAGAAGAAGCTGTCCGAAGCCTCGGTGAGCCGCATTCACATCGAACGCGCCGCGCGCAAGGCCAACATCACGATCCACACGGCCCGCCCGGGCGTGGTGATCGGCAAGAAGGGCGAGGACATCGAGCGTCTGCGCCAGGAAGTCGCCAAGCTCATGAAGATGGGTTTCAACGACGTCCGCCTCAACATCGCCGAGATCCGCAAGCCGGAACTCGACGCGCAGCTCGTGGCCGAGGGCATCGCCCAGCAGGTCGAGCGTCGCGTGATGTTCCGCCGCGCCATGAAGCGCGCGGTCATGAACACGATGCGCAGCGGTTCGCTCGGCGTGAAAGTGCGCCTGTCGGGCCGCCTGAACGGTTCGGAAATCGCGCGCACGGAATGGACCCGCGAAGGGCGCATCCCGCTGCACACGTTCCGCGCCGACATCGATTACGGGACGGCCGAGGCGCGCACCACGTACGGCGTGATCGGCGTGAAGGTCTGGATTTTCAAGGGCGAAGTTTTCGACCAGCCGGTGCCGATGGGTGCTGACGTCGAGGCGACCCCTGCCGCGGATCATACGGCCTGAGCCGGCTGACGCGACGGACGGAGTAACAACGCCATGATGCAACCCAAGCGAACCAAATTTCGCAAGCAGTTCAAGGGCCGCAACGCGGGGCTTGCCCAGCGCGGCTCGAGCGTCGCCTTCGGCGACTACGGTCTGAAGGCGACCAGCCGCGCGCGCATGACGGCGCGCGAAATCGAAGCGGCACGTCGTGCCATGACGCGTTACGTGAAGCGCGGCGGCCAGGTTTGGATCCGGGTGTTCCCGGACGTGCCGGTCACCAAGAAGCCCCTCGAAGTCCGCATGGGCTCCGGCAAAGGCAACGTCGAGTACTACGTCGCGCGTGTGCAGCCCGGCAAAGTGCTCTTCGAGATGGAAGGCGTGACCGAAGAAATCGCGCGCGAGGCGTTCCGCCTGGCGGCCAGCAAGCTCTCGGTCGAAACGATGTTCGTCAAGCGACAGGTGCGCTGATGAAGGCGAAAGAACTCCGGGTCAAGGGCACCGCAGAGCTGCAAGAGGAACTCCTCAAGCTGCGCCGCGAACAGTTCAACCTGCGCATGGCGCAGGCGTCGGGTCAGGCTGCGAAGCCCGACCAGGCCGGCAAAGTGCGCCGCAACATTGCGCGCGTGAAGACGGTGCAGGGCGAACAGCTCCGCGCCAAGGGAGCCAAGTGATGAGCGAGCAGCAGCAGGCCGTGGCAGCGACAGCCGAAGCCGGTGCACAGCACACGCTGACCGGCACGGTCGTCAGCACCAAGATGACCAAGACCGTCGCGGTCACGGTCGAGCGCCTCGTCAAGCACGGGCGTTACAGCAAGTACATTCGTCGCACCACCAAGCTTCTCGCCCACGACGAGAACTCGGAGTGCAAGGATGGCGACGTCGTCGCCATCGCCGAATGCCGTCGCCTTTCGGCCCGCAAGGCCTGGAAGGTCGTTCGCGTCATCAAGCGCGCCGGCGCCGTCTGAGCTGAAGGACTACTGCAATGATCCAGATGCGGACAATGCTCGCGGCGGCCGACAACAGCGGCGCCAAGCGTCTCATGTGCATCAAGGTGCTCGGCGGCTCGAAGCGCCGCTACGCCACCGTGGGTGACGTGATCAAGGTGAGCGTCAAGGACGCGATCCCGCGCGGCAAGGTCAAGAAGGGCGAAGTGTACGACGCCGTGGTGGTGCGCACCGCGTTCGGCGTGCGTCGTCCCGATGGTTCGTTGATCCGCTTCGACGGCAATGCCGCGGTGCTGCTCACGAACAAGATGGAGCCGATCGGCACCCGTATCTTCGGACCGGTTACACGCGAGCTGCGCACGACGCAGTTCATGAAGATCATCTCGCTCGCGCCCGAAGTGCTGTAAGCACGGCGCGCGCAAGGTTCGAGGGCAAAGGGTATGAACAAGATCCGCAAAGGCGACGAAGTCGTCGTCATCACCGGCCGCGACAAGGGCCGGCGCGGCACCGTCATCCGCGTGCTGGGTGTAAAGGTGCTGGTCGAGAACGTGAACATGGTCAAGCGCCATACGCGTCCCAATCCGCAGAAGGGAACGCAGGGCGGCATCGTCGAGAAGGAGGCTTACCTCCAGCTCTCGAACGTGCAGCTCTGGAACCCAATCGCGAAGAAGGGTGACCGCGTTGGCATCCGCACGCTCGGCGACGGACGTCGAGTGCGCTTCTTCAAGTCCAACGACGAAGTCGTGGACGCCTGACTCGAGGTCGGCTCAGATGGCAAGGCTGCAGAAGGTATACCGGGAAAAGATCGTGCCCGAGCTCATGACGAAGCTCGCGGTCACGAATCCCATGCAGGTGCCGAAGATCACCAAGATCTCGGTCAACATGGGCGTGGGCGAAGCGGTCGCCGACAAGAAGGCAATGGACGGCGCGCTCAGCGACCTCACGGCGCTCACCGGCCAGAAGCCCGTGGTGACGAAGTCGCGCATGGCGATCGCGGCATTCAAGCTGCGTGCAGGCGTGCCGGTCGGCGCACGCGTGACGCTGCGCGGCGCGCGGATGTACGAATTCCTCGACCGCCTGATCAACGTGGCGATGCCGCGCATCCGCGACTTCCGCGGCGTGTCGGCCCGCTCGTTCGACGGGCGCGGCAACTACAGCTTCGGCGTCAAGGAACAGATCATCTTCCCGGAAATCGCCTACGACCAGGTGGACGCGATCCGCGGCATGGATATCACGATCACGACGACGGCACGCGACGACCAGGAAGGGCGCGCGCTGCTCGAATCATTCAACTTCCCGTTCCGCAAGTAGGACAGGAAACATGGCCAAGACCAGCATGATCATGCGCGAGAAGCGCCGCGAGAAGCTCGTGAAGCAGTACGCCGCCCGGCGTGCAGCTATCAAGGAAGCGATCCGCAACCCGAAGTCGACCGATACCGAACGCGAGGAGGCCCAGCGCAAGCTGGCGGCCCTGCCGCGCGACTCGTCGCCGTCACGGGTGCGCAACCGTTGCGCGATCACCGGCCGTTCCCGCGGCGTTTACCGCAAGTTCGGCCTCGGGCGGCACAAGCTGCGCGAAGCCACGATGCGCGGTGACGTCCCGGGCCTCGGCAAGGCCAGCTGGTAAGCCGGGTACTGGAGTAACAGCATGAGCATGTCGGATCCCATCGCGGACTTTCTTACCCGCATCCGCAACGGCCAGCTCTCGGGCAAGCCCGAGATTGCCGCGCCCTCGTCGCGGATCAAGCTGGCGTTGGCCAAGGTTTTGAAAGATGAAGGCTACATCGAAGACTTTGCAGTCGACGGCGATACCAGGAAGCCGACCGTCAAGGTGCGCCTGAAGTATTACCAGGGCCGCCCGGTCATCGAACGTCTCGAGCGCGTGAGCCGTCCCGGCCTGCGCATCTACCGGGCGAATGGCGAGTTGCCGAAGATCCTCGGCGGCATGGGTGTGGCGATCATCTCGACCTCGAAGGGCGTGATGACCGACCGTGAAGCCCGCGCCGGCGGACACGGCGGCGAAGTGCTCTGCATCGTGTCGTAAGACGCGAAGCAAGGAACAGGACCAAGATCATGTCACGAGTTGCAAAAAGGCCGGTTTCGCTCCCCAAGGGCGTGACCCACACGGTCGACGGCAGCACCGTCACCGTCAAGGGCGCCAAGGGCGCGCTCAAGCTGCCGCTGCGTCCGGGCCTGAGCCTGGTGCATGAAGGCAGCGAGCTCCGCGTCGAAATCGCGGAGCGCAACAAGGAGTCGCTGATGCACGCCGGCTCGCTCCGTTCGCACCTCGCGAACGTGGTGCAGGGCGTGTCGCAGGGCTACGAGAAGAAACTCGAGCTCGTGGGCGTCGGCTATCGCGCCGCAGCCGCGGGCAAGAAGCTCAACCTCACGCTCGGCTTCTCGCATCCCGTCGAATACGACGTGCCGGAAGGCATCACGATCGAGACCCCGTCGCAGACGGAGATCCTCGTGAAGGGCGCCGACAAGCAGCAGGTTGGCCAGGTGGCGGCGGAAATCCGCTCCTATCGTTCCCCGGAGCCGTACAAGGGCAAGGGCGTTCGTTATTCCGGTGAGCGCATCGAGCTCAAGGAAACGAAGAAGAAATAATGGGTGCCGCGATGGAAAAGAAAGTCAGTCGTCTGAGAAGAGCCCGCCGCAGTCGCGCGAAGATCCTGGAACTTCGCGCCGTCCGCCTGAGCGTGCACCGCACTTCGCAGCACATCTACGCGCAGGTCTTCGACACCGAGTCGAAGGTCATCGTATCTGCGTCCACCTTGCAGAAGGACGTTGCGGCAGGCCTCAAGGGCACCAGCAACATCGACGCGGCGAAGGCCGTGGGCAAGGCAATCGCCGAGCGTGCCAAGGAGAAGGGCATCACCCAGGTGGCCTTCGACCGCTCGGGCTTCAAGTACCACGGGCGCGTGAAGGCGCTCGCCGAAGCCGCGCGCGAAGCCGGCCTCGAGTTCTGAGCCGCACAAGGTTCCAGGAGCAGTAATGGCTAGAATCGAAAAAGTGGCGGCGTCGGACGAGTTCATCGAAAAACTGGTGACCGTCAACCGCGTGTCCAAGACCGTGAAGGGCGGCAAGCAGTTCGGCTTCACCGCGCTCACCGTCGTGGGCGACGGCAACGGCCGCGTCGGCTTCGGCTATGGCAAGGCGCGCGAAGTGCCGGTCGCCATCCAGAAGGCGATGCAGCAGGCCCGCAAGAACCTCGTCAACGTGCCGCTGCGCAACTCGACGCTGCACTTCGCGGTCGTCGGCAAGCACGGCACCTCGAAGGTGTACATGCAGCCGGCCGCCGACGGTACCGGCGTCATTGCCGGGGGCAGCATGCGCGCGGTGTTCGAGTGCGCGGGCGTCCGCAACGTGCTCGCCAAGTCGTACGGCTCGCGCAACCCGATCAACGTCGTGCGCGCGACGATGCAGGCGCTCACCAACATGCCGGCGCCCGAGCGCATCGCGGCCAAGCGCGGCAAGACCATTGCCGAAATCACGGGCGCCTGAGTCATGGCCACCAAGAAAGACACCGCTGCCGCCCCGGCCAGCAAGACCGTCAACAAGACCGTCAAGGTGACGCTCGTGAAGAGCGCCTTCGGACAGATCCACCGGCATCGCGCCACCGTGCGCGGGCTGGGCCTGCGCCGCATGCACCAGACCGTCGAAGTGCTCGATACCCCGGAGATCCGCGGCATGCTTTACGCGTCGCGGCACCTGCTCCGCGTCGAAGAGGCCTGATCAGACATGAAGCTCAACACCATCAGCCCGGCACCAGGCAGCAAGAAGACGCGCACACGCGTCGGTCGCGGCGCGTCCGCTGGCCAGGGCAAGACCTGCGGCCGCGGCGTCAAGGGTCAGCGCGCGCGCAAGGGCGGCTATCACAAGGTCGGCTTCGAAGGCGGCCAGATGCCGCTGCAGCGTCGCCTGCCCAAGATCGGATTTCGTTCCGCTCTCGGCCGCCGCTCGGCTGAGGTGCGCCTGAGCGAACTGCACAAGATCGAAGGCGGCAACATCGATCTCGCGATCCTGAAGAGCGCGAACCTGGTCCCGGCGAATACGCTGCAGGCCAAGATCGTGCTGTCCGGCGAAGTGAAAACGGCTTTCACGGTGTCTGGCGTCGGCGTCACCAAGGGTGCCCGCGCAGCCATCGAAACAGCCGGCGGCAAGATCGTCGAGGCGTCGGCCTGAGCCCCGGGCTCGGTCGCACCCCCCAAAAGAGTTAAGGACCAGCAGTGGCCAAGCAGTCCAACAATCCGGTCGCCGCCCTCGGCGAAGCGACCCGGTTGACCGAACTCCGGGGCAGGTTCCTGTTCCTGATCGGCGGCCTGATCGTCTATCGTATCGGCACGTTCATTCCCGTGCCGGGCATCGACCCGGTTGCCCTGGCGCGTTTCTTCCAGGAACAGCAGGGCACTATCCTGAGCATGTTCAACATGTTCTCGGGCGGCGCGCTGGAGCGACTCTCGATCCTTGCCCTCGGCGTCATGCCGTACATCTCGGCTTCGATCATCGTGCAGATGATGGCCGTCGTCGTGCCGCAAATGCAGGCGCTGCGCAAGGAAGGCGAGGCGGGACGCCGCAAGCTGACCAATTACACGCGCTGGGGTACGGTGGGTCTCGCCGTTTTCCAGGGTGCGGGCGCGGCCGTCGCCTTCCAGAACCAGGGCGTGGTGATCAACCCGGGTGCCCAGTTCGTGTTCCTTGCCACGGCGACGCTCACGGCAGGCACCATGTTCCTCATGTGGCTCGGTGAGCAGATCACCGAACGCGGCCTGGGCAACGGCATCTCGATGATCATTCTCGCGGGGATCGTCGCGGGCCTGCCCGCTGCGGTCGGCGGCACGCTCGAACTCGTCCGCAACGGCGAAATCAATCCGGCGCTGGCGCTCATCCTCGTGTTGATGGTCGCCGCGGTGACGTACTTCGTGGTGTTCGTCGAGCGTGGCCAGCGCCGTATCCCTGTCAACTACGCGAAGCGCCAGCAGGGTCGCCGCGTGTTTGCCGGGACGTCGACGCACCTGCCGTTCAAACTCAACATGTCGGGCGTGATTCCGCCGATCTTCGCGTCCAGCCTGCTGCTGTTCCCGGCTACGATCGCGAGCTGGTTTGGCACCAGCGAGCGGTTCGGGTGGTTGCAGAACGTAGCGGCCAGCCTCGGCATAGGACAGCCTGTGCACATGGTTTTCTATGCATCGCTGATCATCTTCTTCTGCTTCTTCTACACCGCGCTGGTATTCAACGCGCGTGAAACGGCAGAGAATCTCAAGAAGTCCGGCGCATTCATCCCAGGCATCCGCCCGGGCCAGCAGACCGCCGAATACATCGACAAGGTCCTCACCCGGCTGACGGTCTGGGGCGCCCTGTACGTGGCGCTCGTCTGCCTGCTGCCCGAGATCCTGATTTCCCAGTTCCGGGTGCCGTTCTACTTTGGCGGCACCTCGCTCTTGATCATCGTCGTGGTGATCATGGATTTCATGGCCCAGCTGCAGGCGCACATGATGTCGCACCAGTACGAGGGGCTCATGAAGAAGGCCAACCTGCGCGGCTACGGCCGGCCCGGCCAGGTGCGTTGAGCGCCTGGCTGCATTGGAGAGAGTTGTATGAAAGTTCGTCCCTCGGTTAAGCGCATCTGCAAGAACTGCAAGGTTGTCAGGCGTCGCGGCGTGGTCTACGTGATCTGCAGCAGTGACAAGCGGCACAAGCAGCGACAGGGTTGATGGCCCGTTCCTTGCATTGAGCAAGATCGGTTTTTCTGATATTATTCCGCGCTTTTCGCGCCTCCAAGTGAGCCAAAAATGGCCCGTATAGCCGGCATCAACATCCCGATGAACAAGCACGTCTGCATCGGGCTGACTGCAATTTTCGGCGTCGGTCGCAGTCAGGCGCTGGTCGCCTGCGAAGCGGCGGGCGTCAAGCCAGAGACGAAGGTGAAGGACCTCACCGACGCCGAAGTCACCGCGCTGCGCTCAGCGGTTGCGAAGGTTGCCGTCGAAGGCGACCTGCGCCGCGAAGTGTCGATGAACATCAAGCGCCTGATGGACCTCGGTTCGTACCGTGGCTTCCGTCATCGCAAGGGCCTGCCGATGCGCGGCCAGCGGACGCGCACCAATGCGCGCACGCGCAAGGGCCCGCGCAAGGCGGCCGTGAAGCTGAACGCACCTCCGGGCAAGGCGTAATACGCTCCCGCCCGGTTGAACACTGAAGGTTGAAATCGAATGGCTGACGACAAGAAGTCCGCGGGCAAAACCCGCAAGAAGATCAAGCGCGTCGTGACCGATGCGGTTGCGCACGTGCATGCCTCGTTCAACAACACGATCATCACGATCACCGACCGCCAGGGCAACACGCTGTCCTGGGCCACGTCGGGTGGATGCGGTTTCCGCGGCTCGCGAAAGAGCACGCCGTTCGCCGCGCAGGTCGCCGCCGAAAAGGCCGGCGTCGCCGCGCAGGAATACGGTGTGCGCACCGTCGACGTCAAAGTCCGCGGGCCGGGTCCTGGCCGCGAGTCGGCCGTGCGCGCGCTGAACGCCGCCGGCCTCAAAGTCACCAGCATCGAGGACGTGACGCCGATCCCGCACAACGGGTGCCGTCCGCCCAAGAAGCGTCGCGTCTGACGCGCCGCGCTCGAGGATAAGAGAACATGGCAAGGTATCTGGGTCCCAAGTGCAAACTCTCGCGTCGCGAGGGCACTGATCTTTTCCTGAAGAGCGGCGTCAAGTCGCTCGAGTCGAAGTGCAAGCTCGAAGTGCCGCCGGGCGGCATCAAGGGCGAGCGCCGCGCGCGCGTGTCGGGCTATGGCCTGCAGCTGCGCGAGAAGCAGAAGCTGCGCCGTATGTATGGCGTGCTGGAGCGTCAGTTCCGCGGCTATTACCAGCAGGCAGCCGGCCGTCCGGGCGCCACGGGCGAAACGCTGCTGCAGATTCTCGAGTCGCGCCTCGACAACGTCGTGTATCGCATGGGTTTCGCCTCGACGCGCTGCGAAGCGCGCCAGCTGGTAAGCCACGGTGCAATCGTCGTGAACGGCTCGCGCCTCAATATCGCGTCGTACCAGTGCAAGGCCGGCGACGTCGTCGGCCTTGGCGAAAAAGCGCAGAAGCAGGCCCGCGTCGCGCAGGCCCTGCAGATTCGTACCCAGACCGGTTTTCCGGACTGGGTCGAGGTGGACGACAAGAAGTTTTCGGGTGTCCTCAAGTCGTTGCCGGAGCGCGGCGACATCCTGCCGGACATCAACGAAAGCCTCGTCGTCGAGTTGTACTCCAAGTAATCCATCCGGCCCGGGTAGTACCGGGCCTTGCCAAGGCAAGGGCACTTCAACATGCAGTCAGCCGTTGCGGAATTCCTCCGTCCGCGCGTGGTAAAGGTGACTCCGACGTCACCACGTCACGCCAAAATCGTCATCGAACCGTTCGAGCGCGGCTTCGGCCATACGCTCGGCAACGCGCTGCGGCGCGTGCTGCTGTCCTCGATGCCAGGCAGTGCGATCACTGAAGTCGAAATCGACGGCGTGCTCCACGAATACACCAGCATCGAAGGCGTGCAGGAAGATGTCGTCGACATCCTGCTCAACCTCAAGCTCGTCGCCATCCGCCTCAACGCGCGTGATGAGTCCGAACTGCGCCTGTCGAAGAAGGGGCCCGGCCCCGTTCGCGCGGGCGACATCCAGGGCGACCACGACGTCGAAATCCTGAACCCCGAGCTCGTGATCGCCAACCTGACCAAGGCCGGCGAACTCAACATGACGCTCAAGGTCGAGAAGGGCCGCGGTTACCGTCCGGCCCTCCAGCGCCTCGCGTTCGAGGAAGCCAGCCGTCCGATCGGCCGCCTGCTGCTCGACGCGTCGTTCAGCCCGATCCGCAAGGTCACGTACAACGTCGAAGCGGCGCGCGTCGAACAGCGCACCGACCTCGACAAGCTGATCATCGACATCGAAACCAACGGCACGATCGACGCGGAAGAAGCCATTCGCCGCGCCGGCTCGATCCTCAAGGACCAGTTGTCGGTGTTCGTCGACCTGCAGGGGCAGGACGAGGAAAAGTCGCGCCCTTGCCTTGCCACTGGCAGCGACGGGTTCCGAGGATACGTTGCAGGAGTTGAGCGCCGGTTTCGT
>JANNGT010000240.1:0-39560 GCA_031404015.1 Gammaproteobacteria bacterium | reverse complement strand
CTTGCGCCATTACATTCGCACCTATGACGACGACCTGCCGCAAGACATGTGCACCCGCATGGTCCAGTCATTCCAGACGCTGCCCCGCTTCCAGACGCCGAATGGCCGCGGTCACCGCGCCGGGCTCGAAAATTCTGCATGGACCGAGGTCAATGTCACGAAGCTTTCCGACGCTGGCTTCCTCGGATTCTTTCGCAACAAGATCGACGTGGCGCTGGATCGGTACAACCGCGACCTCGGCCTCGGCATCCCGATCCCAAATTCGCCCAAGATCGCCGACCTGATCCTGAAACGGTATCGACCCGGCGGCGTCGAATCCTTCGAGCGTCATTTCGACTCGATCAACGAAGTCTGCAATCGGTACGTCGTCCTGCTCTGGTACCTGAACGACGTGGCAACAGGCGGCGAAACGAACTTCCCGCAGCTCGAAACGCAGATTGCGCCGCGGGCGGGCCGGCTATTGATGTTTCCGCCTTACTGGATGTACCAGCATGAGGGCTTGCCGCCGGTCAGCGGCGACAAGTTCATCGTCTCGACCTACCTGCTGTTCTGAAGCTGCAACCTCGTCTCAGCTCGGAACCTCGTAGCCCCAGCGCTCGAGATACGGTCGCAGCTCGTTCGTGGCGGGCGCCAGGTGTGGCGCGTAACTGCGCCAGCGTCCGACCGACCTGGCGTGAACTGGCTGCAATACCTGCGCGTAACTGGGCGTGCTGATGAATCCCTTGCCGAGGGCATGTTCGCCCGGCGCCAGCATCGCATTCGTCCACGGCAACTCAAGGAAGTCGGCCAACTGGCGTACGCCCGCTTCGAAATCCGTGACGAACGCCTCGTAGCGGACCTCGCGTGAGGCAGGCTGCAACAGCGCCGCCTGCTGGTACCAGAAATCGAGCGACCGTCGATACGCGAGCGCGAGTGTCGGGATGTTCCGGCAGTGCCAGGCGAACTCGGGCCGGAAGTGCTGCATGAAGCAACTGAGCAGCACGTCGCAGGGATGCCGGATCGCGAGAATGACCCGTGCGTTCGGGAACAAGCGCGTGATGGCAGGCAGGCGCAGGATGTTCAGCGGGTTCTTGTCGAGCAGCTGTTCGCCGGGTTGCAACTCGACGCGACGGGCGACAAGGCTCCAGTAATACGACCGCGCCTCCTCGAGCTGCGATCGGGTCAATGCGGCCATGCGATCGGGGTAACTTACGCCCGGCCCCGCCAGGCGTTCGATTGCGTTCTGCAGGTATGGCTGTTCGTCCATCGACCTGAGCCGTGGATGTGCGTCGAGCGTCTGCTCCAGCAGCGTCGTGCCTGACCGCGGAAAGGCGACGATGAAAACCGGGCTCGCCTGCGTGGATGGCGCACCCGTCGGGTCCCATTGCCCGACGTCCTGTGGGTCGCAGCCAAAACGCGTGACGCGCATGGTGTCGCTCTTGTGCAGGACGACTGCAGGCATCGTGCGCTCGATCCATGCCGCCTGCGACGCGTGAGCCTGCTCCAGCTCGATGAACGCCTCGTCGTACCGGCCCAGCGCGTCCAACGACTTCGCCAGCGGAAAGCCGTGAAAATGCCTGCGCTCGGGCTCGGGGCAGCCGGCAATGAGCTGGCGGTAAAGAGCGACGGCCTGGTCGTGTTGCGCTGCGCGCTGCGCGAGCCTGGCACGGGCCAGCAGCAGGTCGGAACCAAGCACGCTCGCCGGCACGTCTTGCAACCGGGCCAGCAGGACATCGGCTTCGTCGACCCGGTTCATCCGTTCCAGCGCGAGCACCAGTTGCAATGTTGCCTCTGGCGGTGACGACGCTGCGGCCAACGCGCGGTCCAAGGCGCGTTGTGCCCCCTCTGCATCCCCGAGAGTCATCAGCAGCGCGCCGATCTTCGCGACCAGTTCGTCGGTGAGGCCCGTGCAGCGTTCCCAATGTTCCAGCGCCGCGAGCCCATCGTGCGTAGCGAGCGTTTCGGCACATGCCGAGGCATAGTAATAGCTGGTCTCGGCGTCGTTGGGATTGGCCGCGTACGCCTCGCGCAGCGCCAGGCGGGCGGGTTCATAGGCGCCGCGATCGATCTGCAGCAACCCGACGTTGTACAGCAGGTCAGGCGAACGCTCGCCGAGCGCGAGCGCGCGTTCGTAAGCCCGCAACGAGTCGTCCAGCTGGCCCAATGCACGTTGCGCCGTGCCGAGATTCATCCAGTGACTGGGTTGGCGCGGCTCCAACTCGACCAGGTCCAGGAAATATCGAACGGCTTCCGCATGCCGACCTTGCCCAAGCAACGCGACAGCCACGACGTTGATTGCGGCCGCGTCTCGCGGGGACTGCTGCAATGCCTCGCGACCACAGCGCTCTGCCGCGGTCATGTCCCCGGCCTGCAGGCGCTGAAATCCACGCTCGAGCAAAGCTCGCGTGGCGGGGTTCTGCTGCGTCATGGCTCGGGTTGCCTGGCCAAGCTCGCTGCACGCGCTTGACGCCGCTTGCAAGGACAGGCTGCGCGGTTTGCACCGCGCAGCCTGCCGCTCAAGGGCCTGTCATCGTCGCTTAGAACTTGTGGCTCAGGCTCACGCGATAGTAGGTGCCGACCAGGTCATACGTGCTGACGTCGGTGTTCGAGTTCAGGACGTTGTTCTGGTAGAGCAAGGGCGGCGTCTCGTTCGTCAGGTTGTCCACCGAGAGCTGGACCTTGGTGTTCTTCATGAACGTGTAGCCGACCGACAGGTCAAGGTAGGTCTTGGACTCGACCTCGAGCGCGGGCTGGATCCCAGGCGCGCCATCCGGGTCGAGCAGTTCGAGCCCGTCGATGTAGCGTGCCGAGAGCAACGCCGTGACGGGCTCGTAGGCCCAGCCGACCGAGGCCACGCCACGCCACGAGGCGTAGTTGCCGTACTGGCGATTGTACGTGCCGGCCACCTCGATCGGCGCCGTGCCCGGGAAGACCACGCTGTCGTACGCGTCGATGTACGTCGCGTCGATGGCGAAGCGGAAATCGCCCACTGCCGTGTCGCGCCACAGGTACTTCATGCCCATGTCGATACCGCTGGTATCGAGCTTGCCGAAGTTCGAGGTCGGCTGGCGGATCTGGAAGATCGTGCCGTCCGAGAAGCGCGAGATCAACCCGCAGAACTGCGGATCGCCGTTGTCGACGCACTGGTCTGCGATCGTGTTCACGTCGATCTGCGTGATCACGTTCTCGAGCGAGTAGTCCCAGACATCGACGTTGACCGAGAACCCCGGCAGCCAGCTCGGGTCATACACGATGCCGTAGGTGAGCACTTCGCCCGTTTCCGGCACGAGTTCTTCGTTCCCGAGCAGCAGGCCGTCGATCTGCGAGTTCGGCTGCTCGAAGGTCCCGTTCTGCAGCACGTTCTGGCAGGCCAAGGCCAGGTTCGGGTTGGCTGCCACGTTGGCCGCCGTCAGCCCGACGCAGGGGTCGTTGAACTGCGAGGCGCTCGAGGCCGGCGCCTGGTACAGGTCATAGATGGTCGGCACACGGAACACTTCGGCGTACGAACCACGAATGAGCAGGTCGGCGATCGGGCGCCATTCGACCTTGAACGTCATGTCGGTCGACGTATCGAACTGCGAATAGTCCGAATACCGCACGCCTGCCGTGAAGTTCAGCGCCTGCGCCAGCATGGCGTCCTTCAGGATCGGCGCGAACAACTCGACGTAGACGGACTTGACGTCGTAGTCGCCCTTCGAGTCGCCGCTGCAGGTCTCGTTGGAGAGCTGGCAGACGTTATACAGCGGGGGCTGGGCTTCGGTGTTGAAGTCCGTGTTGAAGTTGCCCGTCTGTTCCATGTACTCGAGGCCGAAGGCACCTTGCAGCGGTCCGGCCGGCAACTCGAACAGGTCGCCGTTGAAGTTCGCCTGCGCGATCGTTTGCGTGAAGCTGTAGTTGGTGTTGTAGCCGGCACCGATTCTGCCCAAGGCCTCAATCGACTCGGGCGTCTCGAGGTTGAACGGATTGACCGGGACGCAGCCCGCAATCACGTTGCCCGGCGAGCCGCACTTCACGACGCCGTCAGTATCCCGGAAGTTGGGGCCAAAGGCAGGCGCCAGCAGCGGCTTGAACAGATAGCCTTCGATCGCGCTGTCCTGGTCCACCGAGCTGTAGGTGCCGCCCACGTCCCAGGTCCAGTTGCCGAGGCCAAGATCGCCGCGCACTCCCAGCGTGATCTGGTCGGTAGTGGTATCGGTCTTGGAGCGACGCGTACCGAGCCCTTCGAGCCGCCAAAGGGCCTGGTTGTAAACGTTGTCGCCAGAGGCGCCGAACGCCACGCCGAAGGGGTTGTAGACGTTGTCGACGGGAATGACCACCGTGTCGCTGCGCGCATCGAAGGGCAGCGGCGCCAGCTGAAAGCCCGACGTCGTGTAGTTGTGCAGGACCTCGGTATAGGCCTCGATCTCGTCGGTGACCTTGTAGTTCGCCTGCGTGTAGATGCTCGAGCGTTCCTGCGGCGTCAAAATGAGGTTGAACGGCTGGTAGTTGTACGAGTCGGGGCCCGATACAAAACATCGATAATCGGCCAGGCTCGAGCCTGCGGCGCCGTCGATACGCGTCACGCTGCCACAGCCGAACGAGTTGCCGGCCGGCAAAGAGATGCGGCCCGTCGGCGTGCGGCTCGAACCGCCCGAAAATACGTAAGTGTAGAAGTAGATCGCTTCATTGGTATGGCTGCGGTTACCCGAGGAAATCGCTTCCTGCTTCTGGTAGGTGCCGGAGACGGCGATCGAGCCGCGCTCCCCCGTCGCACCCCACGCCATGTTGACGGTGTTCAATTCACCGTCGCCGCGGCTGGAATTACCGTAGTCATAGCCGATCTCGAGTCCGTCGAAGTCGGTGCGGGTGATGAAGTTCACGACGCCGCCCACGGCATCCGAGCCGTAAATGGCGCCCGCGCCTTCTTTCAGCACGTCGACACGCTCGACCAGATTGGTCGGGATGACGTTGACGTCGGCACCGCCATTGGCAAAGCCAAGGTTACCGAGGCGACGCCCGTTCAACAGCACCAGGGTGCGTTGCGTGCCCAGGCCTCGCAGTTCGATCGACGAGGCGCCCGTGCCGCCGCCGTTGTTCACCTGCGGATTGGTGGCCGCGCCCGACACCGCCGGGATCTGCTGCAACAGGTCGCCTATCGTGGTGACACCGGCCGAACTGATCGACTCACGGTCCAGCGTGAAGACCGGGCTGGCCGTTTCCTCGTCGACGCGCCGAATGCGCGAACCGGTGACGATGATCTGTTCCAGCTCGTCGCTGCCCTGTGCACCCGTGGTCTCCTGGGCAAGAACTTCCGGGGGCGTCAAGGCAGCGACTGCGCCGGCGGAGAGAAGCGCCAGATTCATGGCCTTGGCCAATGTCGGATTCGTCGAAACCATGGGGGACCTCATTTGTCTAGTCGCGATGTCGGGCGACGCCAGCAATGCCATTGAGATTCGTTTGCACGCGGTGTCTCTTCTGTCGGACACGCGCTCTATGCCGTGTCAGGGAAAAGCAGGAAGAAGCGTTGCGCGCGCGCTACAGCTACGTTTTAGTGACTATATACCGACGCTCACTACGTTGGCAAAAAAAATCACGCGGAGAACACTTTCCTGGCGTCGCTGGATGCGCGCGAGCAACACCGCGGTGAATTGCTGGCTATCCCTCGTTCGAATCACCTGAGTCGGAGACCTCGAAACCGCCGGCACCGCGGTTGATTAGACCCTCGGTGCTGTATCCGCGAGCTTATCCGCAGCCCTCACGCAGATCGCATCCAGTTCCGTCAGACCACCCGCATCGTGCGTCGTGAACAGCACTTCGCAATAGTTGTAGCCGACCTTCATGTCGGGATGGTGATCGTGTGCGTTGGCGACGGCCGCGAGCTGGTTGACGTACGCCATGGTCGCGTGAAAGTCCTTGAACTTGAAGCGACGCGAGATGGCCTTGCCATCATCAGCGAGCGTCCAGCCGGGCAATGAAGTTTCGAGCGCCTTGGCTGCGGCGGCGTCGAGGCGTGCGGGACGGGTCATGACTTTTCTCCTGCTCAGGGATCGTGACGCAACGGCAACTCGTTGCCCTTGCGCACGGTACGCAACGCAAAGCTCGAGTGCACGCGAGCGACTCCAGGCAGGCGCGTCAGGTGCTGGCTGTGCAACCGTTCAAAGTCAGCGGGATCCGAGACCACCACGCGCAGCAGGTAATCCTGCTGGCCGGTCATGAGGTAGCACTCCATGACCTCCGGCACACGCTTGACGGCTTCTTCGAACGCCGCGAGATCCGCCTGCTCCTGCCGATTCAGCGTGATGCTGACGAACACGTTGCCAGGCAGCCCCACCTTGGCCTGGTTCACGAGCGCGGTGTACCGGTCGATGACCCCAGCCTCCTCCAGCGCGCGCATCCGACGCAGGCAGGCCGATTCGCTCAGGTGCACGTGCTCGGCGAGCTCGCGATTGCTGACGCGGCCATCGCGCTGCAAGGCGGCAAGGATATGGTTGTCGACGCGATCAAGCTTCATGGTTTCGAATTTCTTGTCACCCTGCGGGTACAAATTCGCAGAAAGTTGTGCAGAAGCTGCTTTTACGGGCTGACTTTGCACGATCCTGCCGCCCTGTGCCAACTATTCTTGCCGGACACGCGGCTCGGGCCGCCACCGACAATCACAGCGGGGAGTGAGTCATGCGCATCGGCGTGCCCAAGGAAATCAAGGTCCACGAATACCGGGTCGGACTCGTGCCCGCGGCCGTGCGCGAGCTGGTCGAGTCGGGGCACGAAGTGCTGGTGCAAACCGGCGCGGCCGCCGGCATCGGCTTCGCGGACGCGGATTACGTTCGTGTCGGCGCGCAGATCGCTGCGACCGCCGCCGAGATTTTTGCGGCGAGCGACATGATCGTGAAGGTCAAGGAACCGCAGCCCGAGGAATGCGCGATGCTGCGCAAGGGCCAGGTGCTGTACACGTACCTGCACCTCGCACCGGATCCCCGCCAGACCGAAGCGCTGCTGCAATCAAGCGCGACCTGCATCGCGTACGAAACCGTTACGGCACCCGATGGTTCGCTGCCGCTGCTCACGCCGATGAGCGAAGTCGCGGGCCGCATGTCGATCCAGGTCGGCGCGTACTGCCTGCAGAAGGCTTCGGGCGGCCGCGGCATCCTCCTCGGCGGTGTGCCGGGCGTCGCGCCTGCCAAGGTCGTGATCCTGGGCGGTGGCGTCTCGGGCACGCACGCAGCGGAGATGGCAGTCGGCCTGCGCGCCGACGTCACGGTGGTCGACCGCTCGGTGAAGCGCCTGCGCGAACTGTCATCGATCTTCGGCGCGTCCCTGCGCACCGAGTATTCGACGCAGGCGCACATCGACACGCTGGTGATTGAAGCCGACCTCGTGATCGGCGCCGTGTTGATCGCCGGCGCTGCTGCGCCCAAGCTGGTCACGCGCGACATGGTCCGCCGCATGCAGCCGGGCTCCGTGCTCGTCGACATCTCCATCGACCAGGGTGGCTGCTTCGAAACCAGCAAGGCCACGACGCACGCCGATCCTACCTATGTCGTCGACGACGTGATCCATTATTGCGTCGCGAACATGCCGGGCGCCGTGCCGCGCACGTCGACGTTCGCGCTGAACAACGCCACCCTGCCCTTCGCCCGCAAGCTCGCGGACCTCGGCTGGCAGAATGCGCTGCGTGCCGACCCGCACCTGGCCAACGGCCTCAACGTGCACGATGGCCAGGTCACGAATGCGGCCGTCGCGCGGGAACTGGGCTACAAGCACGTGCCGGTCGCGGCGGTGCTGCAGCAATAGAAGGCATTCACCGATTTCCGGCCGGAAATAGGTGAATGTCCCCTATTTCAGTCGAACGCGCTACGCTGCAGGGATGCAATTCCAAGCCCTGCGTTTCGACGGCAAGACCGTCGTGGTCACGGGCGCCTCGAGCGGCATCGGCCGCGAGACGGCGCTCGCGTTTGCCCAGGCTGGCGCCAACGTCGTACTGGTTGCACGCCGCGCGGCCGCGCTCGCCAAGGTCGCGAAGCAGGCACGTGCATCAGGGGTCGATGCGCTGACGATCGCCACCGACGTCACGGACCCGACCGCAGTGGCCGCCTGTTTTCGCCGTGCAGCAAAACGCTTCGGCACGATCGACATCGTGGTCAACAATGCGGGCGTCCTGCTGCCCGCGCAGGTGGTCGACCTCGATCCTGCCGACCTGCAGCGCATGCTCGACGTAAACCTCTTCGGCGCGTTGCACGTGATGCAGGCCGCAGTGAAGCAGATGCGCGCGCAGGACTCCGGTGGCCACATCGTCAACGTCGCGTCACTCGCAGGCCGCCGCGGGTTCTCGCCACTCGGTGGCTATTGCGCGAGCAAGTTTGCGCTGGTTGGCCTGACGGAAGCACTGCGCACCGAACTCGTCGGCACCAACGTCGGGGTCTCGCTCGTGCTGCCCGGCGTCATCGACACACCGATGGCCGCTGCAGCAGCGGCCGATCCGACCACTGAAGGGTTCTGGCCAAAATCACTCAACATGCCTGCCATATGGGTCGTCTGGGCCGTGTTCGCGGCAGTGCGCTTGAAGTTGACCGAAGTCGCCGTGCCACCCGGAGGCGCGCTGCTCGAAAAACTCGGCGCGCTGGCGCCCGGCGCCACGGATAGGCTCGTACGCGGCGTCATGAACGTGGCGCGTCGGTCGGGCACTCGCAAGTCACGCTGAATTTACGGAAGGACATCCATGGCTGAGCCCTTTACCAACATCGCGATCGAGTGCAATGGCGCAGTGGCCACGCTGTTCCTGGATCGTCCCGAAAAACTCAACGCGCTGCACCGGCCGCTCTGGCACAGCATCCCGGCCGCCGTTGCAACGCTCGATGCGGACCCTGCAGTGCGAGTGATCATCCTTGCAGGGCGCGGCAAGGCCTTCTGCGCAGGCATCGACCTGATGGACCATGCGCCGGGACTCAGCGGCGGCTCGCTGACCGGCAGCAGCGACGGTTCAGCAGTTGCAAAGCGTCGCCAGTTGTACGACGACATCCGCGCGTATCAGCGCACGTGCTCGAGCCTGGCCGACACCAACAAGCCTGTCATTGCGGCGGTGCATGGCGCCTGCATCGGCGCGGGCATGGACCTGATCACGGCGTGCGACATTCGGCTTGCGTCTGCCGAAGCGACATTCTCGGTGCGCGAGACCCGCATCGCGATGGTGGCAGACGTCGGCTCGCTGCAGCGGTTGCCGCGCGTGATCGGTGACGGCGCGGCACGCGAGTGGATCTTCACGGGTGGCGACTACAGCGCGCAGCAGGCACTCGACGTGCGATTGTTGAACGGAGTCTCGACGGACCCCGCGGCGCTGATGGCCGGCGCGCAGGAAATGGCGGCTGCGATCGCCGCTAATTCGCCGCTCGCCGTGCAGGGCTCGAAGCACGTGCTGGGCTTCGCCTCGCGCCGCGAAGTGGACAGCCAGCTCGATTACGTGGCGGTGTGGAACGCAGCGTTCCTGCACTCGGAGGATCTCGGCGAGGCGATGCAGGCGTTCATGCAGCGCAGACCGCCGAATTTTCGCGGGCAGTGACGGGCCGTGTTGAGTTGTAAGTCAATGCTCCCCGCCTACGGTCGCGGTGGTCCTGCGCCTTTGCGACCGTGTAGGCACCCAGCCGAGCCTTGGGTAGCGGGCTGATGGTCCGCCTACCAAACGAGGGCGCCACTGCGGACGGGCTCTGGCCTGCAGTTGTCGATCGACGCCTCGAAGCGAACCTCGTGGCAGTGATAAATGCGCGCGCGAGCTCCGTCGACCGGCGTCATTACCTCGATCTGGCGGAAGCTCTGCATCCCGCCGCGACCCTAATCGGCATGTTCAATGTCTGGCGGCATGCGCACCCAGGCATGCATTCTTTCTTCGTACACAGAGAAATTCGGGCCGGGAAACGTCGGATCCGCAAAGGCTCCTACGGGAATCGCGATCTCGTCCTCGTTCCCAGCCCCCACGTAGTAGACGGTGGCACCGCAGTCGGGACAGAACGTAAAAGTGACCTGCGTTCCGTCGTCCCCGACGCGGACGAAGTCCGTCCCGCGCCCGCTGATGCGGACGTTCGAGCGACTGAAACGCGCCTGGGCGCCGAAGACACTTCCTGTCCTGCGTTGACACGCGAGGCAGTGGCAGACGGAGATGCGGGTGGGCTTCCCTGCGACTTCGGCCGACAACTGACCGCAGCTGCAACTTGCCCGACGAGTTGTCACGATGCGTCCCTCGTTGCAGTCGAGCACCTGCGGTCCCTGACGACCTGTCCCAGCGACCCAGTCGTTCGCCTTACCCCGACGTTGCGGCGATGCGTGGTTCGCGTCGTGTCCGACTTTGTGAGCCCCGACTCGCACGGCGCTCCCACGACGCCCTGGCGAACCGCACGCCATAGTTGAGCCCCGCCACAGCCAGCACCGTTGCGATCTGCAGGTCGGTACCTATGTATCGAATCGTTTCCATCCAGCTCATCGGCATCGTCGTTTCCGCTCGTTCCAGGACTTGCCACTATTAAATGCTGCACCGCAGCACAAGTCTCGAAGAAAGCGTAGCGATCAACACAAGCCATTTGGATAAAGCGATGTAGGACCCTATGACCCCGGCAGGCCTGACGGCATGGATCAGGCGGTTTCGGCCTGGGCAGCCACCGCCGCGTCACGCAATTCACGCCGCAGGATCTTGCCGACGTTGCTCTTGGGCAGGTCGTCGCGGAACTCGATGTACTTCGGCTTCTTGTAGCCAGTAAAGTTTTCCTTGCAGAACGCCATGAGCTGCTCTGCGGTGAGCGCAGGATCCTTGCGCACGACGAATACCTTGACGGCCTCGCCGGATCTCTCATCGGGCACGCCTATCGCAGCGCACTCCACGACACCGGGGTGCGTCGTGATGACCTGCTCGATTTCGTTCGGGTACACGTTGAAACCCGACACCAGGATCATGTCTTTCTTGCGGTCGACAATGCGGATGTAACCGCGTTCGTCCATGATCCCGACGTCGCCGGACTTGAAGTAGCCATCCGGCGTCATGACTTTCGCGGTTTCGTCAGGCCGGTTCCAGTAGCCCGCCATCACTTGCGGCCCCCGAATCGCGATTTCGCCAGGCTGTCCCAGCGGCACCGGCTGGCCCGCATCATCGAGGATCTGCACTTCGGTGCTGGGAAAAGGCACGCCGATGGTGCCGTTGTACTCGCGGTTCAAAATCGGGTTGCAGGTCGCAACTGGTGACGTTTCCGAAAGGCCATAGCCTTCGACGATCGGCACTCCCGTGAGCGCCAGCCATCGCTCGCTGGTGGCCTTTTGCACCGCCATGCCGCCGCCGTTTGCCACGCGCAGGTTGGAGAAGTCGAGCTTGCGGAATTCCTGGTTCTCCAGCAGCGCGTTGTAAAGCGTGTTGACGCCGGGCAGCACATGAAACTTGTATTTGGCGAGTTCCTTGACGAAGCCGCCCATGTCCCGCGGATTGGTGACAATGACGTTGAGCGTGCCGATGCGCATGCCAAACAGACAGTTCACGACCAGCGCAAACACGTGATAAAGCGGCAGCGCGCAGATGTAGACGAACTGCTCGGGCACCGGGCCGCGCGTCGTGTCGTTCAACGCAGGCACCAGCCACGCTTCCATCTGCAGCACGTTCGCGACGAGGTTGCCGTGCGTAAGCGTTGCGCCTTTCGAGATGCCGGTCGTGCCACCGGTGTATTGCAGGAACGCGACGTCGTCGCGCGTGACGGCAACGGGCTGCAGGCGACCCCGTGCGCCCTGGTCGAGCGTTTCCGTGAATTTGACGTGACCGGGCAGCGAGTACGCTGGCACCAGCTTCTTCAGCCGCCGCACCGCAAAGTCGACGATCGTGCTTTTCGGGAAGCCGAGCATCTCGCCGAGGGAAGCGACCACCACGTGCTTGACCGCCGTGCGCGCCAGCACCTGCTGCAGTGTCGCTGCGAAGTTTTCCAGGATCACGATCGCTTCGGCGCCGGAATCCTTGAGCTGGTGCTCGAGTTCGCGCGGCGTGTAGAGCGGGTTGACGTTGACCACGACATAACCCGCACGCAGCACGCCAGCAAGCGCGATCGGATACTGCACGACGTTGGGCATCATCAGCGCGATGCGCGCGCCCCTGGCAAGGCCCAGCGATTGCAGCCAGGCGCCGAACGCCGCCGAGTACCGATCGATCTCGCCGAATGTGAAGCACCTGTCCATGTACGCATACGCGCTGCGCGACGCGTGCTCGCGCAGACCGTGCTCGATCAGGTCGACGAGCGACGTGTACTGGGTGATGTCGACGTCATGCGGGACGCCGGGTGGATAATGCTCGAGCCAGATGCGTTCCATAGTCCTTCCCCCGAAGCGACTGAGTCTGCGCACTTCCCTAAGGCCTGGGCCGCGCGACCAGCGGTACGTTGCAAAGATCGATGTGGCCAGCCGCCGACCGGCAGGCCTGCGGCCATGCGCACACTCGTGATTCTGACACCCTGCCGTTTTTCGTAGAAGCCCATCGGACCGGATCCGCGGCGTTGTGCCGAAAGCACCTGCAGGCGGGCGTCATTGCTGGGCCCGCGGAGCGAGGATGCTCCACACCTGTTTGAGGCAAGCAGCCGCCTTGCGGCACGCGTCGAGCGACTCCTCGAGCGAGTCCTGCGATTGCGCCTCGGCCATGCCAGCCTCGAGCATCATTTCGAGCTGCAGCACGGCGATGGAGAGTTCGTCGTTGACGTCATGGAGCAGTTTCCTGACATCGAGAACCTTGTCGTCCGGGATCCCGTTGGGCATGTCGGCCTTCTTTTCAGTTTGGAGCCAGGGCGGTGCGGGCGAACCCCTCAAGAAACAGCTGCATGCGCGCCATGCCCTCGGGGGTAAGTTCGACATAGGTGCGGCGGCGATCCGCCGGGTCGGGCATGCGAGCGGCCAGTCCGCCCTGGATCAGGTCTTCGATGCGGCGCAAGGCTGTGGTCATCGGGCTTTTGGACGACAACGCGAGGCTGGTCACCGACAGGTGTTGCCCCGAGAGTCGCGCGCGCATCAGTTCGGCCAGCATTTCCCAGGCAGGCTCGGGCATCACGGCTTCGCCGAAAATACTGGAGCGCGCTTCCTGCAGTTTCTGCAGCAGTTTCAGGGTGCGCAGGCTCGTTTCCTCGGGCCGCCCGGGCTGGCCGTTGCCGCCCCCGCTGTCCCTGCGCGACTTGTCCTGCTCGATCGTGCGCCGCATGTCCGCGGCCAGCGCCTTGGCCGTGTCGGCAATCTGTTGCAGTTCGCGGCCCCCAGCGGTGTCGCCCGAAGCGCTGCGGACCTGGCGGACGCTGTCTGCGCGCGTCAACGCATGCTGCACCGACTCACGCAACGACTTGGGTTCGATGGGCTTGAACAGGTAGTCGCTGGCTTCGAGGCGCATGGCTGCGACGGCCGTTTCGAGCGAGGCCTGCCCCGTCACCAGCAGCAGCTGCAACCAGGGCCGGTCACCGAAGTCGCGGCGCACTGTCCCGAGGAATTCGATGCCGTCCGTGGTCGGCATGTAGATGTCGCTGATCACGACGTCGATTTCGGGCGCCTGCCGGAGTATCTGCAGCGCTTCGGCGGCTGATTCAGCCGTGCGACACGTGATTGCGCTGCTGCCGAGAACCCGCGACATGAGCCGCAGGGCACGCACCTCGTCATCGACGACCAGGACGCGGGAGTGGACTGCTGCTTCCATGACGTGAAAATCTACCTTGCAGTGGGCTGCTCGAGCAAAGCCTTCAGGCGTGCGAGCAGTTCCAGACGGTCGAACGGCTTGGTCACCACGATATCGGCTCCTGCTGCCTGCGCTTCGGCACGCGTCTCGAGGGAGTCCATGCCCGTGAGCAGGACAAAACGCATCCCAGCATGGTCGGGCTGCAGCCTGATCCATCGACAAAGATCGAGGCCATTCATGCCGGGCATCAGGTAGTCCACCAAGGCAAGAGCGGGGCGCTCCGTCGCCAGCAGGGACATCGCCTCGCTCGAGTGCCTGGCTGCAAGCACGACAAAGCCAGCGTGACGCAGGACCAGCGCCAGCAGCTCGCGGGACCGGGAATCGTCATCGACGACGAGAACGGGTGAGTCGGGTTGTGTCATCTAACACTTTTAGTCCGCAGCTAGGTCCGTTTTGGGAGCAAGCGACCGTCCGCCTGCCATGGCCAGCCGTAGAATGCGCGACCAGTGATCAATCGTTCGACCCGACCACCCCGCCGGAGTGCCCGCGTTTGCGCATCCTGATGATCGAGGACAACGAGTCCAATGCGTATCTCGCTCGCTTCCTGCTCGAACGGCGCGGACACGAGGTCGTTGTGGCAGCCACCGGCACGGAAGGCGTCGCACTGGCGCGCACGTCGCGCTACGACCTGATCCTGCTCGACTTGCGACTTCCCGACGGCGACGGCTGCGATTTCGTGCCGGGCCTGGTTCCTGCGGACGAACCCGAACCCACTCCGGTGATTGCGGTCAGTGCACATGCGCTCGCTGCGGATAGAGTGCGCTCGATCGAGGTTGGCTGCTGCGCGTTCATCGAAAAACCAATCGACGTGACGACGTTTGCCGATCGTATCGAAGAAATCGCGGGCACTCGCAACTGAATCTGTAGGTGTTATCCGGCAAGCAAGCGGCGCGAACGGGGCCGTAATGCGCGCTGCGCATGCGTCCATGCGCACGCTACGATGAATCCATGCGATCCGCGGATTCTGCCGACTCGAGAGCATGCAGGAGACGATAGCGGCGTCGGGGGACGCTCCAGCCAGGGAAGGATTGGCCGCAGCCATCGACGCGACGGAGTACGCGGCGCGGCCGGGGCAGTCAGCGTGCGTGCCGCTACCGGCGCGCGCTGCTGCGCGGCGGGATCAAGCTCCACGAATACCAGCGCTTCGGCAACCGGCCGCATCGTCGTCATGGTGCATCGAAGAGCAATGCGCTGCATGCAAAAACGATCGAAGTGGACCGGAAGCTGTCCTGGATAGGCAGCTTCAATCCCGATCCGCGCTCGTCGCGATTGAACACGGAAATGGCGGTGCTGATCGATTCCGCGTCGCTCGGGGCCGACCTTGCCGAAAGCATGGAACGCGACCTCGCGCCGGACCGCAGCTGGCGGGTTATGATTCAACCCGGCTCGCGCCAGTTGGTCTGGCAACGCCAGCACGACGGGCAAGAGACCACGTGCCGGCGTGAGCCCGACACGAGCTGGTGGCTGCGCGCCTGGGTCCGGATCGCGCGTCGCTTCCCGTACATCGAAAGGTTCCTCTAGCCATGCTCATCAAATTCACGACCCGCTTCGGACACCTCGTGATGCAGGGTGAACCTGCCGTGACTCTCCTGCGCCTCGCTGGCCACACGGGCACCGTGCCGAGCGCGGTGCTCGAGGTCGATCTTCCCGCTTTCCTGCAGCGGCTCCGGGCGAGTCTCGAACGGCACGGCGACGAATTTTCACCCGCTCCGGTCCAGGCGGACCCGGACGGAACAGACGAGGACCGCGACGAACCGCGCGATCGGCCGATCAAGCTTCGGCTCCGCGCCGTACCGCTCCTCGACATGATCGAGACCGCGGTGCGACAGCATTCCGACCTGATGTGGGAAAGAGCCTGACGTGAGAGCGGCAGCCTGGCTGGCCCTGCCCACCCTCGCGCTGGTCTTGTTTGCCGCACATCTCCTGCACGCTGGGCTGCTGCTTCTCGCAATTGTGAGTGTGCTGCTGATCGGCGTGCTGTGGGTGCGCCGTCCCTGGGCTGGACGCGTCGTGCAAGTGGTGCTTGCGATCGCGGCGGTCGAATGGGCCGTGACGGCTGTCAGCCTTGCGCAGATGCGCATGGGCCACGGCCAACCCTACCTTCGTCTGCTGGCGATCCTCGGCACGGTCACCGTGCTGACAGCGCTGGCCGCCGCGGCAATTGAGCACCCCGCGTTGCGCAGGCATTTCAGGTTGCCACTCCGCGGGTTGGACCCGGACGCCGCGTGAGGTAATCTTGGCGGCTCCGTGCCACCCCATGATTAACCGGAGTTACGAACCTCCATGAAGACGACCCTGGCCTCGGCCAGCGCCATTGCGCTGCTCATATTATTCACCGTCAACGCTGCCGCCATGAAGCCCACGAACACCGCTGCTGTTGCAGCCGCCCCCGCTGAAGTACCCGCCAACGTGCTGCTCGCTCCGTGGACCGGGCCGTACGGCGGCGTGCCGGCGTTTGACAAGGTCAAGGTCGCCGACCTGCAGCCTGCGCTCGAAGCCGGTATGACGCAGCAGCTGGCCGCGATCGACCTGATCGCCAACGATCCTGCGGCGCCGACCTTCGACAACACGATTGCGGCGCTCGAGCGCTCAGGCCGTGCGCTCGAGCGCGTCGGCACGATCTATGGCGTCTACGGCTCCACGATGAGCGATGACGCCGTGCAGGCGGTCGAGCGCGTGATGGAGCCGAAGCTGGCCGCGTTCAACACCAGATCACACAGAACCCGCAGCTGTTCGAGCGCATCGCCAAGGTCTACGACTCGCGCAGTACGTCGGGCCTCACGCCAGAACAACAGCGGCTCGCATGGGTGTACTACACCAACTTCGTCCGTGCCGGCGCCAAGCTCGACGCGGCGGCTAAGAAGCGCACGGCGGAGATCAACCAGGAACTCGCCACGCTGTTCACCACGTTCGGCCAGAACGTGCTGAAGGACGAGAGCGAAGGCGTGATCTACCTCGACCAGGAGGCGGACCTCGTCGGCTTGCCGCAGGGCGTGCGCGATTCGATGGCCGAAGGCGCCGCGGGCCGCGGTCAGAAAGGCAAGTGGGCCATCGCCAATACGCGTTCCAGTATCGAACCGGTACTGACGTATGCAGACAACCGCCAGGTTCGCGAAAAAGCCTGGCGCATGTTCGTCAACCGTGGCGACAACGGTGACGCGACCGACAACAACGCGACCATCACGCGCATCCTGCAGCTGCGCGCAGAGCGTGCGCAGCTGCTAGGGTACGCGACGCATGCCCACTGGCGCCTCGAAAACACGATGGCGAAGACGCCGGATCGCGCCATGGAGTTGATGGAAGCGGTCTGGACGCCGGCCGTCGCGCGGGTCGGCGAAGAGGTCGCGGACATGCAGAAGATTGCCGACTCCGAGAAGTCCGGCATCAAGATCGAACCGTGGGACTACCGTTACTACGCCGAGAAAGTGCGCAAGGCGAAGTACGACCTCGACGAGACGCAGATCACGCCCTACATGCAGCTCGAAAAGCTGCGCGAAGGCATGTTCTACATGGCGAAGGAGCTGTTCGGCTTCCACTTCAAGCCGGTCGATGCCGCCAAGGTGCCGGTCTACCACCCCGACGTGCGCGTCTGGGAAGTCACGGACCCGAGTGGCGGTCTCGTCGGCCTGTGGTACTTCGATCCCTATGCGCGCAAGGGCAAGCGTTCGGGTGCGTGGATGAACGCATACCGCAGCCAGGAACGCTTCGATGGCGACGTGCAGACGATCGTGTCCAACAACTCCAACTTCGTGCAGGGCAAGCCCGGTGAACCCGTGCTGGTCAGCTGGGAAGACGCGAGGACGTTGTTCCACGAATTCGGCCACGCGCTGCATGGCCTGAGCTCGAACGTGAACTACCCATCGGTGGCGGGCACGGCCGTGCCGCGCGATTACGTCGAGTTTCCGTCGCAGTTGCTCGAACACTGGCTCTCGACGCCCGAAATCCTCAACCGCTACGCGCTCCACTACCAGACCAGCAAGCCGATTCCGGCGGCGATCGTCGCCAAGATCACGGCCGCGGAGAAGTTCAACCAGGGCTTCAAGACGGTCGAATACCTGTCGAGCGCCCTGGTCGACATGAAGCTGCACCTAGCGGGCTCGCAGAAGATCGACCCGGACAAGTTCGAGCGCGAGACTCTCGCCGCGCTTGGCATGCCCGCTGAGATCGTGATGCGGCACCGCACGCCGCAGTTCAACCACGTCTTCTCCAGTGACGGCTACTCGGCGGGCTATTACAGTTACCTGTGGTCGGACACGATCACGGCGGACGCCTGGGAAGCGTTCACCGAGGCCGGCGGACCGTGGGACAAGGCCGTTGCGAAGCGACTGCGCGACAACGTGTTCAGCCTTGGCAACACGGTCGACCCCGCCAGTGCGTATCGACAGTTCCGCGGCCACGATCCGGACATCGCCGCGCTGATGCGCAAGCGCGACTTCCCGGTGCCGAAGCCCGCAGCCGCGGCGACTACTGCCAAGTAATCGAACGTTGCAGGACTGAAGGCCCCTTCATGCGGAAGGGGCCTTTTCTTTTGCGCCGCGCGCTACGGCGTGAAACCCGCCTGCACCAGCAGGAATGCGTATTCCTCAGCCACCTCGTGCAAGTGCTCGAAGCGGCCGGATTTGCCACCGTGCCCCGCCTCCATGTTGACCTTCATGACGAGCAGCCGATCGTCGGTCTTGAGACGGCGCAACTTAGCCACCCACTTCGCGGGCTCGTAATACTGCACCTGGCTGTCCCAGAGCCCCGTCGTCACGTAGAAGGCTGGATAGGCCTGCGCCTGCACGTTGTCGTACGGTGAATAGCCCAGCATGTAGTCGTAGAACGTGCGCTCGCCTGGATCGCCCCACTCGTCGTACTCGTTGGTCGTGAGCGGGATGCTGTCATCGAGCATCGTCGTCACGATGTCGACGAACGGCACGTGCGCCACGATGCCGCGGTACAGCTCCGGCGCGATGTTGGCAGCCCCTGCAACGAGCAAACCGCCGGCACTGCCACCGCGCGCAAACACGCGCTGCGGATCGGCGTAACCTTCCGCTACAAGGTAGCGGGTGACGTCGATGAAGTCCTCGAACGAATGCCGCTTCTCCAGCAGGCGGCCCGCATCGTACCAGCGCCGGCCGCGCTCCTGCCCGCCCCGCACTTGCGCAATGGCATAGACGAAGCCGCGATCGAGCAGTGACAGCACGCTCGACGAGAAGGTCGGGTCGGACGAGATGCCGTAGGCGCCGTAACCGTACTGCAGCAACGGTGCGCTGCCGTCCTGGCGGAACTGGGTGCGGCGATAGACGATCGCGACCGGCACCCGCTCGCCATCACGGGCGGGGACCCACAGGTAACGGGTTTCATAGCGCGACGGATCGAAGTCACCCAGCACCGGCTCGCGCTTCAGCAACAATTTTTCGCCGGTGCGAACGTCGTAGTCGTACGTCGTGCGCGGCGTGGTCGGCGAGGTGTACGTGTAGCGAACGACTTCGCTGTCGACTTCCTCGTTTGCGTCGAGCGCCATGCGGTAGGCGGGCTCGTCGGAGTCGAGGTGGAATTCGCGCGACCCATCCCAATGCCGGACACGTATCTTGCGCAGGCCATCGACCCGCTCTTCGATGGCGAGGAATTTCTCGTAGAGGTCGAATCCCGCGATCAGCACATCGTCACGATGCGCGATCAGCTCGCGCCATTGCTCGCGCGCCGCAGCCTGCTCCGTCGTGGCCTCGAGCAAGCGGAAGTTCGCGGCCTGCCAGTTGCTGCGGATCACCCAGCGTTCACCGACGTGATCGACCGAGTATTCGTGTCCGCGCTCTCGTGGCAGGAACACCTGGAACCGCAGGCCCGGATCATCGGCGGCTGCGTAGCGCACCTCGGTCGTGACCGTGCTGGTCGACTCGATCACCAGGAAGCGCCGGTCCTTGGTCAGGCCCACCGAGGTGTAGAACGATTCGTCAGTTTCCTCGTGGACGACGGGGTCGAGGGCCGGATCGGTGCCCAGCTCGTGCATGCGTACCCGCAGGCCGAGCAAGGTAACCGGGTCCTTTTCCACGTAGAGCACGCGGCGGTTTTCGGCTGTCCAGACGACGCCCTCCTCCACGTTCGGTACGACGTCCGGCAGCAACTCGCCGGTGAGGAGCGACTTGAAGCGCAGCGTGTACTGCTGCCTCCCGACGGCGTCTTCCGTGAACGCCAGCAGCTCGTTGTCGTTGCTGACCTCGATCGTGCCGACATCGTAAAAATCGAGTCCCTGTGCGTTCTCGCGCAGGTCGAGCACCACCTGCTCGGGACCTTCGGCGCCACCTGCCCGTCGTGCATAAACGGGGTACTCGTCACCCGCGTCATAGCGGCGCAGGTACCAGTACTCATTGTCACGGTACGGTACGCTGGTGTCGTCCTGCTCGATGCGACCGACGATCTCGCGATAGAGTTCGTCCTCCAGCGGCTTCCACGCCGCCGTGACGATTTCGCGGTAGTCGTTCTCGGCGTGCAGGTACGCAAGGACGTCCGGCGCGGTGCGCGTGTCGTCACGCAACCAGTAGTAATCGTCGACGCGCACGCCGTGCGGCGATTCGACTTCGTGCGGGCGGACTGCAGCGAGCGGTGGCGGTGGACCTGATGTCATTTGCGGCGGATCAGACGCCAGCCGGTCCCATGCGCACCGGATACTTGGCTCGCATCCCGCCACCCTGGTAGTACGGCATCATTTTAGGTGCCAGCGCGCTGAGGCGTTCCTGCCGCGTCGCATCGCTCGGATGCGTGCTGAGGAACTCGGGCGGCGCGCCGCCGCCGACCTTGCCCATCTTCTGCCATAACGTGATAGCCGCGCGCGGGTCGTAGCCTGCCTTCGCCGCCAGCTCGATGCCGATCTGGTCCGCTTCATTCTCCGACGCGCGGCTGTTCGGAAGCTTGACCGCGACCGTCGCTGCCGTGGCCGCCATCGCCATCGCCTGGCCCGGATTGTCAGACAACAGTCCGGCCGCAAGAATGCCTGCGTTCGCAGCCATCGCCGTCGACATGCGTTCTGCCGTGTGGTTGGCAAGCGCATGCGCGATCTCGTGACCCATCACCTGCGCCAGTTCGTCGTCAGTGGGATCCACTTTCAGGATCAGGCCCGTGTAGATCGCCATGCGACCGCCAGCCATACACCAGGCATTGACCGTCTTGGGGTCGTCGATGACCTGCACGCTCCACTGCCACTTGGCACTGTCCGGACGCATCTTCACGGCCTGCGCGACGAGCCGCTCGGTGATGACATTGACCCGGGCAAGTACCTTTGGATCAGAGACGAGCCTGCCTTGTTTCTGGTATTTGCCCATCTCCTGCGCGTACGCCTGCCGCGAAGACTGGATCGCCGTGTCCTCGGAAACCAGCATCAGCTGCTTGCGTCCAGTGGGACTGGTGGCGCACGCGGCCACGACCAGGGCCAGCGTAAAAGCGAACAGGGGCTTGCGGACGTTCATCCTGGAACCTCGGCGTAACGGAAGGCAACGAAGCGGGAATGATGCCCTCGTTCCGCCGCCCGAGAAAGGCCGGCTTGGCCGCTGCGTTGTCGCCAGATTGCGCTAAGCTCGACGCGCGATTCGGGCCCGGGGCGCACGGCGGAGGCAACGATGTTCGCGACCACCCATTCGAGGGTTTCGGCCAGCGGCGTGGTCCTGCACGTACGCCAGTCGGGAAAAGGTCCGGCCGTGTTGTTATTGCACGGTTTTCCTGACTCGTCCGCGCTGTGGACGCCGGTTATGGCGATTCTGGTGCAAGCGGGTTGTCGCGTCATCGCGCCCGACCTCCGCGGTTTTGGGCAGTCCGACGCGCCGCCTCGTGTCAGCGATTACTCACTGGGAAACGTGGTGGCGGACCTGCGCACGCTGGTCACTCGACTGACAGCCGATGCGCCGGTTCACGTCGTGGGACACGACTGGGGTGCGGTGGCGGGATGGTGTCTTGCGCTGGAACATCCGCAGGTCGTAAGTTCGCTCGTCGCGCTGTCCGTGGGCCATCCGCGCGAATACGCGGTCTCCGGCATGGAGCAGAAGGTGAAAGGACTTTACACACTGTTCTGGCAGTTTCCCGGTCTCAGCGAACGATGGCTCGAGCAGCGCGACTACGCGGGATTGCGCGGCTGGGCCCGGCAGCACCCACAGCTGGAGCAGTGCGTGCAGGACCTGTCGCGCCCCGGCCGCCTGACGGCCGGTCTCAACTGGTATCGCGCCAATTTGCGGCGGGTGCTGCTCGGGTCGTGGGAGCCGTGCCGCGTGCCCACACTCGGTGTCTGGAGTTCCCGCGATCATTTCCTCGCCGAGGACCAGATGCGCAAATCCGCGCGACGCATGCAGGCGCCCTGGCGCTACGAGCGCATCGACAACGCGGGCCACTGGCTGCCATTGGAGCAGCCCGAGCGAATCGCTGAGCTCGTGCTGGATCACCTCTCCCACTGCAGTGGGAGAGGTCGCGCACCGCGCTGAGGTCCGCACCTCTCCCACTTTAGTGGGAGAGGTCGCGCAGCGCGCGGGTGAGGGTCCGTCGTTTGGGCGAACCCCCTTGTGCCCTCACTCGGCCTTGGCGTCCTGTCCCAGCAACGTCTGCTGCCAGAACATCAGGCTCGTCCAGAACTGGTAATCCTGGTTGGCCTTCTTCGCAAAGCCATGGCCTTCGTCCTTGCCAACCAGGTGCCACGCCGTGCGTTCATTTGCGCGTATGGCAGCGACAATCTGCTCGGCTTCGCTCGCAGGCACGCGGGGGTCGTTCGCGCCGGTAACGACCATCACTGGCAACTTGATTTCGCTCACTCGCGTCAATGGTGAGATCTCGAGCAGCTTCTTGCGTTGCTGCGCATCGCGCTCGTCGCCGTATTCCACGCGCCGCAGGTCGCGCCGATAGCTCTGGGTGTTCTCGAGGAACGTCACGAAGTTCGAGATCGCCACGACGCACAACGCGCCGTCGAGTCGCGGGCTATAAAAGACCGACGTTGCATAACACATGTAGCCGCCGTACGAACCACCCGTCACGGCAAATCGGTTTGCATCGAGCCCGGGGTCCCTGGCGAGCGCATCGAGGAACGCGCCGATGTCCCGCACCGAGTCTTCGCGCTGGAAAGGGCCGTTGTCGAGACCGACGAATTTCTTGCCGTATCCCGCCGAACCGCGCACGTTGGGATAGAAGATCGCAATGCCGAGTTCATTGATCAGGTAATTATTGCGGCCGAGAAAACCGGGGCGAGACTGGACCTCCGGTCCACCGTGGATGTTGACGATCAGCGGGCGCGGTCCTGGGAATTTCTTCGCGTCGGGCCGGTACAGGAAGCCCGACACCTGCACACCGTCAAAGCTCTTGACCTGCAGTTGCTCGGGCTCGGCATTCGCATTCGGGTCCAGGCCGCCCGTCTCGCTGGTCGTCCAACGCCGGAGCGCGAGCGTCCTGGGATCGACCGAGAACGCGTCTGCGGGGCTCTTCGCCGACGTGAACGTCAGGCCGATTTCACCCCAGGGCGCTATCGCGATTCCGCTGATCGTCCCGGCTGGCGTCGCAACGCTTCTGGACGTGCCGCTATCCATGTCGAGTATGCGCAACACGCTGCGCCCGGCCTCGTTGACCGAATACGCAACGAAGCTGCCATCGTCGGCCACCTCGAAGTCCTCTACGTCCCACTTAGTCTCCGGTGTCCGCGACTTGAATTCACCGGACTTGACGTCCAGCGTGCCGAGTCGCTGGAAGTCAGAGCCCTCGTCCGAGGTGACCCACAGCGTGCCGTCCGGCGCGAACTGCGCACCGCCATACGCGATGGCCCTGGCGTGGTCGCCGATCGACGTCAGCGCGCCCGAAGTCACGTCGAGCAACCACAGGTTCGATTTCGTGATCGACGCGTATTCCCTGACGAGCGCCAGCTTGCCATCGGGAGTGAAATCGACAATGGACCAGCCTCCACCCTGCATCTGCGCAACCATTCGATCGGTCGATCGGTCTCGCGGGTCCATCACGAAGAGATCCGTGTCAGTGCCGTTGCGACGGGTCGACGAATACCCGATGCGCTTGCCGTCGTGGCTCCACGCGCCTAACTGATTGCGACTCTTGCCGTCGGTCAGCAGCGTGAGCCGGCCGTTCGCCAGCGCGTAGAGCTGGAAGAACTCATTGCCGCCGACATCCTTCTGCACGACCGTCACGTCGCCGGTCACAGGTGCATGCGAGGCGGCGTTGATGCGGTCTTCCTCGAACGTCAGCTGCTGGCGCGCTGCCCCCGGCTGCGCGACGCGGTGAACCTGGTTCGTGTTGCCGAAACGCGTCGCGACCAGCAGCGAGCGATCCTGCGGGTGCCAGCCGAGGAACGCGGCCGTGCGGAACTCCATGTAAGGACGTGTGCGCTCGGCAAGCTCCGCGGGCACGGCAGGCATGCCGTCCGCGACGAGCGCGGCGGGTTTCTCGACCACCGCGGCCGGTTTCTCGATGACCTCGGCCATTGCAGACGGGCTCGTCGACGCAAGCAGTGCGAACAGCAGGATGACACGCATGGAGGCTCCTTCGACTGGATACGAGAAAAGGCTAGCACGCGACGCAAGGGTGCTTGCAAGTGGGGACCCTGCTCGCCTCTGCAGCACGAGCGAGCTCGAGTGATGTCGTGACTCGATGTGACTACGCGGTCCGCGGGTAGACGCGTCGCGTCCGATACGCGGCCTTGAGCTCCGCCCGCAGATACTCGCGCAACGTCGAGAAGACGCTGCGATCAAGCTGCGCCGGCTGCCCCTCGGCCAGGCGGAAAAGCTGGCAGTAGTACCAGGACTGCGCGGCGAACGCGTTCAGCGCCTTCGCCATCACCGTGGTGCCCTGCGGCGAGAGCCAGCCGCGCTCGCGCAACCGCAGCCTGTCGTCCAGGTCGCGGATTTCCTGCATCTCGCCCTGCAGCAGGCGCCGCGGAAAGTCCGGCATCCAGCACAGCGGACGACCGAGCCCGATGACGTCGCAATCACCGCCCTCGCCCGCCTCCCCGCCGAGGGCCGCCTCCATGCCGGCAAGTGAGCGGAAGCCGCCCGTGACCATCAGCGGCATCTGTGCCACACGGCGGATCGCCGTCGCGTACTCGAGGAAATAGGCTTCGCGCGCGCGCGTGCTGCGGCGCACGGGCACGACGTCCTCGCTGCGCCCCTCGAAGCCGATCAGCCGCGGCTGTTCATAGGTGCCGCCCGAAACCTCGAGCAGGTCGACGTGTTCGTCGTTGAGCCACGCGACGACCTGCAGGCATTCCTCGTGCGAGAAGCCACCCTTGCGGAAATCGTCCGAGTTGAGCTTGAGCGCGACCGGGTAATCCGGTCCGACGGCCTTGCGCACGGCACGCAGCGTCTCGAGCAGGAAGCGCGCGCGGTTGGCGAGCGAGCCGCCCCAGGCGTCGGTGCGGCGGTTGGTAACAGGCGACAGGAACGAGCTGATCAGGTAGCCGTGGGCGCCGTGCACCTGCACGCCCGTGAAGCCGGTCTCACGCACCACCTGCGCCGCATGCGCGAACCGACCGACGAGCGCGACGATCTCCGACTGGGTCAGCGCGCGCGGCCGCGCATAATTGCCGAGCAGCTCCAGTTGCACCGCGGACGGCGCCAGCGGCCGCCCTGTGACATAACGTGGCGTCTGCCTGCCCGCGTGCGAGACCTGCACCCAGGCGTGGTTGCCCGCCGTCTGTGCGGCCCGGGCCCATCGCGACAGCCTGGCGCGCGCGTCCGCATCGAACGTGCGCGGTTCCGTCTGGTCGATCGCAACATTGCCGGGGCGCTCGAGGTCGAATCGATCGATCTGGACGTTTCCGGTCAGGAGCAAGCCGCTGCCACCCTCGCTCCAGGCGCGGTAAAGCCGCTCCAACGCCGGCGTCGCGCGCAGCCATGGGTCCGCCAGCCCTTCCGTCATCGCAGCCTTGGCCAGCCGGTTCGGCAGTGTCGCGCCACAGGGCAGTCGCAGCGGCTGATTCAGGACGTTCATCGTGTAACCTCTGCCCGTTGGAGGGTATGATCCGGGCGACCAGAAAAGGGGAGTTGCCAATGCTGACCAGGGACAAGCTCACGACCGCGCAGTGGCAGGCCGTGCGCAACACGCCTCACCACGTGATGATTGCCGTTTCGGCTGCCGGCGGCAGCGCCTTCGATGAAATGCTCGAACGTTCGGCGGGCCTGCAGGCGATCGTCGACGCAACCAACAGCACGCATCCGCTCGTCAGCGAAATCGGCGGCAGCACGCACATCATGCATGCCCAGGACGACGTGCGGAAATGGTTCTACACGCTGGACGAGAGTCACCGCACGCCCGACCGCCTCCAGGAAAAGGCCCTCGAAACCGCGCGGCACGCGCTGGACGCATTGGGCACGCACGGCACCGCAGTAGACCTCATGCATTACAGCGAATTCGTGATGTCGCTGGCTATGCGCGTCGCTCGTGCAGCACGCGAAGGCGACGTGTTCGGCATCGGTGGCGAGCTGGTGAGCCAGAAGGAAAAGCAGTTCATCGAACGGCTGGACCAGCTGGTCAAGGATCGGCGCGTCACAATCACCGCCTGAGGCTGACCGGCCACGCGGCCGTCCCTCGCAGAAAAGAGCCGGCCATTGCGCCGGCTCTTTGCTATCAGCGCCTCAAACGGCCGCGGCGGGCGACTTCGTATCGGGCTTCGCGGCCTGCCTGCGGTCCCCGACGAGGTACGCCGCAAGCGCCGGCAGCAGCAGGATGGCGCCGAACATGTTCACCAGGAACATGAAGCACAGCAGGATGCCCATGTCGGACTGGAACTTCAGGGCCGAGAACGTCCAGGTCGCCACGGAGACGGTCATCGTCACCGCAGTGAACACCGATGCCGTGCCGCGCTGCTTGAGCGCCTCGACGAATGCGTCCTGCAGCTTGAGGCCGCCGTCTTCCATCTCGTGCTTCATGCGTTCGAACAGGTAGATGCCGTAGTCGACGCCCACGCCTACGCCCAGCGCCACGACGGGCAGCGTGTTCACCTTTACGCCGATGCCGAGCATCGCCATGAGCGCGTTGCAGAGGATCGTCACCAGCGCCAACGGCAGGATGATGCAGAGCGTGATCGGGAACGAGCGGAACGTGATCAGGCACAGCAACAGCACCGACGCGAACAGCGCCAGGTTCACCCACTTGTCCGCCGCGTGCACCGCCTCGTTGGTGGCAGCCATGACGCCCACGTTGCCGCTGGCAAGCCGGAACGTGACACGCTCGGTATCGCCGCCGGCAGCCTTGAATTCCTTGACCTTGTCGACGATGTGCTCGATCGTCTGCGCCTGGTGGTCGGAGGTGTAGATGCTGATCGGCATCGCGGTGCAGCGCGAGTTCATGAACTCGTTGCCGAGGCGCGTGGCATAGCCGACGCCCTGCGCGATCTGCGCGCGGCTCTCAGGCAGCATGCGCCACTTCGCGAACGTTTCCGCGAACGACTGGGTCATCGACTTGACGAAGCCCGCTAGGCTGCGCACGGTCGCGACGCCCTCGACCTGGCGCATCTGGAATTCGAAGTCCTCGATCTTGTCCATGACCTCACGGTCGACGCAGGGCGAGTCTTCGTCGTCCGCCGGCTTCGCTTCGGCAATGACCTGCAGCAGGTCGACGCCGATTGCGAAGTGGCCGGTGATCATCCCGACGTCCTGGTTGTAGCGCGAGTCGGGCCGCAACTCAGGCACGCCCTTGCCGATGTCGCCGATGTGCAGGTGCCGTGCCTGCGACAGGCCGAAGGCCAGCAGCCCGAGTCCGATGACGATCGGGATCCACGCGACCCTCTTGGTTGCGAGCACGCCGGCGCGTTCCCAGAGCCAGTCGCCCGCCGTTTCCTTGCCGGCCAGTTTCGAGGCCTGCTCGGGCGTGAACTTATAGTAGGAGAGCAGGATCGGCAGCAGCATCTTGTTGGTGATGATCATCACCGTGACGCCGATCGTCGCCGTGAAGGCGAGCTCGCGCACGATCTCGATCTCGACGAATGCGATGACCATGAAGCCGAGCGCGTTCGCGAGCAAGGCCATCGCGCCCGGGATGAACAGCTTCTGGAACGAATGCGTCGAGGCGGTGATGCCGTCTGCGCCATGCAGGGTCTCGAGCCGCCAGGCGTTGGTCATCTGCACCGCGTGCGAGACGGCGATCGAGAAGATCAGGAACGGCACCAGGATCGACATCGGGTCCAGCCCCAGGCCGAAGACCGGCAGCAGGCCAAGCAGCCAGATGACGGGCACAATCGCGCAGATCAGCGCCAGTGCTGTGATCATCAGCGAGCCGGAGTACCAGTACAGCAGCAGCGCAGTGATCACGAACGCGATGCCGAAGAACACGAGCACGCCCGCAGCGCCCTTCGCGATATCTCCCACCGCCTTGGCGAACCCGATGATGTGGACGCCGGTGTTCTCGTTCTCGTACTTGGCGCGGATCCCCTCGAGCTGGGCTGCCACCGCCTGCAGGTCGAGTCGCTCGCCCGTTTCGGGGTCGTTCTCCATCAGTGTCGCCACGACCATCGCTGCGGTCTGGTCGTTCGAGACCAGTCGCCCGACCCAATCGGACTTGAGCAGGTTCTCCTGCACTTTCTGCATCTGCTCGGGGGTGCCCGCAAAATCGGCGGAAACCACGTTGCCCCCGCGGAAGCCGTCCTCGACCACCTCGGTGAAGCGCACGTTCGAGGTGAACAGCGACGCCACGGAGCTGCGCTCGATGCCGGGGATGTAGAAAACCTCCTCGGTGACCTTGCGCAGCGACTCCATGAACTGCTTGTCGTAGATGTTGCCTTTCTTGTTCTGCAGCGCGACCAGCACCTTGTTGGCGCCGCCGAAGTCCGACTGGTACTCCAGGAACGTCGCCATGTAGGGGTGCTTAAGCGGGATCATCTTGGTGAACGCCGCCTGCACGCGCAGCTGACTCGCCATCGCGCCCAGCAGGACCGTGATCACGATGAACAGGATCAGCAGCGGCTTGCGGTAGTGGAAAATCCAGTAGGAAATCTTGCCGACCCAGTCCGGCCCGAACTGGATCCTCTCGATCGCGGCATCGTCGGCACTCATGCCGGGCTTAACGTCGTTCGCCATTTATATTGTGTCCTTGCCCGCTGCCGTTACTGGCCCTTGAGCCAGGCCGGGTCGAGCGGCGTGATGCCGCTTTCGCCCGCGAAGAGGATGCCGCCGCCCGTCTTCTCGACCAGGCCGGCAAAGCCTTTCCCGGGTTTGGCCGTGTGCAGCACGAAACTCTGACCTCCGTCGGCGCTTTCGGCGATCAGGCCGGAGTTGCCAACGAGCATCACACGCCCGTCGGCGAGTTGCTGGCCCGACATGAATGACACGGTCGTGCCCGTCTCGACCTTCTGCCACGTCGCGCCCAGGTCGAGCGTCCGGTAGACGTTGCCACGCATGCCGAAGGCAAGGACGCTGCCGTCCTTGCCCGCCAGCGCGCCGAAGAACGATCCCTGGTACGGCGACGTGAGCGCGACCCATGTGGCGCCGCCGTCATCGGACCTCGCGAGCGTGCCGGACTCGCCGACCAGCAGCAGCGACGTGCCGACCGCGATGACCTCGGAAATGTGGCGGTCGAAATCTTCGGACAACACCATGCCACGCTGCCACGTCTTGCCGGCATCAATTGAATCGAAGTACAGCCCGAATGCGCCGTAGGCAATGAAATGGTCGCCATCGAGGTGTGTCACGCCGAGCAGGGAGTCGGGACCCGCGTCGTCGACGACGACCTGGGTCCAGGTCGTGCCGCCATCGTCCGTGCGTACGAACGAGCCGCCGTGCCCGACCGCGACGCCGACCTTGTCGTCCTTGAATGCCACGCCGGTGAGCTGCCGCGTGACGGGGGTCTGCACGCCCTTCCATGCCTTGCCATCGTCGGAGACGAGTGCGAAGCCGCGCTCGCCGACGGCTATGAGTCGATTGCCGGCGCGGGCGATGTCGAGCAGCACGATCCGGTCACTGCGCACATCGACAACCACAGTGGAACCAGGCCTCGCCGCGGCGGCTTTGTCCTCGCTGCGCGCAGGCGCGCCAAAACAGCAGAGCGTCGCGCCAAGCAAGGCACAGGCAAATACTGCCCGATACGTCATTGTCTTCTATCCCCCGCGGCAGAGCTTCCCCTGCCGTAAAACGGCCGGCCGCGGCAAAACCGCAGGCCGGCCATCGTCAGCTCAAACGAGGCATCTGCCCCCGTATGCGCGGTTACTTGGTACCCATGCGCCGCAGCGCATCGGGCTGGAAGTCGCCCCACTTGCCCTTCTGGTTCCAGTCCCACGGCGTCTTGATCTCGTTGTCCAGGCCCGCGGCATAGTACGCACCGCTGTTCAGGTCGTGCCAGACATTGGCGCGGTAATACGGGATCTTCGCGTCGTAGAACTGCATCAGCGGATGGACGCCGATGCGCCAGAGCTGCTTGCGCGTGTCATAGGCGTCTTCGTACATCACTGACCAGGAATCCTCGTCGATGTAGAACACCCGCTTGCCGTAGATGTGCTTGCTCCCCGGCTTGAGCGTGGCCTCCACCTCCCACACGCGGTGCAGTTCGTAGCGCATGAGGTCGGCATTGATCGTGCCCTTCTGGATGATGTCGGTCTTGTACTTGAGCTTTTTGTCGGCCAGCTTGTAAGCGTTGTAAGGGACGTAGATTTCCTTCTTGCCGATCAGCTTCCACTCATAGCGGTCCGGCGCGCCGTTCCAGGCGTCGAACTGGTCGGACGTGCGCATGCCCTCCGTGCCGTCCGTGAAGTTGTCGTGGGCCAGGTCCGGTGCGCGGCGAACGCGCCGCTGTCCCGCGTTGTAGATCCAGGCCGAGCGTGTCTGCTTCACCTGGTCGACGGGCTCGTGCACCAGGAACATCGTGCCCTCGAGCGTCGCCGGTGTAGTGAAGGCCGACTGGAACGCCAGCAGCAGGTTGTCCTGCGGCTGGTCCAGGCTCGTATTGAAGATGCGGTACTCGCGCGCACCGATCTTGTAGAAATCGCCGTTTGCCCGCACCGGGAAGCTGTTGTACTCGCGCAGTACGCCAGGCCCGAGGTAACGCTGCTGGTGATTGTAGATCGCTTCGATGCCGCTCTTCGGGATCGGGAACGGCACGTCCGCGCGCCCGCCCGTGATGCCGAAGCCATTGAGTTCGAGCTTCGGCGCGTTCGCCTTGACGTCCGCGTACACCGAGTCCGGAAAGCATGCCGTCCGGCGGGTCTCGTAGACCGGCATCTTGAAGTTGTCGTACTTCGCGAGCAGCGCGAGCGTGCCTGGCGTCAGCTTGTCTTTGTACTGCGCTGCATTGGCTTTGGTGATGGTGAACTTAGGCTTGTCGCCGGCGAAAGGATCGACATACCCCTTGCCTGCTGCCCAGCCCGCAGGCGGCGAGCAGAGACCGCCGGTCCAGGCGGGAATGGTGCTGTCCTTGTTCCCGGCTTTCTCGGCGCCCATCGGCGTGAGGTCTGCACCCAGGCGCGCGGCTTCCGCGGCGCTGAGCTTGGCGTAAGCAGGCAGCGCCGTGCCGAGCAGACTCGCCGCTGCTACCGCAGTGGCGAGCACTTTGTTGATGGTCTTCATCGTTGCAATCTCCTGGTTCCGATCAGAAGGTCATGCTGGCGCTGACCGAGTAATAGTCGCGATCGCCGAGCGGATCGTATTTCGCCTCGTTGTAATTGACGTAGTTGGTCTCAAGCGTATAGCGCTTGTTGAGGCTGAACTTGAGGCCCAGGCCGATCGTCTGGCGGCCGTCGTTGAACGTGGGGTCCATCGACACGCCCTCGACGTCATGGGACCAGAACACGCTCGGAGTGACAGTGATGCCGCTGTCGAACACGTTGTTGTAGTCGGCATTGACGCGCATGCGATAACCCCACGCGAAGTCCGTCACGTAGCCGTCGTTCTTGCAGCCGTTCGGCTGCGGGTTGTACGTCGGATTCGGGATCGGGACAGGCGCCAGTGACAGTGTCGGCGTGCAGGTGTTGCCGCCCGTGAGCGCCGTCGCCGGGTTCTGCGCCAACTGCTGGTTCGAGCCGAAGCCGAAAGCGAAGCCGCGGCCATAACGCACCGCTCCCTTGGTGTAGTCAGGCACGCCGTTATTCTGCGCGCCTACTTCCGCGATGATCAGCATGCTCTCCGCGCCGAAGATGTTGCTCAAGGTCTTGACGCCGTTCAACTGGAACTGGCGCTTGTCGAACAGGTCGTAACCTTGCGCATAGCCGCCCGCGCCCTGCTGTGCCGCAGCGAGGCCTTCCGCCGCGTTGGGGCCGACGAATGACAACAACCCGTTCAGCAGGTCGTTGCCGTTGATCTGCACGGGCACGTCTTTCTGGTAGCTTGCTTCAGCCGAAACCGACCAGCTGAAGAGGTTGGTCGCTGCGCTGATGCCGAAGATCTGGATGTCCTCGGGGTATTCCCAGAACGAACGTCCCGGCGTCACGGGCACGCCGAGTTTGGCGCCCAACGCGGCATGCGCGGCGGCCGGGCCGCGCAGGACGGTGTCGTCGTTCGGGTCGAGCGGGTTCGCACCCGAGCCCGGCACGCGCCACACCGGCAGGCCGGCGTTCATGAAAGCCACCGGATACGGACTGGTCTGCAGCGGGCTCAACGTGCCCGGGGCAAGAATCCATGCGCCACCCGGCAATTCGGACGGCAGCGAACCGGCGAGTCCCGAGATGATCGGCAACCGGCTGTGGATGCGCTGGGCGTAAAAGCCGAACTCGGTGTCGAGCGGCTCGATCGGGAAACGAATCGCGATGCCGACCTGGCCGTCGTCGCGCGCGTCCTTGCCGTCCACCAGCGGCACGTACAAGCCATTGGCCTGCGCGTACGGGTTGGAGCCGAGCTGCGGATACAACGGCGACGACGTACCGGAAATCGCACCGCCGATGACCGACGTGATGACCGTGGCGCTGTTGCACCGGCCAGCGTTGGTGGAGATGTTGTTCTCGGTGACGGCCCAGTACGTGCCGCAACCGTCGATCGACGTGTTCTGCCATTCGAGCTGGTAAAACGCTTCGATCGAGCCCCAGTCGAAACCCCAGTTGGCGTAGGCCATCCAGACTGGGAGCAGGATTTCCTTGAGCTCGGTGCCGGGGCGGCGGGCGGCCGGAACGTCGATCGGGTTGATCTGGTTCACGCCCTGGATGAAGACGCTTTCACCCCAGTTGACGACCTGGTTACCCAGGCGCAGCTGCAGGTTCGTGCCCTCGAAGTCGAACGAGCCGTAGACGTACGCGTCGAGCAGCATCGCGTTGCTGAACTTCTGCTCGGTCTCGAAGCCCTGGTCGCTCAGCTCGCCTTTCGGCCACCGGCCGTCGAGCGGCATGCAGTTCGGCACCGTGTTGTTGGCGTTGGCGCCGACGCACGGCGGGTACGAGCCCGGTATGCCGTAATTCGGCGAGTTGAGGTCCGGACGGCCACCGTTGTAGTTGTTGACCTGGTTGCCTACGCGAACCTCGGTGTTCTCCAGTGCGTAGTCGTACCAGGCCTTGCCGCGCACGAGGAAACCGAAGTTGCCTTTCTTGTACTCGACGTCCGAGAGGATCTTGATCGGCGCCGAGAACATGTCGCCCGACGCGTAATTCAGGTTGGCGCTGCTCGCGGCCTGGTTGCCTGCGAGCCCGTCACCGCGAGCCACGCCGGTTCCGGGCGGGCGCGGGCCAGACGTGAGGCCAATCAGCGAGCCGTCAGCCTTGGTGTACAGCAGGCGACTGGGGTCCGAGGCACGGAAGCTCGCGCCTGCGGAAATCGTCGTGTTCCAATTGACCTTGGAACCGTTGTCGAATTCGAATTCGAGAGCCGCAGCGCTGCCAGCGTACGTTGCCAGCACCGTGCCGATTACCGCCGCCAGCTGCACGCTGCGACGATCCCGATTCATCGTTTCACTCGTCATTTTCAAAATCCCCCAGTTGCCTGTGAGTCCACTCAGTTGCAGATTCTTACGGGACACCCTGCGGCCCCGCACATGGCGCGGCCGCTCCGGACTTTCCCTTCCGTGCGACCACTCGTATTTGATGCGTCAGGCTAATCCGGACCATCCACGGTCGCAGTCGGGAGTATCCGAAATACCACTTCCTAAAGTCCCCTTGCTGCAAGGGTGCCAGTGGGACCGGCACATGACAACTCGAGTAAGCGTTGCGTTTTTGCCATGCAAAAAAATTTGCCCCTCCCCAGCATCAACGCGACGAGCCCGCTGCAGGCCGGCGCGCCCGCCGTCGCGCGGTCGGCGCCGCATTCCCACGCAGGAAAAACCTTATGCATTCGCCGGTGAGCGCATCCAGGTCGAGCGCCCGCCGGTCGTCGTACCATCGGGTAATCCAGTTGAGGGCGCCGAACAACAGCAAGGCGTCGATCTTCGTGCCCCCCGGCCAGTCGCCATTTTGCTGCAGTGCCGCAATCACTTTGCTCCAGGTGTGTTCGTAGCGCTTCAGCAGGACTTTGATCCTGCGCCGCGCCGCAGGCGCAAGCGAACGCCACTCATACAGCACCACGGGGATGAAGTCCTGTCCCGGCCCAAGCAGGGTCTCGAGATGGGCACGCACGAGCTGGGCGAATTTTTCGCGCGGCGGCAACGCCTGCGCGGCGATGGCTTCGATGCGGACAAGCGCGTCGACGAGCCCTTCGTCCATGACGGCCGCGAGAATGTCCTGCTTCGTGGCGAAGTGGTACACCCAGCTGCCGGACTGCATGCCCGTCGCCTGCGCAATGTCGCGGACCGACGTGCCGTCGTAACCCTTCTCGCGGAAAAGCCTGGCCGAAGCGCGCAGCAGCTGCGTGCGCCGGCTGCCATCGTCCTCCCCGGACATGCGCTTGCGCGGTATGCGCACGGACGCGGGGCTCATAGCGCCAACTGCCGGGCGGCCAGGTCTTTCATGATCTCTTCGGCGCCGCCGCCGATCATGTTGACCTTGACCTCGCGGTAGATGCGTTCGGACTTGCTGCCGCGCATGTAACCCATCCCACCGAGAGTCTGCACGGCCGCATCGGCGCAGAACTGCATCGTGCGCGTCGCGGTGTTCTTGGCCATGCACACGGACGCGACCACGCCAGGGCTTGCTGCGCCTTCGTGGTCGAGGCGCCAGGCAACGTCCTCGAGCAGCGCTCGCGTCGCTTCGATCTGCGCGAGCATGTCGATGAACCGATGCCGCACGACCTGGTGGTCGACGAGTCGCTGGCCGAAGGTCTTGCGTTGCTGCGCCCAGGCGAGCGACTCGCCGTAGCAGGCCCAGGCGAAACCAAGCGCGAAGGCCGCCATCGAGAATCGCTCTGCCGTGAAGTTATGCATGATCGCGCGAAAGCCTGCGCCCTCCGCGCCCAGCAGGTTGGCCGTCGGCACCCGGGCATCGACGAACGTGAGCTGCGCCGTATCGGAAGCCCACCATCCCATCTTCTTGAGCGGGACGCGCGTGAAGCCGGCTGTGTCACGCTCAACCAGGAGCAGCGAGATGCCACCCGCGCCCCTGGCATTCGCATCCGTGCGCACGGCCACGGTGTAGAGGTCTGCCCGCATGCCTGAGGTAATGAAGGTCTTCTCGCCGTTCACGACATACACGCTGCCGTCGCGCCGGGCCTCCGTGCGCAGCGCCGCCACGTCCGAGCCGCCGCCCGGCTCCGTGATCGCGAGAGCCGCGATCCATTCGCCCGACAGGATGCGCGGCAGGGTGCGCTGCTGCTGTTCCGCGGTGCCCAGCGCGACGATTGGCGGCGCCGCGATCGCGTGCGACAGCAGCGACGCCAGCAGGCCACCAGAACCGCATTGCGCCAACTCGACGCACAGGATGAGCGAATGCAGGAAGTCCGCATCGGGCGCGCCACCGAATTCTTCCGGCATGCGCAGGCCGAACAGGCCCGCTGCCGCGGCGCGCCGGTACAGGTCACGGGGGAACTCGCCGGCCTCGTCCCAGGCGGCCGCATGGGGCTCGAGTTCCTGCGCCACGAATCGTCGCACTGAATCACGCAGGGCCGCGTGCTCCGGACTGAGACGTGCAGGATTCAGCCGCAGGGGATCCATCGCCCGATCTTAGGCGTGGGACTTTATTCAAGCAAGCGCTTGCTCTAGGATCCGCTCTCAGTTCGCCATCGATTCGCCCGAGGTGGAGGAGCATGCCGCTATTCAAGTCGTCCCTGGACATCGCCGGCACCGCCTGCGCGGAGAACCGCACTCACATGCTGGCGCTGCTCGCTCGCCACGACGAGTTGCGCGATCGGGCCGCCGCTGCCTCGGGCCGCGCGGGTCCGCGCTTCGCAAAACGCGGGCAGTTGCTGCCACGTGAACGCCTGGGACTCCTGCTCGACGCCGGCGCGCCTTACCTGGAACTCTCGGCTTGCGCCGGCTATCTGCTCGACCAAGCCGATCCCGAGAAGTCCACGCCCGGCGCGGGCCTGCTCGCCGGGATCGGCGAGATCAGTGGCGCCCGCTGCGTGATCGTGGTCGACGATTCGGGCATCGAGGCCGGCGCGCTGCAGCCGATGGGCCTGGAAAAATTCCAGCGCGCACAGCAGTTGTCATTGGAGAACAAGCTGCCGTTCGTGCACCTGGTCGAGTCGGCCGGCGCCAACCTGCTGCGTTATCGCGTCGAGGACTTCATCGTGGGCGGCTCGCACTATGCGCGCCTCGCGCGATTGTCCGCCGCTGGCATCCCCGTTCTCACGATCGTGCACGGTAGCGCCACGGCCGGAGGCGCCTACATGCCGGGCATGTCCGACTTCGTCGTGATGGTGCGCGACCGCGCACGCGCATTCCTGGCGGGCCCGCCCTTGCTCAAGGCCGCGACGGGCGAGATCGCGACCGAGGAGGAACTCGGCGGCGCGCTGATGCATGCCACGGTGTCGGGCCTCGCCGAACACCTCGCCGAAGACGACGCCGACGCCATCCGCGCCCTGCGCGAACACCTGCGGCGCCTCGCGTGGTACCGCCACGAAGCCGCCCTACCCGCCTCGACTCCGCCGCGCCTCGCGACCGACGAACTGCTCAGCGTGATGCCCGTCGATGGCCGCCGGCCCGTCGACATGCGCGAGGTCATCGCTCGGCTCTGCGACGATTCGGATTTCATGGAGTTCCAGCCCGCCTTCGGCTCCGCCACAGTCTGCGTGCATGCCTCGATCGGCGGATTCGCGGTGGGCATCCTTACCAACAACGGACCGCTCGATCCGGCGGGATCGAGCAAGGCCACGCACTTCATCCAGCAGTGTTGCCAGGCAGGGTTGCCGCTGGTGTACCTGCAGAACACGACCGGCTACATCGTGGGCAAGGAATCGGAACGCGCCGGCATGATCAAGCACGGCTCGAAGATGATCCAGGCGGTTGCGAACGCCACGGTGCCGCAGGTCACGATCCAATGCGGCGCGTCGTACGGCGCGGGCAACTATGGCATGTGCGGCCGTGGCTTTGCGCCACGCTTCCTGTTCTCCTGGCCCAACGCGCGCACGGCCGTCATGGGCGCCGAACAAGCGGCGGGCACCATGGCGATCGTCATGGAGGCGTCGGCGAGGGATCGCGGCCTCGAACCCGATCGCGCGCAGATCGACGGCATGCGCGCAAAGATCGTCGAGACGTTCGAACGACAGACGTCGTCGTTCTACACGTCGGGCCGCCTGCTCGACGATGGCATCATCGATCCGCGTGACACGCGTCGCGTGCTCACACAAGTGCTGCAGCTGTTCCGGCGTGCAGACTCGCTGCCGCTGCGCCCGCTCACGTTCGGCATCGCCCGGCCCTGACCCCGAGACCGCCATGCTACTCACGCAAGAACACACAGAACTCCGCCGCAACGTCGAGCGTTTCTGCCGCGAGGAGCTCAACCCGCAGGTCGACGCATGGGAAGACGCCGGCGCGTTTCCCGCGCACGACGTGTTCCGCAAGCTCGGGCAGCTGGGCCTGCTGGGATTGACCAAGCCCGAGTCCGTCGGCGGCGCTGCGCTCGATTACAGCTACGCCGTGGTCCTGGCCGAGGCGCTCGGCGCGTGCTCGTGCGGCGGCGTGCCGCTTGCGATCGGCGTGCAGACCGACATGGCCACGCCCGCCCTCGCGCGCATCGGCAGTGAGGAGTTGCAACACGAGTTCCTCGCGCCCGCCATCGCAGGTGAACAGGTGGCCTGCATCGGCGTATCCGAACCAGGCGCCGGCTCCGACGTGGCGGCGATCCGCACCACGGCGCGCAAGGACGGCGGCGACTACGTCATCAACGGCGGCAAGCTGTGGATCACGAACGGCGCGCAGGCCGACTGGATGTGCTGCCTGGTCAATACGTCGGAGGGCAGCCCGCATCGCAACAAGTCACTGATCGTGGTGCCGATGCGCACGCCCGGCGTGACCGTCGCCCGACAGATCCGCAAGCTCGGCATGCTGTCGTCCGACACCGCCCAGATCCACTTCGACGACGTGCGGGTGCCGCAACGCCATCGTATCGGCGACGAAGGCATGGGTTTCACGTACCAGATGCAGCAATTCCAGGAAGAACGCCTGTGGGGCGCCGCAAACGCGCTAGGCGGGCTCGACCACGCCATCCGCGACACCATCGAATACACGCGCAGCCGGCAGATCTTCGGCCGCAGCGTGCTCGACAACCAGGTCGTGCACTTCACGCTCGCCGAACTGCAGACTGAAGTCGAGGCACTGCGCGCGCTGGTGTATCGCGCGACGGAGTTGTTGATCGCGGGCCAGGACGTCACGCAACTGGCGTCGATGGCCAAGCTCAAGGCGGGACGTCTCTCACGCGAAGTGGCGGACAAGTGCCTGCAGTACTGGGGTGGCATGGGGTTCACGTGGGAAAACCGCGTGTCACGCCTGTTCCGCGACGGCCGGCTGGGTTCGATCGGAGGCGGCGCCGACGAAGTCATGCTGTCGATCATCTGCAAGCTCAATGGCACGCTCTCGAGGCCCGGGGCATGACGGACGCGTTGGTGCAAGTGGAGCGGCGCGGTGCCTTCTGGTTCGCGCGCCTCAACCGGCCCGAGAAGCGCAATGCGCTGAACGAACCAATGATCAATGAATTGATTTCGCTGTGCGACCGGGTCGACGCCGACCATGAGGCGCGCGCGCTGGTGTTGTGGGGGGCTGGGGGCAGCTTTTGCGCGGGTGGCGATTTCGACGGCTTCCTCGCCTTGATGGCGTCGCCTGCGCCGTCCGGCCGCGACCCGATCGAGGCGCACAACCGCGCGTTCGGCGCGATGCTCGAGCGAGTGGCGGCCATATCCATACCCACCATCGGCGTCGTACAGGGATCTGCGATGGGCGGCGGTGTCGGACTGGCCTGCGCACTCGATCGCGTGATCGCGAGCGACGACGCCATGTTTGCGCTGCCTGAAGCGTCGCTGGGCCTGGCGCCCGCGCAGATCGCGCCGTTCATCGCGCGACGCATCGGTGAGACGCGCGCACGTTGGCGTCTGCTCTCCGCCGCACGGTTCGATGCGTCCGCCGCACAGGTCGATGGGATCGTGGACGTGGTTGCGCCCCCAGCCAACCTCCGCGCGACCGTGCAGACCGAACTTGGGTGGCTGGCACGCGTCGCGCCTGGGGGGCGGCGCGCCACCACGCGACTCTGCCTGCGCAATGAGCGCGCGCCGCTTGCAGCTGCGCTGGACGCGGCTGCCGCGGATTTCGCCGTGCTGCTGCGCGGCGGCGCTGCGCAGGAAGGCATCGCAGCCACGCGTGAACGCCGATGCCCAGCGTGGCACGCGAGCGTCCCGGACCTGCCGGAGTTCCTGTGATGCCAGTGCAACGCCTGCTGCTTGCCAATCGCGGGGAGATCGTCGTACGCATTGCGCGCACGGCACGGCGCATGGGCATTGCGACCGTAGCCGTGTATTCCGCTGCCGACCGCGCGAATCCGCACGTTGCCGCCTGCGATGACGCAGTGGCCCTGGGCGGCATGGCCGCATCGGACAATTATCTCTGCATCGACAAGCTGATCGCAGCCGCACAGGCGACACGCGCCGACTCGATCCACCCGGGCTACGGG
>JANNGT010000239.1:0-5357 GCA_031404015.1 Gammaproteobacteria bacterium | reverse complement strand
GGTGGCGCCGACGGTTGCAAACACACCGGTGAGGATGGCGCCGAAGGTGCCGCCGATGCCGTGGACGCCGAAGGCATCCAGGGAGTCGTCATATTTCAGCTTGGCCTTGAGCAGGATACCGCCGTAGCAGACAAGACCGGCGGCAATGCCCATCAGCAGGGCTGCGCCGGGCTGTACGAAACCGGCAGCCGGGGTGATCACAACCAGACCGGCCACAACACCTGAACCGAAGCCGAGGGCGCTGGGCTTGCCGGAGTGGATCCACTCAGCGATCATCCAGGAGAGACCGGCAGCAGCCGGGGCGATGGTAGTGGTAGCAAAGGCCAGACCAGCCAAGCCACCAGCGGCGTCGGAGGTATTGACACCCACGATGGCCGAGCCGGCGTTGAAGCCGAACCAGCCGAACCAGAGCAGGCCGACACCCAGCAGGGTCAAGGGCAGATTATGGGGAGCCATGCGCTCGGTCGGGTAACCGTGACGACCCCCTTCCCGCGGGCGTCAGCCCGCGGGCGCCTCCGACTCGTCGGACGTCGCGGAATCGAAATCGGCCGACCCACCGCCGGTGCTGATGTCGCCGAAACCGCGCGCAGCCCGTTCGTCCTCGGCCAGCTTGCGCCGCGTCAGGTGGTAGAACGAGCCCGTGCCCGCCGGGATCAACCGGCCCACGATCACGTTTTCCTTCAGGCCGCGCAGGTCGTCCTTCATGCCGCGGACCGCTGCCTCGGTGAGGACGCGGGTGGTCTCCTGGAAGGAGGCCGCCGAGATGAAGGATTCCGTCGCCAGCGACGCCTTGGTGATGCCGAGCAGCATCGGGTCGGCGATGGCGGGGAGTTTGCCCAGCTTCGTGACCTTGTCGTTGGCGTCCAGCACGCGCGAACGATCCATCTGCTCGCCGCGCAGGAACGTGGTGTCGCCGATTTCGACGATTTCGATCTTGCGCAGCATCTGGCGAATGATCACCTCGATGTGCTTGTCGTTGATCTTCACGCCCTGCAGGCGGTACACGTCCTGGATTTCACGGACGAGGTAGTTCGCCAGCGGCTCGATGCCCTGCAGGCGCAGGATGTCGTGCGGGTTCGGCTCGCCGTCGGCGATCGTCTCGCCACGCTCGACGTGTTCGCCTTCGAACACGGTGAGATGACGCCACTTCGGGATCAGCTCCTCGTGCTTCTCGCCGCTCTCGTCCTGGATCACCAGGCGACGCTTGCCCTTGGTCTCCTTGCCGAAGCTGACCGTGCCCGAGTACTCGGCGAGGATCGCGGAGTCCTTCGGCTTGCGGGCTTCGAACAGGTCGGCCACGCGGGGCAGACCGCCGGTGATGTCGCGGGTCTTCGAGGACTCCTGCGGAATGCGCGCGATGACGTCGCCGACCAGCACCTGGGCGCCGTCGCTCAGGTTGACGAGCGCGCCCGGGGGCAGCGCGTAGCTGGCCGGGATGTCCGTGTTGGCGAAGCAGACTTCCTTGCCCTTCGAGTTCAGCAGCTTGATGACCGGACGCAGGTCCTTGCCACCGGCGCTGCGCTCCTTCGGATTCAGCACGACGGTGCTCGTGAGGCCGGTGACTTCGTCCACCTGGCTCTGCACGGTCATGCCGTCGATGAAGTCCTGGAAGCGGATCGAACCCGCCACTTCCGTGACCACCGGGTGCGTGTGCGGATCCCAGCTTGCGATGACCTGGCCCGCAACGACCGGCTGGCCTTCGCTCACCGTGATCGTCGAGCCGTACGGCACCCGATAACGCTCGCGCTCGCGGCCGAAGTCGTCGATGACGCCGACTTCACCCGAACGCGACACCGCGACCCAATGGCCCTTCTGGTGATGCACGGCTTTCAGGTTGTGCCAGCGCAGCGTGCCCTTGCTCTTGATCTCGATCGAGTTGACCGCCGCAGCTCGCGACGCCGCGCCACCGATGTGGAACGTGCGCATCGTGAGCTGCGTGCCCGGCTCGCCGATCGACTGGGCCGCGATGACGCCGACCGCTTCGCCGATGTTGATCCGGTGACCGCGCGCGAGGTCGCGACCGTAGCACTGGGCGCAAACGCCATAGCGCGTTTCGCAGCTGATCGGCGAGCGGACCGAGATCTGGTCCACGCCCGCCTGCTCGAGCGTGCGGACGCCCTTTTCGTCGAGCAGCGTGCCGGCTTCCACCAGCACTTCGTCGGTGCCCGGACGGAAGATGTCGGCTGCGACCACGCGGCCGAGCACGCGCTCGCCGAGGCCTTCGACGACGTCGCCGCCTTCGACGATCGGCATCATCGCGATGCCGTTCGAGGTGCCGCAATCGATCTCGGTGACCACGAGGTCCTGCGCGACGTCGACGAGACGGCGCGTGAGGTAACCCGAGTTCGCCGTCTTCAACGCGGTGTCGGCAAGGCCCTTGCGCGCGCCGTGCGTCGAGATGAAGTACTGCAGGACGTTCAGGCCTTCGCGGAAGTTCGCGGTGATCGGCGTCTCGATGATCGAGCCGTCCGGCTTGGCCATCAGGCCGCGCATGCCCGCGAGCTGGCGGATCTGGGCGGGCGAACCGCGCGCGCCGGAGTCCGACATCATGAAGATCGAGTTGAACGACTTCTGCCGCACCTTCACGCCACGCGAGTTCTCGACGTCTTCGCCGCCGAGCTTCTCCATCATCGCCTTGGCGACCTGGTCGTTGGTGCGCGACCAGATGTCGACGACTTTGTTATAGCGTTCGCCGTTGGTGACGAGACCCGAGGAGTACTGCTCCTGGATTTCCTTCACTTCACGTTCGGCCGCCGCGAGGATGCGCTCTTTCTGCTCGGGGACGATCATGTCGTCCACGCCGATCGAGACGCCCGAACGCGTGGCGTAGTGGAAGCCCATGTACATGAGCTGGTCGGCGAAGATCACCGTTTCCTTGAGGCCGAGCTGGCGGTAGCAGGCGTTGATGACGCCGGAGATCGCCTTTTTGGTCATGTCGACGTTGATCAGGTCGAAGGACAGGCCCTTCGGCAGGATCTCGAGCAGCAGCGCGCGGCCGACGGTCGTGTCCGCGAGGCGCACCTTGGGCGTCATTTCGCCGTCCGGGCCCTTCACGTGCTCGACGATGCGCACCTTGACGCGCGCCTGCAGGTCGCACTTGCGGCTCTCGTAGGCGCGGTGGACTTCGGCCACGTCCGAGAAGTACATGCCTTCGCCCGGCGCGTTGACGCGCTCGCGCGTCATGAAGTACAGGCCGAGCACGACGTCCTGCGACGGCACGATGATCGGGTCACCGTTGGCCGGCGAGAGGATGTTGTTCGACGACAGCATCAGCGCGCGCGCCTCGAGCTGGGCCTCGATCGACAGCGGCACGTGGACGGCCATCTGGTCACCGTCGAAGTCGGCGTTGAACGCCGTGCAGACGAGCGGGTGCAGCTGGATCGCCTTGCCCTCGATCAGCACGGGCTCGAACGCCTGGATGCCGAGGCGGTGCAGCGTCGGCGCGCGGTTCAGCAGCACCGGGTGCTCGCGGATCACCTCTTCGAGGATGTCCCACACCTCGGGGCCTTCGCGCTCGACCATGCGCTTGGCGGCCTTGATGGTCGAGGCTTCGCCGCGCAGCTGCAGCTTCTGGAAGATGAACGGCTTGAACAGCTCGAGCGCCATCTTCTTCGGCAGGCCGCACTGGTGCAGGCGCAGCGTCGGGCCGACCACGATGACCGAACGGCCAGAGTAGTCGACGCGCTTGCCGAGCAGGTTCTGACGGAAGCGGCCCTGCTTGCCCTTGATCATGTCGGCGAGCGACTTGAGCGGGCGCTTGTTGGTGCCGGTGATCGCACGGCCGCGGCGGCCGTTGTCGAGCAGCGCGTCGACCGATTCCTGCAGCATGCGCTTCTCGTTGCGCACGATGATGTCGGGCGCGTTGAGTTCGAGCAGGCGGCGCAGGCGGTTGTTGCGGTTGATGACGCGGCGATACAGGTCGTTCAGGTCGGACGTCGCGAAACGGCCGCCATCGAGCGGCACGAGCGGACGCAGGTCCGGCGGCAGCACGGGCAGCACGGTCAGCACCATCCACTCGGGACGGTTGTTCGACTCGATGAACGACTCGATCAGCTTCAGGCGCTTGCTGAGGCGCTTGATCTTGGTCTCGGAGCTGGTCGCCGAGATGTCCTCGCGGACCTTGAGCATCTCGGCCGGCAGGTCGAGGCTTTTCAGCATCTGGTGCACGGCCTCGGCGCCCATGCGGGCGTCGAATTCGTCACCGTGCTTCTCGATCGCCTCGAGGTACATCTCGTCGGACAGCAGCTGGCCGCGCTGCATCTCCGTCATGCCCGGATCGATGACGACGAAGGCTTCGAAGTACAGCACGCGCTCGATCTCGCGCAGCGTCATGTCGAGCATGAGGCCGATGCGCGACGGCAGCGACTTGAGGAACCAGATGTGCGCGGTCGGGCTCGCGAGCTCGATGTGGCCCATGCGCTCGCGGCGCACCTTGGCCTGCGTCACTTCGACGCCGCACTTCTCGCAGACAACGCCGCGATGCTTCAGGCGCTTGTACTTGCCGCAAAGGCACTCGTAGTCCTTCACCGGCCCGAAGATCTTGGCGCAGAACAGGCCGTCGCGTTCGGGCTTGAACGTGCGGTAGTTGATCGTTTCGGGTTTCTTCACCTCGCCAAACGACCAGGACCGGATCATGTCCGGGGACGCCAGCGCGATGCGGATCGAGTCGAAGTCCTCGGTCGTCGGCTGCTGCTTGAACAACTTCAGGAGATCTTTCATTGGGTCACCTGCGCAGTGAGGGCGGCCACGGGGCCGCTCACCGCTTTTCCTGGTGGAGTTCGATGTTGATGCCGAGCGACCGGATTTCCTTCACGAGCACGTTGAAGGACTCCGGCATGCCCGCGTCCATCTGGTGATTGCCGTCCACGATGTTCTTGTACATCTTGGTGCGGCCGGTCACGTCGTCGGACTTGACGGTCAGCATCTCCTGCAGCGTGTAGGAAGCGCCGTAGGCCTCGAGCGCCCACACTTCCATCTCGCCGAACCGCTGGCCGCCGAACTGCGCCTTGCCGCCGAGCGGCTGCTGCGTGACCAGGCTGTACGGGCCCGTGGAACGCGCGTGCATCTTGTCGTCGACCAGGTGGTTGAGTTTCAGCATGTACATGTAGCCGACCGTGACGTCGCGCTCGAAGCGCTCGCCCGTGCGGCCGTCGTACAGCGTCGTCTGGCCGCTCTCGGGGAGGTCGGCAAGCCGCAGCATGTACTTGATCTCGCTTTCAGCCGCGCCGTCGAACACCGGCGTTGCCATCGGCACGCCGCGTCGCAGGTTCTGGCCCAGCGCCATCACTTCGTCGTCGTTCAGCGTGTCGAGCCGCTCGGGCTTGCCGCCGCTCTTGTTGTAGATCGCATCCAGCAGT
>JANNGT010000238.1:0-10014 GCA_031404015.1 Gammaproteobacteria bacterium | reverse complement strand
GTTGTGACCTGACGCTGAAAGCGGGATGCTTCCCCGCGGCTGCTGACTTGCGTGTCTCGTTGCCGACTTCTCAGCGACAAAAGGTCATACGTCTCGCAACGAGTCGCTTCGGTTGCGGTCAGAGCCTGTACCCGCGATTGGCAAAAAGAACTTCATGAACGCGCTCTCCTTCAGACGCCTTGCAATACCGGTCCTGGTTTTCTTCGCTGCATTGGCCTGCGCCGGATGCGCGACGACGGGCGATGCAGTCGATGAAGGAGAGCCCGTCATCATTGCCGGGGAAACGCCGGTTCCTCCTGCAGTGCCGGAAGCCGTGGCCAAAACAGGTACACGGAAAGGAGCAGTACCGGCCGTCGTTGCAGCGCCTGAAAAGCCCGTCCGGGTATCGCCGAACGGGGGGATGGACGAGGTCGTTGTCGAGGCGGCTCGCGGGCGTGACGACGTGATTCTCGATCTCGTGGCCCAGGCCAGAACCCTGCTGGGCACCGTCGAGCTCGAGTACGTGTTCGTGAAAATCCGCAGGAAAGAAGTCCTGCGCGGCCGTCCTGTCGTGTTTGCCCTCTGGAGTGAGACGAGGAAGGAATGGTCCGTCGCTCACCTCGAGATTCCCCGGCCACCGGTGAGATGGAAGCCGGGTGGGGCGCCGCTGTCTTTCATCGTGCGCACGCCGGGAATCCAGGCACGCCACGTGAAGGGCACGGGGGCCGAACGGCTGATGTTCTCCTTTACTAAAGATGGCGAGCAGCTGAAGGTCTACGGCAGGAAGTTTCCGGTATTCGACAGTGCGCTGATCGCAAAAAAGCGCTGGCGCGCCGTCGTCGAGACCGCACAGCCCATCGTCTACCTGCCTTTCAACCAGGACACACTCGACCCGCTGTTCGTCAAAAGCGGGAGAGACTTCCTGCTGGCCACCGCGCAGCAAGCGATAGCGGAGCTACGCCGCGCCAATGCGCCGAGCGTGGCTTTTCCGGGCGAACTACTCGCCGATGTCGTACCGGCTGCCGTCATCACGACGCTGGCGGTCATCGAGCAGACCGATGACGGTGACTTCATTGCCAAGCGAGAGGGCGCGTTCGAGGAAGTGCTGAGCCAGTACGGCCTGAAGCGCGAGGAAGCGTATCGGTACAGTGTCTCGAGCGCAGCAGCCCTGGGCGCGATGCAGTTCACCAACCGGCGGGGCAACGGTACGTACTCGATGGTGGTCAGGCGATGTCCGGCCGCGAACCTCGACCCCAGGTTCGAGCGTGGCGCAACCAATTTGCTTAACGCGATGAAAGCAGCGATCTGCCTGTTCGATATCGAACTGTCGCAGATGCCTGCGCACATCCGGGCGGCGTATCGTGCGAACCCCGAAGTGCTGGGAATATTTCCTGTTGCCGCCTACAACGGCGGGCCCAGGAACGTGAAGAAACTCAACCGTGTGATCACAGGCATGGGGGTCACGCTCGGCGACCTGCGTCGCCCTGCCCAGCAGCCTCCGGGGAGTCCGGTGACCTGCCCTTGCGTCTGGGTGCAGGACGCTAGCGGCGTCCGGCCCGTGCCCATCCCGCGTTACAACAATGAAAACCGCTGGTACATCGAGAAGTACCAGAGCATCCTCGGAATCTTCGAATAGGCGAGCCGGTGGCCTTGGAAAATAGACGCGGGGCATCGTTAGCCCGTTGGCCTGTGCGCCCGCCGAGGGTAGCATCCGGGACGAAGTCGCGTTGTATCTCGAGGGCCGAACATGCGTTGTGCACTGACTCTGGCGGCTGTGATCTTAGTGACTGGTTGCTCGGCCCAACCCACGCCCAAGGCCGCTGCCGCGACCACTTACGCGCCCACCGAGCTCCCACCGGCGACGAAGGTCGACGAAGCGCTCAAGATGGGTTACAAAATCGTCAACGAAGATGGCAAAACGCTGTATTGCCGTGAGACGACCAAGCTCGGCTCGCACGTACGCAAGGATCGCGTCTGTCTGACGGCCGAGGAATTGGCCACCGTGCGTGACGCAAACCAGCGCAACTTCGAGAACATGAAGAAGGCAGCTCCCCCGCCCCAGGGCAAGTAGACACCGTGCCGCCGGCAGGTGCCGTGCCTCGCTCCGCTCGCTGCTTTCCATAGCCGCTGCGCTCATCGCCAGCACCACCCGCACGGCTTCCCAGCATCTGCATTGCGTTCGGCTAGAAGCAGGTCTTGCGCGTCAACCTCCGCACCCCTCACGCGTTGTCCACTCCAAGGGCTGCACGCCTGTCGCAGTGGCGCCCGAGTCCAGGCAATCGGAGGAGATCGTTCACGTGAAGACACGAATCGCATTTACAGCTGTCGCCTTATGCTGCGCTTCGCTTGCGCCGACGATGGCCGGCGCGGAGCCGTGGGAAGTTCGGCACGAGATGCGTGAAGGCGCGCGTAACGTCGAGATCGAGCGACGCGAAGCGGCGCGAGAAATACAGCGCTGCGACAACCGCGGCTGCGTGGTGCGCGAAACGCGGGAGGGTCGGCGTGAGGTTGCACGCGAGCGTCTCGAGGCGCGCAACGAAGTCAGCGGTGAGCGGTCAGGCAAATACGTGCCGCCGGCTCGGTACAACCCCGACGTCCGATACTCCAGCGCCCGCAATTATCCCAACGCCCGTTATTACCCTGACGCGCGCTATTACCCCACCACCCGCTACGACGGCGGCGGTCAATACTACGGCGGCAACAATCATGGCAACGGCGATGCGCACTACCATGCGGATGGGCACCACTGTCGCGACGGCAGTCACATCGTGCATCTGCGCGACGGCTACTACCGTGGCGACCGACGCTGGTACCGGGACGGGCGGTACTGGACCGAAAAGGACTACGTAGGCCGCTATTACGCCACTCGCAATAACAACCGTCACCGTGACGATGACGGTAACGATGACCTCTTGCGGGGCATCGCCATTGGGGCAGCGGTGGTTGGCGTGATCGCGGTCATTCACGACGCCAACGACACCGACTGAGTTCGCCCCCGAGCTTCGCCCCGGATCAGGTGGCCTGCCGCTTCGTGCGTGCGCGGTCGCGCACGAAGCGGACGATGTGGGCTGGGCTCGTGGGCGGCTTGAGCAACAGCTCCATCGCTCGCCGGAACTGGCGATCCGTCACTCCCTGTTTGAATTGCTCGAACCAGCACAGGAGCAACCACCGCTGTTCGTGTTCATCGAGCGCAGCGGTGATCTCAGCGAAATTCGACTGCGGCGCGCTGGCGCGCAGGCGCCGGCTGCTTGAGACGGCGTACCGCGCCATGTGCTGCAACTTCGTTTCCGCGCGGCTCGCCGACGCAGGCGTCTGCCAGTAGATGTAGTGGCTTTCCGGGTAGAGGAGGAATCGCGCCCCGCAGAAAAGCGCTCGCACGTACAGGTGGAAGTCCTCGGCAAATCGCAGGTCTTCCGCGTACCGCAAGTTGCTCTCATTGAGGAATTTTCGCCGCATCAACGGCTTCAGGTAGCCGAGACTGCAGCTGCCCCCGGCAGGCATGTCACTTCTGATGAGGCTTTCCGCGGTCAGGGGTTCCACGTCATGCCCGTTGCGCCCCCACGTCATGAGTTCCGCCGGCATGCCGGGCGGTCTGGCGCCCTGGAACAGGATGCCATCAGCGATGAAATCGGCATGCGCACGCTCGCCAGCCTCGGTCAGAAGGCGCAATCGATCCGGGTGTATCTCATCGTCGGCATCGACCGGTGCAACCCACGCGCCGCGCGCCTGCTCCAGGGCCAGGTTGCGAGCCGCGGCCTGGCCTTGATTCGTCTCCTGACGCAGCAACCGCACGCGCGGATCGCGCGCTGCGAACTGCTCCGCGATGCCTGCGGTATCGTCTATGGATGCATCGTCGACGATCAAGACCTCGATATTCGACAGCGTCTGCGCGAGCACCGATGCAACGGCAGCCGACAGCCACTGCGCGCCATTGAAGACCGGCATGACGACCGAGACGGTGGGCAGATGATCGGGCGGCACGGTGTGCTGTTCTCGTACTGGCGACGCCGCTCAAGCTGCAAGCTCGAAAGGTCGCCCGTCATGTTCCCGCAGCTCTATGCCGAAAAAGCGCGCGATGCTCGGTGCAAGGTCGGCAGTCTTGATAGCGGGTGCTTCGCCGCGCGCATCGGCGCCGTACCCCGCGATGATGCAGATACCGTCGGGAGTGTGATCGCCGGTGCGATTGTCGACATGCTCGCGGGAGACTTCTCCGATCGTGTCCGATGTCACTCGCTCGATCGGTGCGCTGCGATTCCACGTCACGAGCAGGTCCGGCAACGTCTCCACGAAGTCACCTGAGTATTCCTTGCGCGTCACGATTACATCGTGCACCAGCGGCTCGCCGGTTTCCGCGTTGATCACTTTCCTCAGCTCTCCCGTGATGTAGCCCAGCAGGTCATCCGCTTCGTCTGGTTCGACGGTTCCGCTGCCTTCGCGGCCCTTGATGTTCAGCCTGACGCCACCCGTCGCGTTGTTTGCGTAGACCTCGAAGAACCGGCGGTTCGCATGATCACCGAGAAACCTCGGCGACTGTGGCAGGGCGCCGCGCACGCGATGCCGCAGTGGTTTCAGGCGACCACGCATCTCACTTGGCAAGCGGTGCCACAACGCGCGCAGCCTGGCCTGGCGCGAGCGTGGCGCTGCGCGGCCCGTACCCTTATCGAGCCGTAGCAAAATGCGATCGAGCATCCCAGTGCCACTGAACGAAGGCCCCATGCCATGACTGCCGAAGAGCATGACGGTTGTTCCTGCGTCGACGGCCGCGAGAATCGTCCCGAGGCTCTCGTCGAAGGCGCGGTAGCAGTCGCGCAGCGGCTCCCCAAGCTGGGTCTCGGTCCTGGCGGAGTAACGCGGGTGACGCGGCTCGTTGATGTGCCACAGATGATGTCCCGCGCAATGCAGGTCGGAGCTGGTAACGAGCGCCACGTCCCAGTCGTCGCGCCTGAGAAAATGCTGCGCGAGTTTTGCTTTGCCTTCGATGCGTTGCAGGTAGATGTCACGAAAGCGACGGTATTCGTCGAGGGTCTCGGGCGACATGACGTCGCACATCACGCCGCGCGCCGGATCGGTTCCGACCAACGCCACGACTTCGGCAGCGACTTCTGGCGGGTGTGTCTTGAACTCGAACCTGCGACCGTTGGCCGGCACGTGCGTGCCCCAGTCCATGATCGTGACGCCATGGATGAGCGGATCGACGGGCGTGTACGGCGGGTCGATGAGCAGGCACCGCAATCCCGCATCGGACAACTGTCGCCATACCGTCGGCGTCGTCTCATCCGGCCCGTACCAGCGCTCCGCGTAAGTCACCGGGTTGAAATTGCGTCGGCCGTCGTACATCGGCTGGCGCCCGGGCAGCAGACCGGTGTGGAAAACGGGCCAGACGGAACCGGCCTCCATTCCTCGTGGGTTCTCGACCCGACGAGTACTGCCGGCCGCCATGAGGCGGCTCAGGTTAGGCAGGTCTCCTGACGCGCACCACTTGCGGAACAGCTCGGGGCTGCCGGCGTCGACGCCCACGATGACGAGCTTGCGCCTCGCATCCATATCTCGCCTCCGTGGCGGTGGTTGCTAGCGGGCGATTGCGGCGCGCGCTTTGTTGCGTATCGTCCGCCATGGGCTTGTTTGCGGACGTAAGCGACCGGCCCGCGGTCTTGTCGGTTGATGCGCGACCCGCTGGAGGAAGGCCGACAATTCCCCTGCTGCAGCTCGCTTCGGTACGCACGAAGTAGAAATCAGTCAGTCGATTGATTTGTGTGTTACATTGCGCCGCAACATGACAAATGCTGCATCGCCACCCAGTGACGCGCTGGTTCTTCCGGGACCCGCCGGCAATCGCGCCCTCAAACCGGGCGTATTGGCTCGCGAGCAATTGATCGTGCACGCGACGCGCATCTTTGCTTCGAAGGGCTACGCGGCGGCGACGACCCGCGAGATCTGCGAGGCCGCAGGCGTCAACCTTGCAGCGATCCATTACTACTTTCGGGACAAGGAAGGCCTGTACCGCGCGGCATTGCTGCGGCCCATCAAGGAGACGACGGAATCCTTCGGCCGCTTCGACGATCCTGCGCTGCCGTTCGAGCAGTCGATTCGCATGTTCCTGGCCCCCTTCCTGAGCACTGCCAGCGATGATCCAGATCATCATGATTCGCAGGTGATGCGCATGCACCTGCGCGAGATGATCGAGCCCTCCGATGTCTTCCGCGAGATCACCGCGCAGACGATCGTGCCGGCGCACAACGCCCTGGCCAGCGTGCTGGCCGCTCATTGCGGACGTGCCGAACCGGACGCCGACATTCATCAGCTCGCGTTTGCGATGGTCGCAATGGCGCATGACTACTGCATGTCGCGCGCGTTCATGAACCTCCTCGCGCCGGACGTGCTCGGCAGGCCTCGAGCCATGGAACAGGTGCTCGATCGGTTGGTGGGCTATTGCCGCGCGCTGCTCGATCACGAAGTTGCCCGACGACGCTCACCATCTCAGACGAACCCCTCGCCATGGAAATAACCGTGCTTCGTTCAACCCGTGGCAAGGCCGCGGTCGCTGTCTTTGCACTGGTGCTGGCTGGTACCGCGGCGCTGGTAATCGCCCGGAGGGGCGGTGACGCAAGCTCAACCGCAGGCGAAGAGACAGCGGTTGCCGCGGCTAATCGCCCCGCCCTGACCGTCGCCACCGTCCTTCCGCAACAGTCTGAGTGGCCGCGCACCGTGTCCGCGAACGGCAACATCGTCGCCTGGCAGGAAGCGATCATAGGAGCCGAACTGGCGGGCTTGCGGTTGACTGAAGTGTTGGTCGACGTGGGCGATACCGTAAAACGCGGTCAACCCCTCGCACGTCTTGCCGCCGATGTGGTCGCGGCCGAACTGGCGCAGGCGCGTGCGTCGGTGGCGGAAGCGGAAGCGTCGCTGGCAGAGGCCAAGGCGAATGCCGAGCGGTCGCGTCAGTTGCAGGCGCAGGGCTTCATCAGCAAGCAGGCCACAATCCAGCTTTTCACGGCCGAACAGACCGCGCAGGCCCGACTCGCCGCAGCCCGTGCACGCGCTCAGGCTGAAGACGTGCGGCTCGCGCTAACGCGGATACTCTCCCCGGACGATGGCGTGATCTCGGCGCGCACCGCGACCGTCGGCTCGCTGACGCAGCCTGGCGAGGAACTGTTTCGCTTGATCCGCGGCGGCCGACTCGAATGGCGCGCGGAAGTGACAGCAAGCGAGCTTGCCCGTCTGCAACCAGACATGGCGGCCAGCATCACGACGCCGAGTGGCGAACGCATCAGCGGCCGCGTGCGAGCGGTGGCGCCAGCGGTTGACCCGACCACGCGCAATGGCATCGTCTATGTCGACATCGCTGCCGGTGGCAGCGCCCGCGCTGGCACCTTTGCCCGAGGCGAATTCGAGTTGGGCAGCAGTCCGGCCCTGACCGTACCGCAAAGTGCCGTGCTGCTACGCGACGGTTTCGCTTACGTGTTCCAGGTTGGACCGGATAACAAGGTCGCGCAGTTGAAAGTGGAACTGGGTCGACGTGTCGGTGACCGCATCGAGGTGCGCACCGGGCTCGATGCGACGACGCGCGTCGTCGAGACCGGCGCAGGCTTCCTCGCAGATGGGGATACGGTGCGAGTGGTTGCTGAATCGACTGCCCCGATGGGATCGGCGACGAAGTAGCGCCCAGATGATGAACGTCTCTGCCTGGTCCATTCGCAACCCGATCCCTGCGGTGATGCTGTTCGTCATGCTGACCGTCGTCGGCCTGATGGGCTTTCACGCGATGAAGATCCAGCAGTTCCCCGACATCGACCTGCCGACGGTGGTCGTGCGGGCGTCGTTGCCCGGTGCGGCACCCGCACAGATGGAAACCGAGGTCGCGCGCAAGATCGAGAACTCGATCGCGACGGTGCAGGGCCTCAAGCACATTTACACCAAGGTTCAGGACGGCACCGCGACGATCACGGTTGAATTTCGCCTCGAGAAGCCCACGCAGGAGGCTCTCGACGATGTGCGCGACGCCGTGTCGCGTGTCCGCTCCGACCTGCCCGGCGACCTCGAGGATCCGGTGGTCTCGAAGGTCGATCTGTCCGGCTCACCGATCCTGACCTACACCGTCGCATCGGCCCGCATGGACGACGAGGCGCTGTCGTGGTTCGTCGATAACGAAGTCGTCAAGAACCTGCTGAGTGTCCGCGGCGTCGGTGCAGTCGCCCGCGTGGGCGGCGTGAGCCGTGAGATTCGCGTCGAACTCGATCCGGCGCGGCTTCTGGCGCTCAATGCGACAGCGGCCGACATCTCGCGGCAGCTGCGTCAGATCCAACAGGAGGCGTCCGGCGGACGCGCGGACATCGGCGGCATCGAGCAGTCGGTGCGGACGATTGCCACCGTGCAGTCGGCGGCCGAGCTGGCGCAGCTCGACATCGCGCTCGCGGACGGCCGTAGCATCCGCCTCGACCAGGTCGCGACGGTGACGGACACGGTGGGGGAGCGCCGTTCCACCGCGCTGTTGAACGGCACGCGCGTGGTCGGCTTCGAGATCACGCGCAGCCGCGGCGCCGGCGAGATCGACGTGGCGGAAGGCGTTCGAGCGCAGCTTGCGCAGCTCAAGGCCGAGCACCCGGACATCCAGGTCACCGAGGCTTTCAACTTCGTCGATCCGGTCGAGGAGAATTTCACCGGCTCGATGTGGCTGCTGATCGAAGGCGCCCTGCTTGCGGTGCTCGTCGTCTGGCTTTTCCTGCGCGATTGGCGAGCGACGATGGTGTCAGCGGCGGCGCTGCCGTTGTCGATCCTGCCAACCTTCGGCGTGATGTACTTGATGGGCTTCTCGCTGAACGTGGTGACGCTGTTGTCGTTGTCACTCGTGGTCGGCATCCTGGTCGACGACGCGATCGTCGAGATCGAGAACATCGTGCGCCACATGCGCATGGGCAAATCGCCGTACCAGGCCGCGATGGAGGCGGCCGACGAGATCGGCCTGGCGGTGATCGCGACCACCTTCACATTGATTGCGGTCTTCCTGCCCACGGCATTCATGGCCGGCGTGCCGGGCAAGTTCTTCGTGCAGTTCGGATGGACTGCGGCCATTGCGGTGTTCTTTTCGCTGGTGGTGGCGCGGATGTTGACGCCGATGATGGCCGCTTACCTGCTCCGTCCTCCACGCAAGGACCATCCGCAGCCAGGCTGGATGACGGTTTACCTGCGCTGGGCCCAGTGGTGTCTCAGGCATCGCATCGCCACGTCGCTCGCGGCGGCCGCGTTCTTCTTCGGTTCGTTTTCGCTGGTTCCGTTGCTCGCGACGGGTTTCATCCCCCCCGACGATCTGTCGCAGACGCAGGTCTACCTGACCTTGGCGCCGGGCAGCACGTTCGACCAGACGCTCACCGCGGCCGAGCAGGCGCGCGCGATCGTGGAAAAGAATCCGCACGTGAAGATGGTGTACACGGCGGTGGGCGGTGGTTCGGCCGGCTCCGATCCGTTTGCACCACGTGGCGCCGCCGAGGCGCGCAAGGCAACGCTGACGCTCAACCTGACGCCACGCAACGAGCGGCGTGGAACGTCGAAGCAGGCGGTCGAGCGCGAGTTGCGTGAAGCGTTGACGGCGTTGCCCGGCGTGCGCGTCAACGTCGGCTTCGGCGGATCGGCTGAAAAATACATCCTCGTGCTTGCCGGGGAGAACGGGCAGACGTTGGCCGAACACGCGCGTGTCGTGGAGCGCGAGTTGCGCACGATCAAGGGCATCGGCAACGTCACGACCACTGCGAGCCTGGTGCGGCCCGAGCTCATCGTGCGGCCGGACTTCGCCAAAGCCGCGGATCTCGGCGTCACCTCCGCCGCGATCGCCGACACCCTGCGCAACGCCACCGCAGGGGACTACGACCAGGGGCTGGCCAAGCTCAACCTGTCGCAACCCCAGATTCCGATCGTGGTCAAGTTGCCACCTGAGGCGCGCCAGGATCGAGCGCTGCTCGAGCGGCTGCCGGTGCCCGGGAAGAACGGACCGGTGATGCTCGGCAATGTTGCGGAGCTGACCATCGCCAGCGGCCCGGCCGA
>JANNGT010000237.1:0-1800 GCA_031404015.1 Gammaproteobacteria bacterium | reverse complement strand
GTGCTGCTGCGCCTGCAGCCAAAGATCCACCCGGCGCATCCTGTGCCGATGAAACTCGTAAGCCTACGAGCAGAAGTGCGATCGACCGTAACTGCTCACCCCTGTCGGCGTGCTGATCAGGCCGCAACGGGTTGGCCGAGCGCGGCTCGGATGGCGGCCAGCGCGCTTGTGCCGGCGAGTTTTCCGGTGGCGACGACGGAGCAGACGTCGGCGTAGACCTTGGCGCCCCAGGCGGAGCGGAAGCCGTTCGTGACCTTGCGGAAGACGACCGACATGCGCAGCGCCCGCTCGGCCGCGTTGTTGGTCGGCTCGACGTCGGGCCTCGAGAGGAACACGAGCAGCTTGTCGCGCGCATCGACGAAGATGGCGTCGCGCAGATGGCGGCCGTCCTTCTGTGATGGTTCGAGCGCGAGCACGCGGTCGAGCTCGCGGCCGAGACGGCGCGCGTGATCCTTGATCGTGGCGTCGGCGAGCCTGGGTCTTCGTCGGCCGACCGCACAGGCATCCTTCAGGAACGCCTTGAAGGCGGGTGCGAACACGTCGTCGCCCGCGTCGATCGCATACTGCGCGTCACGCAGCAGATGCGCGAGGCAATATTGATGTGCCTCTGCATGGCGGCCCTGCGCCGCGAGCCGGTCCGAGGTCCACACCTTCGGTCTCGCTTCGCCAAGGAACTCCGTCGGCACGCACTTGCCGCGTGTCGCCGCGATCCGGTGATAGACCGCCGTCGGCGACAGGAACGTCCACTGCCACTGCGTTTTCCCGCACACACGCGCGCTGGTCTCGTCTGACGCGATGACCTCGCTTGCGCGCACGGTCGACGCGATCGCGTCGGCTTGCCGCGCGAACGGTTGCTCCGCGCGGGCCAGCATGTTGGCGATGGCGCCCTCGGAGAGCTTCAATCCGAACAGTCCGTCGAGCACCTCGGTCATGCGGCTATAGCTGACCATCTGGCAGGCATGCAGATACGTCACCAGCGCCACGATGCTGGCGCCGAACGGGGAGCCAGGCATCATGTCGGCGGGCGGCTTTGCGGTGACGCGCCGGCGGCAGCACGGGCACTGGCCCTTGGCGAGGCGCACGCGCGTGACGATCGGCCGGATCGGGGGCAAGTCGATGTGGTCGTACTCGAACGCGCCGCCGAGATCGGCCTCGGACAGCGCGCTGCCGCAAGCGCACGCCTCGGGGTGCACGTCACGCACCACGTCGGGATTTTCGCAGAGCGTGCGCGCAACGCCGGGCCGGCCCTTGCGCCGCTTCTGCCGCGACCCGCCGGGAGCGTTGGCCTTCTGTCCGCGCGACGGCGGCAGCGACGAGTTCGTCGGCGTCTTCGGCGGGCTCCCGAGCTTCGCCTCGAGCTCGGCGATACGGGCCAGCAGCGTGTCGACCCGGGCCAGCAATGCGCCGTTCTGCGTCAACAGCTGAAGCACCAGCGGTTTCAGGCTGTCCTTGTCCAGCGAATCAAGCGTCTCGGGCGGCATCCCGAGCTTTGATCAGGCCGAGAGTCCGCCATCAACGCCGTTGGCCCGAGTCACACCGACGCAGACGGGTGAGCAGTTACCCCGAAAGCCTTTTGGGCAGAAATACTGGGTACTTGGTTGCGACCCGACAGCCCCTATGGTCCACGTGAAGTTACTGGAAGATTTTCGGGAGCAAACCGGTCACCAGCATGGCTGACAGCAGATAGAACAATGGCCGGATGCGCCGGTGGAGCAACCAGAACAACAAACCCACCACCACGGTGATGCCACCGAGTGATTGGCTCATATCATGTTCCATCCCCGAGCCGATTTCCGCTTC
>JANNGT010000236.1:0-2097 GCA_031404015.1 Gammaproteobacteria bacterium | reverse complement strand
GTAAAGCAGATATTTAAGCCTTTTACCCAACAACAAATTTCCGATAAAATTGCTGAAATAATCAGGACAGAAAGCCGATCCCGGTGCTGATCCTGTACTGGACGGCACAGCCGCGTCCCGACGGTCAGGTGGTGTTCCGCGCCGACGTCTACGGTCGCGACCCGCCGACACTCGCGGCGCTGAACAGCAACTTCCGCGTGCCTGTCATTCGCTGACAACATAAAAGAGGCCGGCAAACCTTGCGGTAGCCGGCCAAATTTTCACGCAGGAGGAAAAACGTACGAGGCATAGGTTGCTCCTCGTGTTTCGTTCCGACTTCCGGGATCTCCGCCGATCCATAAGTGGAAATGACTAGTTTCAATGGACGGCGCGGTGCAGAAGCACGAGCATTGCGCATGCTCGCCGTGCGCTACCATTCAATCGGCAATCTCGCTGGACTGGGTCTCGAGGACGTTCCCGTGCCGGTGCCTGCCGCCCGGGAGGTGCTGGTGCGCATTCGGGCCGCCAGCGTGAACCCCGTCGACTGGAAGATCGCGACCGGCAGTTTCCGCCTCCTGGTGCGTGGCGGTCTACCCCGGACGATGGGTTCCGATTTCGCCGGCGAAGTCATTGCGACGGGTGCCGCTGTCACCACGCTCGCGCCAGGCGACCGTGTGTTCAGCTTCATCGATCCTTTCACTCGCACGTGTGGGACGTTTGCCGAGTTCGCCACGGTGCCCGTCGAGTTCGCGCACCGTGTGCCCGACGAACTGGGCTATGTCGATGCGGCGGCGCTGGCATGCGCGGGCGCCACGGCCGTCACGCTGTGCAATCTCGGGCATGTCGGCGCAGGGACTGCTGTCCTGGTCAATGGCGCATCCGGCGGCGTCGGCCACGTGACGGTACAGGTCGCGCATGCGCGCGGCGCCGTGGTGACCGCAACGGCGAGCGCGGCCCGTCATGCGTTTCTGCATGCGCTGGGCGCGCGCTCGTGCATCGATTATCGGACCGTGCCAATGCAAGAATGGCCGGTCGGCTTCGACGTTGTGCTCGATTGCGTGCCGAACATTCCGCGCGCCGAGCAGCGCCGCCTGCTCACCCGCGGTGGCCGCTATGTCACGACCGTGCCCAATGCAGCGACGTTCCTGATTGACCCCGTCACCAATCGCCTCGGTGGCGTGCAGCGCAGCGGCGTCATGTTGCAGCCCGACGCCGGCGTGACCGATGAAATACTCGGTTACGTGGCGCAGGGTCGGTTGCGCTGCACGATCGAGCAGACCTTCCCCTTGCGGCAAGCGCTGGATGCAATCGAGCGCTCGCGCTCAGGCCGGGTGCAGGGAAAGATCGTGCTCGTCGTCTGACGCGACAGCGTCAGTGGTGGTGGCCACCGGTTCCGTGCACGTGCCCGTGCTCGAGTTCTTCCACGGTCGCCTCGCGCACTTCGGTGATTTCCACTTCGAAGTTCAGATTCTCGCCCGCGAGAGGGTGGTTGCCATCGATGGTGACCATGTCGCCTTGCACGCCCTTGACTGTCACCATGCGCGCATGGCCGTCCGAGGTCTGCGCCTGGAACTGCATGCCGGGCTTCAGGTTCGACGCGTTGCCGAATGAGCGCTTCGGCACGCGCTGCACGAGCGACGCGTCGCGTTCGCCGTAACCATCGGCTGGAGCGATCTTTACGCTGAGCTTGGTGCCCGCCGGCTTGCCCTCCAGCTCTTTTTCGAGGCCCGGAATCAGGTTGCCATGGCCATGGATGTACGCAAGCGGCTCGCCGCCCGACGAACTGTCGATCACTTTGCCCTCGTCGTTGCTGAGGGTGTAGTTGATGAGCACGACCTTATCCGCTGCGACGACGACCATGAAACGGCTCCGGGGTTAGGAAGGACAGGAAGGACAGGAAGGAAAGAAAAGAGAGAAAAGATCAGACGGGCTGGCCGTCCTTGAGCTTGAGCCAGCCCCGCGCGACGCGGTACACGAGCCACACGCCGATGATGAAGACGCCAACTGGAAACGTGACGAACCCGACCAGCACGAAGAACAGCGGCAGCGACACCAGGAAAACGATCGTCACCCACAGCGCCGCGAACCAGAACGTGCGCAACTGCCACGAGAAGTGGG
>JANNGT010000235.1:0-1745 GCA_031404015.1 Gammaproteobacteria bacterium | reverse complement strand
GGACGGCAGCCCGACCTCCACTGTCGGCTACATCACCAATTTCCAATCCAACCCGCTCAGCCATCCGATAGAGCCGCTGCGGGGTTTCAGCGGCTCGCGCCGGCTTCGGCGACGACGGTGTTGAAGGTGACGCGGTCGGCGCCGGCGGGGCCGTCGATGGCGAGCTTGATCTCCCACCAGCCGCTCATGCTGAACTTAATGCCCTCAATGAGGTAGCCGCCGCCGGGCAACTCGCGCGTCACCTGCGGCCGCGTGGGCAGGCCGTGTCCGTGCTGCGGCATGCCGCCATCGATCTGGATGCGGGCGTTCGGCACCGGCACGCCGGCGGGTGATGCGACCGTCACCTGCCACGCATGCAATTGGTTGATGGCTGCCGGCTGGGCAGGGGGCTGGAGCGTGACGACGTACTTGTTGTCGACAGTCGGGCGTGTCAGCGAGAGGTCGAGGTCCTTCGGCGGCGACATGCAGCCGGTAGTGACGACCAGTGCAGCCAGTGACAGTGCGGTGCTGATGAAGCGAATCATGGGGTGTCCTCGATGAGTGGTCTGGTGTTGAAGGTGTCCAACCCGCCGTTCGTTGCAGCGACGGGCTGAACGCACTTTCTTATCCGGCCCATCCGGACGACAGCGCGATGCGATCAGCGGTGCGCCGGCGTCCGGCAGCGGTCGAACGCGTCGACCGAGTGGTTGAGCTGACACGCCCCGGACGGGAGCCCGCTCAGCTAGGCGCTTGGGCCATGCCCTTCAGCCCAGCCGCCAGCACGCGCGCGCCGTCGGCCCAGCCGGCGCCGAGCGCCGCGCCGCGATCTGCCACGGCTTGAGCGGCATGCCGCTCGGTCGACGCGAACGACCGCTCCCAGCACCCAGCCGACGGTTGGTCTCAAGGTGCTGTCGCACGGAGGAGCCGCCGCCGACAGTGATGGACATCGAAGACATCCCGTCGTCGAGCCGTCCATGAACCCCGAAACGCCACAGGAGCGACCCATGAAGAATCTGCTGCAGGCTCTCGCCAGCCTTTTCACCCGTCTGCGCACCCCCAGCATCGAGGAGCAATACCTCGCACAGGCCATCGATGCCAACGACCTCGAAGTTCGCCTGCAAGTTCTGGAGCGAGCACGCCTCTGAATCCGGAGCGTGTCTTGGCGCCACGCTGGGGCGCTCTGCTCACCGCAAACTACATCGGACGAAAGAGATGGCCGAACGCGCGGCTGACCTTCAAGGGCCGCTGCAGGCCACGCACGGCCAGGCTGTAGTGCCCGATCTCGTCGCGCGTCGCGCTCAGGATGGCATTCGCATTGACCATCACGCTGCGGTGCACCTGGATGAAGTCGGTCGAGTCGATACGCGCCATCAGCTCGCGCAGGCTCATGCGCACCAGTGCCTCACCGGTGGGCGTCACGACGTTGACGTACTTCTCGGTCGCTTCGAGGCACACCACATCGCTCACAGGGATCATGCGCACGGTGTTGCCCACGCCGGCGCGGATGACCTTGATGCGATCGCCCGGTTCGATCGGCGCCGCCGTGATCGACTGCATGCGCTGCATCAGCGCGGCCCTGTCGCCCGCACCCGGTGACGCGGCTCGTTGGACCAGCCGCGCCTGTAGCCGCTCGACGGTCTGCTGCAGCCGCTCGGCCGTGGCGGGCTTGAGCAGGTAGTCGACCGCGGCGCGCTCGAATGCTGAGACCGCGAATCCGTCATAGGCCGTGATGAACACGAACAGCGGCTCGGCCTTGCCCTCGGGCC
>JANNGT010000234.1:0-2269 GCA_031404015.1 Gammaproteobacteria bacterium | reverse complement strand
GTAATGACCGAGCAGGTCCATCAGCGCCTTCGTGCTGGAGCGACCTTCTGCCGGCACCTGCAGGTGCAGTTCCTCGCAGATCGTGAGCAGGAATTCGGCCGGCGTGATCCGCGGGTTGAGGATCAGCGCGACTTCGGCGTGACCCGGCAACTGCTCGAGCAGGCTGCGGATCACCGTCGTCTTGCCCGTGCCGACCTCGCCCGTCAGCTGGATGAAGCCGCCGGCCTCGTTGATGCCATACAGCAGGTGCGCCAAGGCCTCGGCGTGCCGCTCACTGAGGTACAGGTAGCGGGGGTCCGGAGTGATCGCGAACGGTTTTTCCTGGAGGCCGAAAAAGCTCGTGTACATATGGACTTAGGCCTGCCGTGACCGGCGGGGGACCGCAATCATGCGGTCAGCGCCTGGGCTTGTCGAGCGAACTGGCCGCACGCAACGCCACCTTGCCGAACTTCTCCCGCACGGCGTCGACGGCGGCATCGAGCTGTCGGTTGCGCGTGGATTCCGGCGCGGCGAACAGGTCGGCCTGCAGCGTTTCGGCCAGGTCGCTGACGCCGACGCCCAGCAGGCGCAACGCCGCCCTGGGCTGCGTGTGCCGCCAGGCATCGAGCAGTTCCGTCGCAATGCGCGCCACGACCCGGGTCTCCTGCGTGCGCGGCTCGACCTGTCGCTGGCGCGTGTAGGTGGTGAAGTCGGCGCGACGGATCTTTACCGTCACGCAGCCACCCAGCAGCTTCCTGGCGCGCAAGCGTGTGCACGCCTTGTCCGCCAGGCGGACCACCTCTGCATGCAGGCGCACGGGATCGGCGATGTCGGTGTCGAAGGTTTCCTCGGCACTGATCTGCTTTTCGTCGAGGTCCGGGATCACCGGACGATCGTCGATGCCGGCCGCGCGTTGCTGCAGGCGTTCGGTGTAGCGACCGAAAATCGGTCGCAGTCGCGACGGCGCCGCCTGCCGCAGCTCACCCAGCGTGTGGATGCCCAGTGCTTCCACCCTGGGTGCCGTCTTCTCGCCCAGGCCGAACAGCTTGCGGATGGGAAGCGGATCGAGCAGGCCGCGGATTTCGTCCGCGCGGACGATCACGAGGCCGTCCGGCTTGCGCAGGTCGGAGGCGATCTTGGCGACGAGCTTGTTGGGCGCGATGCCCACCGACGCCGTGAGCCCGGTGCGTTCGCGAATGCGACGCTTGATCTCGCGCGCCATGTGTTCTGCGGAGCCGAGCGCGCCCTCGCTTGCCGTCACGTCCAGGAATGCTTCGTCCAGCGAAAGACCCTGCACCAGCGGCGTGAACTCGTGAAACACGGCGAAGATCTGCTGCGACACATCGCTGTAGTGGCTGATGCGCGGATGCACGACGATCGCGTCAGGGCAACGCCGCAACGCCTCGCGCGTGGGCATGGCCGAGCGCACGCCGAAGACTCGCACCTCGTAACTGGCAGCGGCGACCACGCCGCGATTGCCGCCGCCGCCCACGATCACCGGCTTGCCGCGCAGTTCCGGATTGTCGCGCTGCTCGACCGATGCATAGAACGCATCCATGTCGACGTGGAGGATGGAGCGGGGCGCTTTCACAGGGAGATCTCGCGCCTGCGCGCTACATGGTCAACGCGGTGTACGCGAGCAATCCCAGCAGCGTCAGCGTCATGAACAGCAGGTACCCAACCAGCAGCAGCGAGTACTTGACCAGCGTGACGGTGCGGCCCTGCGCGTACACCCGTCGCATGGCGCGGTACAGGTAATAGGGCACGTAGACTGTGAGCGTGATGCCCACGATGCTCTGCGCAATATCGAAACCCGATTCGGCCGCAGTGCCCACGAACCAGGTGGCGAGGTTGTCGAGCAGCAGGATCGTCATGCCGGCCAGGAAGAAGAATGAGTGGAAGTGCACGAAGAACAGCAGGTGCTCGACGTAGTAACGGCCCGAGCCCAGGTACAGGACGAACATCACCATTGCGATCAACGGCAGGAAGATGAACATCATCTTCGGGACGTTCTCGTACACCGCGCGTCCGAATCCCTTGCCGTCCGCCACGATCTTGCGGCACGCAGCACGCACCTTGTCTTCGAGAGCCTTACCCTCGACCTCGACCCCCAGGTCGAACTTGAGGCTGTCGCGGCCGCACGGATCGTTCGCCAGCCGTTGTATCGGCTGGCTCATACTCTCGCGGCGCGCAGAATCGGTGTACAATGCCTCAATCGCATCGGCGAAACCACGCGCATCATCCGGATCGACTAAGATGGCAGCATCGCCGCCGGCTTCGGGCAGTGATG
>JANNGT010000233.1:0-18057 GCA_031404015.1 Gammaproteobacteria bacterium | reverse complement strand
ACACCCGCTTCCAGCATCTGTCGCATGGACATGCCGGTCATGGAAAACTCCTTGAAGGGTTGAGACCTCCACACACCCCATGCGGCAACCCAGGACGGTCTCACGACCTGCCGGGCACCCAGCCACACGTGACGGTGTGTGTGCGGATTTAATTGTCAAAAAAGGCCGCGCTTTATACCATCGCGCCCTCGGATTTTCAAATGCTTAGGCCAGCCGGCCCTCACCCAGTCCCTCCCCCGCCCAGGCGGACGCGGGAATCGACCGTCAGGACCGACCTAAATGCAATATTCAACCAGTTCGGCGCCGGGGACTGCCAAGGCCAGCCAGCACGCCCTGATCAAGACGGCGGCGGACCAGGCCGGAATGCGCGTTGCAGGCCGCCTCGCCGCCGAGGTGCTCGACATGATCGGCCCCAGCGTGGTGCCGGGGGTCACGACGGACGAGCTGAACCAGGTCTGTCACGACTACATCGTAAGCGCGCAGCAAGCGGTTCCTGCCCCGCTCGGCTACCGCGGTTTCCCCAAGTCGATCTGCACGTCGGTCAATCACGTCGTTTGCCACGGCATCCCGGGCGACAAGAAGCTCAAGCAGGGCGACATCGTCAACGTCGACGTTACCGTGATCAAGCACGGCTACCACGGCGACACCAGCCGCATGTTCCACGTCGGCAAGCCGTTGCCCCACGCCGTGCGCCTGTGCGAGCTCACGCGCACGGCACTTTGGCTCGGCATTCAAACCGTGCGTCCCGGTGCGCGCCTCGGCGACATAGGCGCCAACATCCAGAAATTCGTCGAAGCCAATCATTGTTCGGTCGTCCGCGAATACTGCGGTCACGGCATCGGCCGTGGCTTCCACGAGGACCCGCAGGTGCTGCACTACGGCACGGCTGGCACCGGTCTCGAACTCGAGGCGGGCATGACGTTCACGATCGAGCCAATGGTCAACGCGGGGCGACGCGACGTGCGCCTGCTGCCGGATGGCTGGACGGTGATCACCAAGGACCATTCGTTGTCGGCGCAGTGGGAACACACGATCCTGGTGACGCCTGCGGGTTTCGAAGTGTTGACACTGGGCGCGCACGAGCAGCCCCCGGCGTGAGCACACCGCTGGCACCCTTCGACGATCTCGACACGGGCCCGATCCCGTTCGCTGCGGCCCCCTGGCCATTCCTCGCGACGCTGGCACCCGCGCTCGAATCGAGCGGCGAGCCCGTGGCAGCGTTTCGACAGGCTCTCGCCGCTGGCGGCACGAGTCTCCAGCAACGTTTCGCGGAAGACGAGCCGGTCGAAGGCCTGGTGCGGGATCGCGCGCGCATGGTCGACATCGTGTTGCGCAGCGGGTGGCTGTTGCACGTTGGCCTGCATGCGAAGGACGTGAACCTGATCGCGGTTGGTGGTTACGGTCGCGGCGAACTGCACCCCTGCTCCGACATCGACGTATTGATCCTGCTGCCGAAGAGCGAAGTCGTCGAAGCCGAAGCCGGCATCGAACGGTTCCTGGCGTTCCTGTGGGACATCGGGCTCGAAGTCGGCCATTCCGTGCGCACGATCGACGACTGCCAGCGCGAAAGCGCCGCGGACGTCAGCGTCGCGACGACGTTCATCGAAGCGCGCCTGCTGTCGGGGCCCGACCACCTGTTCCAGTCGATGCGCCGTGCGCTCGCGCAGGACAAGGTGTGGTCGTCGAAAGCATTCTTTGAAGCGAAGGTCGCGGAACAGCAGTCGCGTCACCACCGCTATCACGACACGGGCTACAACCTCGAGCCCAACGTCAAGGCGAGCCCCGGCGGCCTGCGCGACATACAGACCATCGGTTGGGTGGCCAAGCGCCATTTCGGCGCCGAGACGCTCGATGAACTGATCGCGCACGGCTTCCTGACAGCGGCCGAGCTGCGCAAGCTGCGGCAGGCCCAGGCGTTCCTGTGGAAGGTGCGGTTTGCGCTGCACACGATCACGGGCCGACGCGAGGATCGCTTGCTGTTCGATCACCAGATCCGTATCGCCAAGCAGTTCGGCTACGAAGACGCAACCTACACGCTCGCTGTCGAGCAGTTCATGCAGCGGTACTACCGCACGGTCATGGACGTGAGCCTGCTCAACGAAATGCTGCTGCAGCTGTTCCGCGAGGCGATCCTGAACGAGGGGGAGAGTGCGATCGTTCCGCTCAACCCGCGTTTCCAGGTCCGCAACGATTATCTTGAAGTGACGGGTGACGACACGTTCGTGCGCAACCCGTCCGCCATCCTCGAACTGTTTCGCCTGATGCAGGACAACCCGGACGTTCGCGGTGTGCGGGCGACGACGATCCGCCTGCTCGGGCGCCACCTCTGGCTGATGGACGAGGAGTTCCGCCAGAACCCGCGGCATCACCGCCTGTTCCTCGAAATACTGCGCGCACCGGCGGGTGTCACGCACGAGTTGCGCCGCATGAACCTGTACGGGGTGCTCGGCCGTTACATCCCTGCCTTTGGCCGTGTCGTCGGGCGCATGCAGTACGACCTGTTCCACGCCTACACGGTCGACGCACACATCCTCTTCGTGTTGCGCAACCTGCGACGACTCGCCCTGCCGCGCTTCGAGCACGAACTGCCGGAGATGTCGCGGCTGTTCGCGACGCTGGAGCGGCCGGAACTCGCTTACCTCGCCGCGCTGTTCCATGACATCGCCAAGGGTCGCGGCGGTGACCACTCGGACCTGGGGTCCGTCGACGCCGAGGCGTTCTGCCTCGAGCAGGGGCTCTCCCGCTTCGATGCGCGACTGGTCGCATGGCTCGTGCGCAATCACCTGCAGTTCTCGGTGACGGCGCAGAAAAAGGACATCTCCGACCCGACGGTGATCCAGTCCTTCGCGCGGATGGTCGGCGACCAGACGCACCTCGATTACCTGTACCTGCTCACCGTCGCCGACGTGCGCGGCACCAATCCAAAGCTGTGGAATTCCTGGAAGGCGTCGCTGTTCCACGATTTCTACGAGCGCGTGCGCCGCGCCCTGCGCCGCGGCATCGAGTCGCCGGTCGATCGCGTCGAACTCGTCGCGGAAACCAAGGCAAAGGCGCTCGAACTGCTGACGCACGAAAACGTGGCGCCGGAGCGCGCGGCGTCGACCTGGACGCGCATGAACGACATCTATTTCCTGCGTTATGCGCCGGCAGAGGTCGCGTGGCACACGAAGCTGCTCACCGACACGGAGCCCGACGACCTGTCATTGCTCGTGGCGGTGCGCACGGCGGTCGAGCGCGGCGGCAACGCGGTGCTCACGTGCGGTCCGCACCGGCAGGAAAATTTCGCGCGCACCACGGCACTGCTCGACCAGATGGGCCTCAACATCGTCGATGCGCGCATCACGCCACTCGACGGCGGGCTCGGCATCGACACCTACCTGGTGCTCGAAGACACGGGCCTGCCCATCGCCGACCGGCAGCGTGCGCACCAGATCGAGCAGCAGTTGCGACGCGTACTGCTAAGTGCCGAGGTCGACTTGCCCGTCGTCACGCGACGCGCGCCGCGCCAGGTGCGCATGTTCACGACACCCACGCAGATCACGATCAGCGAGGATGCGCTGCAAAGCCGCACCGTGCTCGAGATCATCGCGGGCGACCGGCCGGGTTTGCTGTCGGAAATCGGCCGGGTGTTCCTGGCCGAACAGATCGACGTGAACACTGCCAAGATCATGACCATCGGCGAGCGCGCCGAGGACGTGTTCTATCTCACCGACGCGCAGGGCCGCGCGCTTACGGCCGATGCCTGCGACCGCCTGCGCGAGAGCATCGCGCAGGCACTCGACCGTCGCGACGCGACACAACAACAGCGCCTCGTCTGATGCACCCGGCCTGGACGCAGCTCGCTTGAATTCGCGGCTCGACCTGCTGCAACCGTACCCGTTCGAGCAGCTGCGCGCTCTGCTGGCGGGAGCGGAGCCACCCGCCGGGTTGCGTCACATTCCCTTGTCGATCGGCGAGCCGAGGCACGCCCCGCCCGCCTTTGTTGCCGAGGCGTTGCAGCGCGCCCTCGGCGAATCGCTCGGCAGTTATCCCGTTGCCCTCGGCCTGCCGGTGCTGCGCGAGTCGATCGCGCGCTGGCTCGAGCGGCGCTTCGAATTGCCCGCAGGTGCGGTGCGCTCCGACGACATGGTCCTGCCCGTCAATGGCACGCGCGAGGCGCTGTTCTCGTTCGTGCAGGCCGCCGTGGACGTGGCGGCCGGCGCGCGTGGCGCGCGCACCCTCGTGCTGATGCCCAATCCGTTCTATCAGATCTACGAAGGTGCCGCGTTGCTGGCAGGCGCCGAGCCGCGATTCCTGAACTGCACGGCGGACAATGGCTACCTGCCCGACCTCGATGCCGTCGACGCGACGACATGGAACCGTTGCCAGGTGCTGATCCTGTGCACGCCGGGCAACCCGACGGGCGCCGTGATGCCAGAGCCATACCTGCGGCGCGCCCTTGCATTGTCTGCGCGGTACGGTTTCGTGATCGCGTCAGACGAGTGTTATTCGGAACTGTATTTTGACGAAGCCTGCCCGCCCACCGGCCTGCTGCAGGCAGCCAACCGTGCGGGGAACACGGGGTTCGAGCGATGCGCCGTCTTCCACAGCCTGTCGAAGCGTTCGAGCGTGCCAGGGCTGCGCTCCGGCTTTGTCGCGGGCGATCCGCACATGCTGGCGCGGTACCGCCTGTATCGCACTTATCACGGCTGCGCGGTGCCGGTGCACACGCAACTGGCCAGCGTGCCGGCGTGGAACGACGAGGCGCACGTCAGCGAGAACCGCAGGCTCTATCGCGAGAAATTTACGCGCGTCACGCCGGTCGTCGCCGCCGCCTTGCAACAGGATATCCAGATTCCCGCCGGTGGCTTCTACCTGTGGCCGCGAGTCGACGACGACACCGCGTTCACTCGCGGACTGTTTGCACAGCATCACGTCACGGTGCTGCCGGGCCGCTACCTGGCGCGCGACACAGCCGCTGGCAACCCTGGCCTGGGCCGCATCCGGATCTCGCTGGTCGCGAGCGTCGCAGACTGCGACGAGGCGGCGCATCGTATTGCGACCTATGCGGCAAGCGCGCAAGGCGCCTTGGCCTTGCACGCATAAAGATTTCCATCGACTCTCACTCACCAGGATTCCACAGTGCCCACACCGATGTCCGTCGAGCGCCCAGTGCGCAGTCTTCTCAGCGCGATGTTGTTCGCCGCGATGGGTGCCGCGCTATGCGCGGGCAGCGTGCAGGCGAAGACCTCGGTCAAGGGTACCTGGGCCGAAGGCGCGCCGCGGGACCGGTCATTCACGCGAGTGCTCGTCGTCGGCGTCAGCCCCAGCGTGAACCAGCGTTGCGCGTTCGAGTTTTTCATGGCCTCGCGCCTCAAGAGCGAATCGGTGCAGGCAATCGCGAGCTGCAATGCAGTCAAGGAAAAAATGCCGCTCACGCTCGAGAGCATCGAGCAGGCCGTCGCGGCAACCCAGGCCGACGCTGTGCTGGCCACGAGCCTCGTCGGGCGTCAGCTGACTTCGCAGGAAGGCGGCAGTCGCGACACGCGCGGCAATGCGTCGTACAAGGCCACGGATGCGGGCATGGCGTACGGGTACTACGGTGTGTACGGCGTGCCGGTCGTCTACGGCGAATTCGTAACAGCGCCCGCGTTCGCGGTCGCTGCAGGCGCTGCACAGGTCACGTCGCGGTTCTACCAGACGAGCGACCGGAAACTGCTGTTCACGCTGGACACCAGCGCGAAAAAGCTCGAGTCGACCGATGCGGGGTTGAGCGAAATCGCGAGCGCAATTGCGGCGAAATTGCGCAAGGAAAAGCTGACGCGGTAACCGGCACGGTGCGCGTGACTGCGTCGGACAAGTCGACTGGCCGCCTTATATCGGTTCTAGGAAGGCAACATAAGTAGCTGTTCGTAATGAATAATTCACACGGCTGCCACCTCGATGACTTGTGCGCAGCCTACCTTTCGCACATAGCCGGCAGGACTCGCCGCGCCGGCTTGGAGGTGTGCGATGGCCACGCTGGATTTATCTGCGCTCTGGCAACGCTTTGACGCCGCCGAGCAGGGCTTCTGCCTGCAGGTCAATCGCGGCTGCCACTACCTGCCCATGCGTCGATTCTTCGCCTGCGTCAGCCGCCTGGGCGACGGGACGTTCTGGTACGGGCTGATGCTGGCCCTGGTGCTGAACGGGCCTGCAGAAGCGCACGTCGCGCTGCAAATGGCGTTCGCCGCCCTGGCCGGGGTCCTCGTTTATGGCCAGCTGAAACATCGCCTCGTGCGCGAGCGGCCCTTCGTCTCCCATGCGGGCATCCGGCTGGGAGCCGCACCGCTCGACCGCTACAGCTTCCCGTCGGGCCACACGCTGCATGCGGTGTGCTTTACGACCATCGCCATCGCCCACATCCCGGAACTTGGCCTGCTGCTGTTGCCCTTTGCTGCGGCAGTGGCCGCGTCACGCGTGGTGCTCGGGCTGCACTACCCAACCGACGTGGCGGCTGGCGCGCTGCTCGGTTTGGTGCTGGCGGAGGCAACGATGTCAGTGATGGGGCGCTGAGTCGGACAGCCCCGGTCGTCAGGGAATTTCAAACTGCGTCTTGAAGCGCTGGATCTCGGTCCAGACTTCAGGATCGAGAGTTGCTTCGTTGACGCGGGCGAACACATGGGTCAGCACGCTGCGCTCCCGGTCATCGATCACGCCGTCCTCCAGCGCAAGCTTTTCCAGCATCTGCAGTTCCTGCTGGTCGATCAGACCGTCATTGGCGAAAACGTGCAGGAACGAGTACTGCATGATCGCGTTCCACGAGCTGCCGCCATTAGCCATTCTCCACCCCCTTCGAGATCGTTGATTTTTTCTGTGCAGCCGGCGTAAACCCGCCAACCGCAAATTTAACGCATTAGTCTGCGTGGCGGATATGACCGAATTGTGACGGACGAGGCGCTGGGATAGCGGCGCCCCTGCGGGCGCCGCTGCTCGCCCGAGTGTCGTTTAGCGCTGGCCCCGCGACTGGGTTTCCACCTGGAAGATGCTGACCGTGCGGCTGACCTCGTTGCCGATCAACAGCAGCGGCTGGCCGTTCGGGCTTTCATCGCCGGCGATGAAAGTCACGCCCTCTGCGCCGATGTCGCCGCCCACCGTGCCCGGCGCGACGTTCAGTTTGCGCGTCGTGCCATAGGCCGCGAAAGTCGGGGCAGTGGGATCACTGACATCCCAGGCCATCACGCCACCGACGCGCTCGAGGCCCACGAAGGCATAGGTGCGACCTGCCACCTTGCCCACCGCGACGCCCTCAGGCTCGGGGCCCTTGTTGTCGCTGCGGCTGTCTGGATTGTTGTTGTCCGTGCTGGCATTGAAGATTGCGGAGTAACCATTTTCAGGCGCAGCAAAGAACTCCTCCAGCTGGTCGCCACTGTCCCAGACCAGTTCGCCCGACGTGCTCCAGATCGAGAACGAGCGCGCGCCGAAGACCTCGATCCGGTCGAAGTCGCCGTCACCGTCCGTGTCGCCGGAGGCGTTGGTGACGTTCAGCCGGGCCAGTCCCGCATTGGTCCGCAGGTTTGCCGGCGCACCCTGGAACGCGATCGGGTCGAGGACATAGGCCGTATTCGACGCCGGGCCCACGCGGACTTCCTCGTTGAAGCCAGGAAAGTCATCGCTCGAGCGCGAGTCGCCCTCGTTCGCAGTGACCAGGTAGCGCTGGTTGCCGATGTTGAAGTGCGCGATCGCATCGGGCTGGTACATGCCGAAGACCGGCCAGTTGCCCAATTCGATCTTCGCGGAATTCGCCGGGCCGTTGCGGTCGCTTGGGTCGAGCCGGTTGCCCGGCAGCGCGTGGTTCTTCAGGCCCAGCGGCACGATGTCCTGCACAGTAGCGGTAGGAATATCGACCACCGCAATCGCGTTCGCCTCCTGCAACGTCACCCAGGCCGTGCGACCGCGCAACGTGATGTACTCCGGCTCGAGGTCCTGCGCGGCGGTGGCATTCGGCCCGAACACGCGCACCCCCTTGGCCTTGAGCGCCTCCTTCGAGAACGCGCGGAAATCGGCCGTGCGAACCGACGCGTTCGCCACGCCGCGCTCGAGGTCGATGATGCTGACGGAACCTTCAGGGTTGACCGAGTCGAGCTGGTTGTACGAGTTCGGCTCGCCCTCGTTGGCCACCAGCACGCGCTGGCCGTCGCCGTCGAAGGTCAGCATGTCGGGCAGGGCGCCCACGGTGACCGCGCCAACGATCGTGAGCGTGCGCGCATCCAGGAACACGACCTTGCCCGGGTTTGTTTTCGGGCTGGCCTCGACCGCGACTGCGACCAGGCCGTTGTGGGTGGCGACGCCGTTCAGGCCCGCGCCGTACGCATCGAACGAAACCTTGTCCTCGAGGATCGGTGCCGCCGGATTGGTGAGGTCCAGGACCGCGAGGTCGTTGTCCGTCGAGTTGATGGCGAATGCCCGTCGCGTACGGGCGTCGTAGGCCACGATCTCGGCGCCGGTCACCCCGATCGAGTCCGTGCCGATGCTGGCGAGGTGTCGCAGGGAAACACCCGCTGCGGGGCGCCGATTGTCGGCGTTGACCGACTGCGACAACAGGACGAGGGCGATGGCGGACGCAAGCCGGCTCTTCATTCGATGACTCCGATCTTTATTGTTAGGGCCGCTGACAATGCGTCATTTGTGTGACGGCCCTATTACGGTTGCACCATTGAATGCGCCGCCAGGTCACGGTGGGCCGGCCAGGGGGCGCTGCGGCCCTCACCCTGCACGCTCCCGCTGCGCGGGAGAGGGTTGTTCAGCGGCGGTTGCGCTGCTTCGTGCGTTTCATCAGCGTGACGTGGGTGCCGTCCCGCGCAATCTTCGGCGCGCGGCTGTTGGCCGTGCACTGCACGTAGCTGCCGTCCGCCTGCATGAGCCAGGCGTTGCGCAGGTCGGCCAGCTGCACCTGCAGCGTCTCCCACAGCCGTTCGCGCAGCGACCGCTGCTCGACCGGCGCGATCGCCTCGACACGGCGTGACAGGTTGCGATCCATCCAGTCCGCGGAGCCCAGCAGGAAGTCGCCCTCGAGCGGATCTTCGCTGCCGTTGGCAAAATGAAACACGCGACCGTGCTCGAGGAAACGACCCACGATTGAGCGCACGCGGATGTTCTCGGTGAGCCCTGCGACGCCGGGGCGCAGGCAACAGAACCCGCGCACGATCAGGTCGATCGGCACGCCCGCGTTCGAAGCCGCGCAGAGGGCCTCGCAGATCGGCCCATCCTCGAGCTGGTTGACCTTCGCGATGATCCGCGCCGGCCGGCCGTCGCGGGCGTTGGCGGCCTCGCGCCCGATCAGGTCGATGAAACGGGTTCGCATGTTGAGCGGCGCGACCAGCAGCTTTTCGAAGCGCGGCGATCGCGAATACCCCGTCAGGTGGTGGAACAGCGTGACGACGTCGCGGATCAGGACCGGGTCGCAGGTGAACAGCCCGAAGTCCGTGTACATGCGTGCGGTCTTGACGTGGTAATTGCCCGTGCCGATGTGCGCGTAGCTGCGCAACCCGTCGCCTTCCTTGCGCACGACCAGCGCCAGCTTGGTGTGGGTCTTCAGCCCGCGAACGCCGTAAATCACGTGATCGCCGGCCTTCTGCAGCTCTTCGGCCCAGTGCAGGTTGCGCTCCTCGTCGAAGCGCGCCTGCAGTTCCACCAGGCACGCCACCTGCTTGCCGTTTTCGGCCGCGCGGATCAGAGACCGCACGAATGGCGTGTCGTCGCCGAGGCGGTACACGGTCATCTTGATCGTGGTGGTGCTCGGGTCGTCTGCGGCGTCCCGGATGAACCGTTCGACCGACGCGTCGAAGCTTTCATAAGGATGGTGGACCAAAACGTCGCCCGCACGAATCGCAGTGAACAGATCGGTTTGCGCATCGAAGCCATACGGTGGCTGCGGCGTCCAGGCCGGATACCGCAAATCGCCGACCGGCAGGGATGCAATCTCGAACAGCCCCGAGTAGTCGAGCATGTCCGGCAGCTCGTAGACGTCGCTATCACGCAGGTCGAAGCGCGCGGCGAGGCTGTCCCGGATCTCGCTGCTGGGGCCTTCGGCAAACTCGAGCCGCACGACGGGCTGGAAGCGGCGCTGCCGCACCTGCTCCTCCACGAGCTCGCGGATGCTGTTGTCGTTGTCTTCCTCGATCGCGATGTCGGCATTGCGCGAGACACGAAACAGCGTCGTGGCCTCGATCTCAACACCGGGGAACAGGCTTGCGGCGTTCACGCGCACGAGCTCCTGCAGCGACACGAAGCAACGCTCTCCGGACTCGACACCGGCCCGGATCGGCAGCCATTGTGGCAGCGACGACGGCACTTTCACGCGCACCAAAATGCGGTCCGCGTCGTCGGGTTCCTTGAGCACGAAGCCCCAGGACGTCGAGAGGTTCGACATGAACGGGAACGGGTGCGACGGATTGAGGCTGAGCGGAATCAGCGCGGGCGAGACGTGGCGATCGAAGTACTCGCGCGCCTCGTCGCGCTGCGCGTCCGTAAGCGCGTCCCAGGTGGCAAGTTGCACTCCGTGGCGCACAAGGCGGATGCGCAGATCCTCAAAGCACTCGGCGCGGCGCAACAACATGGGGAACAGGGCCTGGCGCAGCCGCAGCATGTGCGCGTTGAATTCTTCGACAATGGCTAGGTTGCCGCTGGCGTACGCGCGCGTGCGCATCGCCCCGACGCGCTTCATGAAGAACTCGTCGAGGTTGGAGGTGAAGATCGCCAGGAACTTGAGCCGCTCGAGCAGTGGCACGCGCTCGTCCAGCGCTTCGGCGAGCACGCGGCGATTGAACTCGAGCCAGGCCAGGTCGCGGTCGAACCAGGCGTCTTTCAGCATGCGTGCGCGCAGCTTCGCGTCCATAGCGACAGGAACTCTCCGGGCTGTCTGCCCTACCCGGCGAACCGGCCAGGGAATCGCCGAAGGATATAGAATCCGCGGGCTTGGTTACCGGCTTTTTGCGGTGTGACGATTTTTTGCCCAATCATGACGGGACCCACATGACTATCCAGACTGCCCACGCCCACCTCGCGGCACAGATCGACGCGGCGTTCGAGGACCGCGCGGCGATCACTGCGGCCAGCGCAACGCCGGACATCGTCCAGGCCGTGCTGCAGGCGCTGGAGCTACTGGACGCGGGGGCTGTCCGCGTGGCCGAAAAGGTGGACGGCCACTGGCGCGTGAACGAGTGGCTCAAGAAGGCGGTGCTGCTTTCGTTCCGCGTTCTTGACAATGCTCCCGTCGACGCGGGCTACACGCGATTCTATGACAAGGTGCCACTCAAGTATTCGCAGCACGATGCCGAACGATTCAAGGCGGAAGGGGTGCGTGTCGTGCCCCCGGCCGTCGTGCGGCGCGGTGCGCACATCGCGCGTAACGTCGTGCTGATGCCCAGCTACGTCAACATCGGCGCGCACGTGGGTGAAGGCACGATGGTCGACACGTGGGCCACGGTCGGCTCCTGCGCCCAGATCGGGCGCAACGTGCACCTCTCCGGCGGCGTCGGCATCGGCGGCGTGCTCGAGCCGTTGCAGGCGAGCCCCACCATCGTCGAGGACGACTGCTTCATCGGGGCGCGGTCCGAGGTTGTCGAGGGCGTCATCGTCGAAGCAGGCGCCGTGCTGTCGATGGGCGTGTTCGTCGGGCAAAGCACGCGGATCTACGATCGCGAACGTGACGAGGTCAGCTATGGACGCATCCCGGCCGGCGCGGTTGTGGTGCCTGGCACCTTGCCCGGGGCGAACGGCAAGTATGGGCTGGCTTGCGCGGTGATCGTGAAGCGTGTCGATGCGAAGACGCGGGCCAAGGTGGGGATCAATGCGTTGCTGAGAAGTGATTAGTGATTAGTGAGTAGTGATTAGTGGGAGCGTTGCTGATCCACTCACTAGTCACTAATGTCCACGCCCTTCATGTAAAGCACCTGCTCCGCGATATTGGTCGCGTGGTCGCCAATCCGTTCCAGGCCCTTGAGCGCGAAGATCGTGTCGATGGTCGGACGCAGGAAGCGGTTATCCTCGAGCACATAGGACATCACCAGCCGCAGCGCGGCGGCAAACTCGGCATCCAGTTCGGCATCGCGCTTCAATACGGCACGAGCCAGGTCGAGGTCCATTTCGTCAGCGGCGCGCACGGCCGCCCGCAGCATCGAACCCGACAACGCCGCCATGTGCCGCAACTGGCGCGACACCGCCAGCACGGGACTGCCGTCGGCCGCCTTGTCGAGCGTCAGCGCGAACCGCGCGATCTTTTTTGCTTCGTCGCCGGCGCGTTCCAATTCACGGCCGATGCGGACGATGGCGCGCGCGAGCCGCAGGTCGCTTGCGACCGGTTGTTGCAGCGCGATGAAGGTGAGGCTGTCGCGGTCGAGCTGCTTCTCGTACTCATCGACGCGCGCCTCGCGCGCCAGCACCGCATGCGCCAGCGCGCTGTCGTTCTCGACCAGCGCGCGGACTGCGCCTGCGACCTGATCGATGACCAGCGCGCCCATCTCGAGCGCGTGCAGGCGCAGGCCCGCCACCGACTGGTCGACACTGCTCGACGTGTGCGGATCGGTGGGATCGGTGCGCTGCATGACGACCGACTCCGTCACGGACATCAGCCGTAGCGACCCGTGATGTAGTCTTCCGTCGCTTTTTTCGACGGGTTGGTGAAGATCTTCGACGTGGCGTCCACCTCGACCAGTTCACCCAGGTACATGAACGCCGTGAAGTCCGACACGCGCGCCGCCTGCTGCATGTTGTGCGTCACGATCAGGATCGTGACGTGCTGCCGCAACTCGGAGATCAACTCCTCGATCTTGGCCGTCGCGATCGGGTCGAGCGCGGAGGTCGGCTCGTCGAACAGCAGGATCTCGGGCTCGGTGGCGAGCGCGCGCGAGATGCAGACGCGCTGCATCTGGCCACCCGACAGCGCCAGCGCAGAATCGTTCAGCCGGTCCTTGACCTCGTCCCAGATCGCAGCGCCACGCAGCGCCTTCTCGACGCGCTCGGCCAGGTCGGCCTTGTTGTTGATGCCGCGCAGGCGCAGCCCGTAGGCCACGTTCTCGAACACCGACTTGGGAAACGGGTTTGGCTTCTGGAACACCATGCCGATCCGCATGCGGACTTCGATCGGATCCGTCTCGGGGCCCACCAGGTTCACGTTGTCCGGGCGCAGCGTGATTGCACCCCCGTACCGCGTGTCTGCCTGCAGGTCGTGCATGCGGTTGAAGCAGCGCAGGAAGGTGCTTTTGCCGCAGCCCGACGGGCCGATCAGCGCCGTGACCTGGTGCTCGGGAATCACCAGGTTGATGTTCTTGAGCGCCTGGTTCGACCCGTACCAGAAATCCAGCTTGTCGGCGCTCGCTTTGGCCGGATTGGCGCGAAATGCCTTGCGCTCCTCCATCGCGATTGAAAGTGACGGCGTGTCGGAGCCCGGAGCGCGGGTATCGCCTTGCATCGTTGCGGTCTGCCTGGGTGGGGTTGCGGTCTTCGTGTCGACGTTCGTGTTCATGGGACTCACCAGCTGATCTTCTTGCGGAAGCGGTAGCGGATCCAGATCGCCACCGCATTCATGGCGAGCGTCATCCCGAGCAGGATGGCGCCCGCGGCAGCCGCGTTCGACTGGAACGCCTGGTCCGGCCGCGACACCCAGTTGAACATCTGGATGGGCATGGCGGTGAACTCGCTCATCAGCCACTCGAAGTTCAGGAACGGGAACTCGCCCGAGACCGGCGACGGCGGCAGGAAGGCGATGAACGACAGCGCTCCGATCGTAATGAGGGGCGCAGTCTCGCCGATGGCGCGGGAGAGCCCGAGGATCAGGCCGGTGAGGATGCCGCCCGTGGAATACGGCAGGACGTGGTCCTTGGTGACCTCCCAGCGGGTTGCACCCAACCCGTAGGCCGCCTCGCGGATGGCCCTGGGCACGGACCGCAGCGACTCGCGCGTCGCCACGATCACGATCGGCAGGATGAGCAGCGCCAGTGTCAAGCCCGCCGTGAGCACGCTCTGGCCGAAATTGAACTGGTAGACGAACAACCCGAGCGCGAGGAGGCCGTAGATGATCGAAGGCACGCCCGCGAGGTTGGTGACGTTGATCTCGATGATGCCGGTGAACCAGTTCTTCGGGGCGTATTCCTCGAGATAGATCGCGGCCGCCACACCCACCGGGAGGGCCACGAGCGCGGTCACCACCATGATCAGCATGGTACCGACGGCTGCGGACAGGATGCCGGCGTTCTCGGCCTTGCGCGAGGGGAACGACGTGAAGAAATCCCAGCCGAAACGCGACGAGCCGTCACGCACGAGATCGAAGAACAGGATTGCGAGGATGGCAAGGCAACCGAACAACAGCGCCATGCCGATCGCGATGAACACCTTGTCGAGCTGTTTGCGCCAGGAGAGTCCCCGGCGAATCTGCTCGAGCGTCAGGGTGGTGGCGGCCATCAGTACGTCTCCCTGAACCGGCGGGTGAGGAAGAAGCCGATGACGTTCAGCACCAGCGTCATCGTCATCAGGACGAGGCCGGCCGCAAAGATGCTCTGGTAGCCGATGCTGTCGTGCGGCAGGTCGCCCAAGCTCACCTGCACGATATAAGCAGTGATCGTGGCGGCAGACTCGGTTGGGTTGAACGTGAAGTTGGCCATCATTCCGGCAGCGATCGCCACAACCATGGTCTCGCCCACGGCGCGGGAAATGCCGAGGATGTAGGCCGCTGCGAGGCCGGAGAAGGCGCCCGGCACCACGACGCGCAGGGCCGTCTGCATCTTGGTGGCCCCCATCGCGTAGGAGCCTTCCCGCATGTACTTGGGCACAGCCCGCATGGCGTCCTCACTGACGGATGCCACATAGGGCACGATCATCAGGCCGATCACCAGGCCCGCGCTCAGCATGTTGAAACCCGGCAATTCCGGCCAGATTTCCTGCAGCAGGGGCGTCACCATCAGCAGCGCGAAATAGCCGTACACGACCGTTGGCACGGCGCCCAGCAACTCGAGAATCGGCTTGACGGTCTCGCGCAGTTGGCTCGCCGCGAATTCGGAGAGGTAGATCGCGATGATGGTGCCGACCGGGATCGCCACGAGAACAGCAACGCCGGTCACCGTCAGGGTACCCGCGACGAGCGGCATGATGCCGTAGCGCGCGTCCGCGAACAGCGGCGTCCACATCGTGTCGGTGATGAAGTCCCTGATCGAAACGTGTTCGAAAAAGAAACTGGACTCGTAAATGAGGATGAACACGATCGCGACGGTCGTGAACACCGCGACGAGCCCCGCCAGCAGCAGGACGAACTCGATGATGCGGTCACGCGTCTTGCGATACTGCAGCGACGCGAATGCGCCCTGCGCCATCTGGGTCTTGCCTTGAGTCATGGGGTGTTTCCCCTTCCCCTCGTGAGCAATCAAGCCCACTCTACTCGCCACTGCACCCGATTTCGATCCTGCCTGAGAAACAGGCGGGGAAGAGGTCCGTGGACCTCCTCCCCGCTGTCGGAATCAGACGGATTGCCGTTTGGTCGTCAGAGCTTGGCATCCATCGACAGGAGCTTTTCGATCGTGAGGCCGACCTGGTTGTGGCCGCCGAACACGGTGCCAAGCCGCTTGTCGTCGAAGTGCTTCCACGCCAGGTCGTAGGCACTCTGCGGCAGCGGCACGTAGCCCACTTCACCAACCAGCGCCGAGCCCTGCTTCATCATGAACTGCACGAACTCGCGCACTTCCGGCCGGGTAGCTGCCGTATCACGGACGTACACGAACAGCGGCCGCGACAGCGGGCTGTAGGTGCCGTTGATCACGTTCTCGACGCTCGGCAGCACCGGACCCTTGCCGCCGTCGATTGCGACTGCGCGCAGCTTGTCCTTGTGGGCAGCGTAGTATGCGAAGCCAAAATAACCGAGGGCCGACTTGTTGTTGACCACGCCAGACACCAGCGTGTTGTCGTCCTCGCTGGCCGTGAAGTCGCCGCGGCTCGCCTTCGCCTTGCCGTTTACCGCCTCGGTAAAGTAGTCGAACGTGCCCGAGTCGGCGCCTGGGCCAAACAGCATCAGCTTCTCGGCCGGCCATTCGGCGCGGACCTGCTTCCAGGTGTTGATGCGCCCTTGAGCCGCCGGCTCCCACATCTTCTTGAGGTCGGCCACCGTCATGGCGTTGCCCTTGACCCAGTTGTTGTTGGGGTTGATGACGACCGTCAGTGCGTCAAAAGCGACCGGCAATTCGATATACTTGATGCCCTCCTTGCGGCAGGCCTCCATCTCCTCGACCGTGATCGGGCGCGACGCATTGGACATGTCCGTCTCGCCGCGGCAGAACTTCTTGAAGCCGCCGCCGGTGCCGGACATGCCGACCGTCACCCGCACCTTGCCGCGCTTGGAGATCTGGAACTCTTCGGCAAACGCCTCGGAAATCGGGAACACGGTGCTGGAGCCGTCGATCTTGATCGCGGCCTGCGCGTGCGCGCGTTGCGGGGCGCCGAAGGCCAACAGGCCCAGTGCGAGCGCCGGGATGGTTATCTGCTGCCAGGAAAGCTTCATTGAGACATCCTCTGTGTGGAACGGCACGGGGCCCACGACCCCATTGCGATGTGCTTAGTCTGCCGCGGCTTTGTGACATCCTTGTGACAGGATTCAGGTTTGCACAAGTCCCTGATCTGTTTAGTATTATCCTAATGTCCCCGCGTGCTTGAAGCCAACCGGCCGCGCCCTGTAACGGCAATTGCGACACCATGTCATCAACCCTGCAACTGACCCTCGACCTGCTGCGCCGCCCATCCGTCAGCCCCGAAGACCACGGCTGCATCGATGCGCTTTGCGAGCGCCTGGCGCCGCTCGGGTTCAGCAACGAGCGCCTGCGTTACGGTCCCGTGGAAAACCTGTGGTCTCGCCGCGGCCAAGGTGCACCGGTGCTCTGTTTTGCCGGGCACACCGATGTCGTGCCGACCGGGCCGCGCGAGGACTGGCGCACCGATCCGTTTGAACCAGTGATCGTCGACGGCGTGTTGTACGGCCGCGGCGCGGCCGACATGAAGAGCAGTCTCGCTGCAATGGTCACCGCGACCGAGCGTTTCGTCGCGCGTCATCCGCAGCACAAGGGCTCGCTCGCATTCCTTTTCACCAGCGATGAAGAAGGGCCGTCCATCGACGGCACGCGCAAGGTAATGGAACTGCTGGAGGCACGACACGAGAAAATCGACTGGTGCGTAGTGGGCGAGCCGACGAGCGGCGAGGTGCTTGGCGACACGATCAAGGTGGGCCGTCGCGGTTCGCTGTCAGGCCGGTTGACCGTGCACGGCGTGCAGGGCCACATCGCTTACCCGCACCTCGCGGATAACCCCGTGCACGGCTTCGCGCCCACGCTCGCTGAACTGGTGGCGACGCATTGGGACGCAGGCAACGAGTTTTTTCAGCCGACGACGTTCCAGGTTTCGAACATTACAGCGGGCACGGGTGCGCCGAACGTCGTGCCGGGCGAATTGAAGACGCGCTTCAACCTGCGTTTCTCAACCGAGCAGACGGTCGAGAGCCTGCAGCAGCGAGTGCTCGAGGTGCTCGACCGTCACCGCGTGAAGTATTCGCTGGAGTGGTTCGTCTCCGGGCTGCCGTTCCTGACTCAGCCCGGCACGCTGACAGACGTGGTTGCGCAAGCGGTCTTCGAGACCATGGGACGCAGGCCGCAGCTGTCGACAACGGGCGGCACCTCGGATGGACGCTTCATCGCGCCGACGGGGGCGCAGGTCGTGGAACTCGGCGTGATCAATGCGACGATCCACAAGGTGAACGAGTGCGTGCGTGTCGAGGACATCGATACGCTGAGCGTGGCGTACGAGCGCATCATGGAGTTGCTGCTGACGTGAGCGTGCTGCTCCCTCTCCTGCGCTAGCGGGAGAGGGTTGGGGTGAGGGTTCTCACTCCTACGCCTTCGGTCGCGCGGGAAACGTCGGTCCAGCAGGGCTGGGCCTTCGGGCAGGCCAAGAGTCCCCCACCCCCGAGCGTGGAAAGGGACGAAAGCGCCCATTGCAAGGGCCGCGGAAGGGGGGCGGATTTAACCCGCCGGCACGCGGAGTCGGGCGGCAACCCAGTTAGGGCCCTAA
>JANNGT010000232.1:0-2805 GCA_031404015.1 Gammaproteobacteria bacterium | reverse complement strand
GGCAAGCCCATCTCGATGGCGCTGCACGGACGCTGGGGTGGAGGGCCGCAGGCGTTCGCCGACGCGGACGTGTGCATGCTGGTCGGCGCCAACCCGCTCGTGTCGATGTGGGGCGGCATCCCATCGTTCAATCCGGCAAAGCGACTGCACGAGGCACGCGCCGGCGGCCTCAAGTTGATTGTCATCGACCCGCGCGTCACCGAGACGGCACGCAAGGCGGATCTCCATCTGCAGTGCCTGCCGGGCCACGACGTCGAGCTGCTGGCGGCCATGCTGCACGTGATTCTGGCTGAGGGCCTGCACGACCAGAGTTTCGTCGCAGCCGAGACGCAGGGATGCGAGGCGCTCCGGTCGGCCGTGGCGTCGTTCTCCCCGGAACGAGTGGCACCGCTCGCCGGAGTGCCGGCCACGCAGATTGTCGAGGCCGCACGAACGTTCGCCAAGGCACGGCGTGGCAACGCGACCAGCGGCACGGGGCCGAGCATGGCGCCATACGGCGTGCTCATGGATTACCTCGTGCTCGCCCTCAACACAGTTTGTGGGCGCTGGGTCCGTGCAGGTGAATTGCTGCCCAACCGCGGCATCCTGTTCCGCCAGTTTTCAGGGGTGGCGCGCGCCGAGAAACCGCGACCGGCGGTGGGGCTCGGTCAGACGCTGCGCATTCGCAGTCTCACTGAGACTGCTGCAGGCCTGCCTACCTCGGCGCTCGCGGACGAGATCCTGACGCCGGGCGAGGGGCAGGTGCGCGCGCTGATCGTCGTTGGCGGCAACCCCTTGCTGTCCTGGCCCAATCAGGCCAAGACACGCCGTGCGCTCGAGTCGCTCGACCTGCTCGTGGTGGTGGATCCGCAGGTCTCGGCGACAGGGCGGTTCGCGCATTACGTCCTCGGTCCGCGGTTCGGCTTCGAGGAGCCGGCGATGTCGTTCGGCAACGAGGGCATCACGACGTATGGGCTGTCGATCGGCTACCAGGAACCATACGCCCAATACCAGGCGCGTCTGATCGAGCCGCCCGTCGGGTCGGAGGTGCTGGCCGACTGGCGCATCTTTTACGAGCTTGCGCGACGCATGGGGTTGCAGCTTGCGTACCGAGGCCAACCCATCGACATGGCAAACGCGCCGACCACCGAGGCGCTGCTCGAGCAGTTCGTGCGGCGCAGCCGGATTCCGCTCGAGACGATCAAGCAGTATCCGCACGGACACCTGTTTCCGGACCCGCAACCGCTGGCTGAGCCGCGCGATCCTGACTGGCCGCATCGCCTGCAAGTCGGCGACCCAACGATGCTCGAGCAGTTGCGCAAGATCGCAGCGCGGCTTACCGCAAGCTCCGAACACGTGATGACGACGAAAGACCCTGTGGCGGACGGGGCAGGCATTGACTTGTTGCTCGTCAGCCGGCGTGAGCACGCGGTCTACAATTCAGTCGCGCACCATCTGCCGGCGCTGCGCAGCAGGCGCCCTTATAACCCGGCTTACGTGAATCCTGCCGATGCGGCGCGGCTGGGACTCGTGGATGGCAGCACCATCGCCCTGCAGGCCGCGGTGGGCACCGTGCATGCGGTGCTGCAATGCGCGCCCGATATCCGCGAGGGAGTGATCTCGATGGCGCACGGTTTCGATCCCGCAACGGGTGACGGGCGCAATGCCTCGACCGCGGCGCTGGTCGATGATGAAAACGATTACGAACCGCTGAGCGGCCTGCCGCGCATGAGCGCGATTCCGGTGCGCGTGCGGGGCCTCGTTGCTGCCTGAACGCTACAGCTTGTCGCGGTGCAGCTTGATGCCGGCGCGTTCGCGATCCCACGTGTCCGGCGTGATTCCCTGCTCGCGAAAATAGACCTTGCGGATCTTGTTCGTCTCGGTCTTCGGGATGTGCTCCACGACGCGCACGTAGCGCGGCACCATGAAGTAGGGCAGCTTCGGGATCAGGAATTCCGTGAGCGCGCGTGGATCCACCATGCGCCCGGGCTTGGACGTCACGACGATCATGACTTCCTGTTCGGCGATCTCGCTCTCGACGGCGACGGCCGCGACCTCGTCGACGTCCGCAAACTGCCGCACGCTGTTCTCGACCTCGAAGGAGGAACTGTTTTCGCCGCGGCGGCGAATAGTGTCTTTCTTGCGGTCGACGAAGAAGTAATTGCCATCCGCGTCCTGGCGGAACAGGTCGCCGGTGTGAAACCAGCCGTTGCGCCATGCGGCAGCGGTTTCCTCGGGTTGGCCGTTGTAACCGGCATTCATGGACCACGGCAGGTCGCTGCGGACGATCAACTCGCCGATCGTGCCCGGCGACACCTCGATGTCGTGATCGTCGACGAGCCGCGCCTGGATGCCGGTCCGCGGCTTGCCGCAGGAGCCATGGACCGTTGTGTTGAGGTCGGTCACCAGCGGCGCCGACACTTCCGTCATGTTGAAGCCCGTGAGGTACTCAAAGCCGAAGCGGTGCGCGAACGCGACCGTTTCCTCATTGACGGGAAACATCGTCAGGCACCTGAGCGGGTTGTCGCGGTCGTCTGCACGGGGCTCCGCTTTTGCGAGGAACGCGGCCATCACGCCGATCAGGCCGGACGTGGTTGCGCAGTTGCCTGCGCGCACCTGCGCCCAGAACTTGTCGGTGCTGAAGCCGTCGACCAGGTAGATGCTGCCGCCGCGCACGAGCGCAGCGTAAGTAGGACTCGTGCCGCCGACATGAAACATGGGCAGGTTCACGAGAATGGCGGCGCCCTCGGCCATGTAGCCGTAGACGGTCATTGCCGTCATGTACAGCTGCAGGTACGGCGAGAGCACGCCCTTCGAATAGCCGGT
>JANNGT010000231.1:0-26675 GCA_031404015.1 Gammaproteobacteria bacterium | reverse complement strand
AGAGCCCGCTGGTGACGCGCATCTACCTGCCACCCGACTCCAACTGCCTGCTGGCCGTGTCCGACCGCTGCCTGCAGAGCACCGACAACATCAACGTGATCGTCTGCGACAAGCAGAACCACCTGCAATTCCTCGGCATGGAAGCTGCGATCAGCCACTGCAGCAAGGGCATCGGCATCTGGGACTGGGCCAGCAACGACGCGGGCCACGTGCCGGACGTGGTGATGGCGGCCTGTGGTGACATCGCGACGCAGGAGGCGCTGGCCGCCACCGCGCTGCTTCACGAGCACTTTCCCGACCTGAAGGTGCGCTTCGTCAACGTGGTGGACCTGTTCAAGATGACACCGCCCAAGGAACATCCGCACGGGCTGTCGGACCGCGACTTCGATTCGCTGTTCACGACCGACCGGCCAATCATTTTCAATTTTCACGGCTACCCATGGCTGATCCACCGGCTGGCCTACCGGCGCCGCAACCACGACAACCTGCACGTGCGCGGCTACAAGGAGATCGGCAACATCAACACGCCGCTGGAACTCGCAATCAACAACGAGGTCGATCGCTTCAGCCTCACCATCGATGCGATCGACCGTGTGCCGCACCTGCAGGTGGCGGGCGCGCACGTGAAGGAGAAGATGCGCAACCTGCAGATCGAGTGCCGCAACTATGCGCACGAGCACGGCGTGGACCGACCGGCCGAGCGCGACTGGAAGTGGTCGCAGTGACCACGACGAGCACCATGGAGACGACATGACCAATCAGCTCGAATCACTGCGACGCCATTCGATCATCGTCGCGGACACTGGCGACATCGAATCCATCGCCCGCTTTCGGCCGCAGGACGCGACGACCAATCCCAGCCTGATCCTGAAGGCGGCACAGGATCCACGCTACGTGCATATCCTGCAGTCCGCCGTCGCTGCCGCCGGTGGACGGGCGGGTTCGGACTGGAACGCGATCGTCATGGAACATTTGTTCGTCGGGTTTGGCCGCGAGATCCTGTCGCTGGTGCCGGGGCGCGTTTCGACGGAAGTCGACGCACGCTACAGCTTCGACACGAACGCCACCGAGCGTCGCGCACGGCGGTTCATCGAACTGTACGACGCGCAGGGCATCGAGCGGGCGCGCGTCCTGGTCAAGATCGCGAGCACGTGGGAGGGCATCCGGGCGGCGGAGCGACTGGAGCGCGACGGCATCCACTGCAACCTGACGCTGCTGTTCAGCTTCGCGCAGGCGGTCGCTTGCGCAGACGCGGGGGTCACGTTGATCTCGCCGTTCGTGGGACGCATCTACGACTGGTATAAGAAGTCGCGCGGCGTGGACGACATCGCGCCAGCCGAAGATCCCGGCGTGGAATCGGTCACGCGCATTTACGAGTACTACAAGAAATTCGGCTACGCCACGCAGGTCATGGGCGCGAGTTTTCGCAAGACCACGCAGATCATCGACCTGGCCGGCTGTGACCTGCTGACGATCAGCCCCGACCTGCTGCAGAAGCTCGAGGCGGCACCGGGCGAGGTGCCCGTGAAGCTGACGCTGGAGACGGCGCTTTCGCGCAACCTTGAGCGAGCGCCACTCGACGAGCCCGCGTTCCGGTGGCAGCACAACCAGGATGCGATGGCCACGGAGAAGCTGGCCGAGGGCATACGCGCGTTTGATGCGGACGCGCGCAAGCTGGCGGCCCTGATCGAGGCGCTGCCCGGCTAGGCACGAGCACGTCGTACACGGCTAGAATGTCCGCGGGGTAAGCCCGCAACAAGATTCCGGGGACATTCGGCATGACCAAGCCTGCTCTCGCACCGCGGCGCACTTTGCCGGGCGTATTACTCGGCCTGCTGCTGTCGCTGGCCTCCACCTTGCCCGTACTGGCGCAGGATGACGGACAGGAGCCTGCAGCCAAATCCAATGCTCCCGCCGAGCTGGTCGTGGCCAACCGCTCGATCACGACCCTGCGCGCGACGGCGTTCGGGGCGAGCCCGGCGGATCGCGTCGCAACCATCAGTGACGGGCTCGACGTGCTGCTGGCGCATGGCGGACCGCTCGCAGTGTCGACTCGGCCCATCGCAGAGGGCGTCGCACTCCTCATTGACGGCAAGTTCATCCTGCGCATCCTGGATGAGGACGTGAACCGGGAAGCCGGCGAGACCACGCAGATGGCTGCCGCAGCCGCCGCACGCAACCTGCAGCTGGCGCTGCAGGAAATTCGCGAAACCCGCAACACGGAGGTGATGTTCAAGGCCGCGGGCTACAGCCTGGTGGCGACGGTCGCGTTCGCCGCCCTGCTCTGGCTGGTGATGCGTGCCTACGGCTGGTTTGCGCGCCGTGTGCGCGCCGCCGTGCAGCATCGCTCGGATAAAATCGCGCCGAGCTGGAGCCAGCAGGTGGTAGGTCGCTCGGGCCTGGCCGACCTTGCCATTGTGCCGGTCAGGCTCGGGGCCTGGGCCATTGCGCTGCTGCTCACGTATGAATGGGCAGCCCTCGTGCTGCAGTTCTTCCCCTATACACGCCCGTGGGGCGAAGGGCTGTTCGACAACCTGCTCGGCGGGCTCGGCCAGTTCGCGCGCAGCATGCTGCGTGCCGTGCCAGGGTTGCTGTTCGTCGCATTGATTTTTTTCGTCACGCGTTTCGTGGTTCGCGTAGTCCGCGCGTTCTTCGAGGGCGTGCAGGCGGGCCGCATCAATGTGGCTTGGATTGACGAAACCACTGCGCGCCCGACCGGCCGCCTGCTGATCGCGATCATCTGGCTGTTTGCGCTGGTGGCCGCCTACCCTTACATCCCAGGCAGCGACAGCGAAGCCTTCAAGGGCATCGGCGTTTTCGTCGGCCTGATGTTGTCGATCGGCGCGTCGGGCGTGGTCAACCAGGCCGTGAGCGGCCTCATGCTGATGTACACCAAGGCGTTGCGGCCGGGCGAGTTCGTGCAGGTGGGCGAAACCGAAGGCACGGTGACGTCGGTCGGCTTCCTGACGACGCGCATCGAGACGTTGCGCAACGTCGAGGTGACGCTGCCCAATGCGTACCTCGTCGGCAACGTGACACGCAATTTCTCGCGGCTGCTGCAGCACGGGGGCATGCGAGTCTCGACCGCCGTCACGATCGGCTATGACACCCCGTGGCGGCAGGTGCACGCGATGCTGCAGATGGCGGCGGAGCGCACGTCGCAAGTGGCCCAGGATCCCGCGCCGCGCGTCGTGCAGACCGCTCTGCAGGATTTCTACGTGGAGTACACGCTGGTCGTCTGCATCGCCGAACCGAGGCTCAAGCTCGCGGTACTGGACGAACTGCACGCACATATCCAGGACGTCTTCAACGAGTACGGTGTGCAGATCATGTCGCCGAACTACGAGGCCGATCCAGCGGACAAGAAGTTCGTGCCGAAGGAGCAGTGGTTCGAGGCGCCTGCGCAGCCGCCGGCTCAACCGGCAGCGAGGACGGTAACTCCCGCGCAGGACGTCGTCAGGCCCTAGACACGACGCCGAACCGGACGGACCTTCGGCTACCGGCCGTGTCGCGCGATTTCAGCCGACTCGATCGTGGTAACGCCAGCGGGCGATCGCAGCGCTGTAGCGACCATGGCCGCGGCGATCTGGCTGGCCGGCACCGGCCGCCAGGCAGCGGGCGCAAAGCGCAGCAGGTATTCCGTTGCACGCTCCACGGGCCGCGACTCCTGCCGCTCGCCCGCAATGACCGACGGCCGCAGCAGGCACAGGCTCGGCCAGCCCATCTGCCGCACGGCGTCTTCGAGCTCGCCCTTGGTCCGCGAGTAGAAGACCCCGGACTTCGAGCTGGCGCCGAGCGCACTCACCAGTGAAAAATGCGTGGCGCCATTCGCGCGCGTCAGCTCGGCGAGCTGGCGCGGGTAGTCGAAATCCACTTCGCGGAATTTTGCCTTGGATCCCGCCTTCTTGATCGTGGTGCCCAGCATGCAGAACACGTGGTCGGCCTGCAGTTCCTTGCGCACGCTGCCAAGGCGCGCGAAGTCCACCACGACCTCACGCACCCGGGCCGACTTCGCCGCGGCCCCCAGCGAGCGGCGCGTCACGACGATCACGGTCGAGTAGGCCTTCGATGCGAGCAGCAGACGCAGGCACTCGCCACCGACCAGACCGGTGGCGCCTGCGATCAGGGCAATGTGCTGCGTCACTGGCCGACCGGTGTGTAGCGCGGATCGCTGAGCTTCATCTCCGTGACCGGCCCGAACTTGCGAACAGCGTCGCGGATCTTGGCCGCGTCGCCGATCACGACAAGGGCCAGGCTGTCGGGCTGCGGGAATGATTGGTCGATGGCTTTGCGCACGGCCGCGGCATCCACCCCGGCAACACGAGTCGCGTACTCATTTACGTCCTCCGGGCCCAGTCCGTAGAACAGCATGTCCGCGAGCCGACCTGCGATCTGGCCGCTGGTCTCGAGCGTGGGCGGGAATTGCCCCAGGATGTAGCTCTGCGACGACTTGAGCTGCTCCGCATCGAGCCCGTCCTGGTGCAGCCGCGCGAGCGTCGCGAGCGTCATGTCGATGGCCTCGACCGTCTTGCTCGTCTCCGTGTACGAGGCGATGCGAAACGCCCCTGGTTGCGTCGCTCGATCGAAGCCGGCGCTGGCGCCATAGGTAAGCCCGCTCTTGATGCGCAGCTCGGTGTTGAGCATCGACGTGAAGCGGCCGCCAAAGACCGTATTGACGACAGATTGCGCCGTGCGCGCGGGGTCGGTGCGCGACGCGCCGACGTTGCCGAGCCAGAAGTAGCTCTGCGTGGCACCCGGCTTGTCGACGAGCAGCACCCTGCGGCCCGCCGCCTTGACGGGCACCGGTACGGCAGGCAACGCGGCCGCGGCCTTGCGCCACCCGCCGTATGTGCGTTCGAGCTTCTGCCGCATCGCAGCCGCATCGAAATCGCCGACCACCGTGATGATCAGCCGATCGCCGCCGACCTGGTCCGCGTAGTACCGCTTGACGTCCTCCAGGCTACCCGCTGCAAGCGTCGCCTCGCTGCCGCCGACGGATCGACCGTAGGGGTGACCGCGGAACAGCCATGCATCGCCATACATGTCGGTCAGACCGCGCGGATCCGAATCCTTTGCCGCAACGATCGACTGCACGGCCAGCGTGCGTGCTTTGTCGAACTCCGCTGCTTCGAGCCGCGGACGTTGCAGCACGTCGGCGACGAGTTCCAGCATCAGGTCCGTATCGCGCGCCAGGAAGCTCGCGTTGACGCCGATGCTCTCCGTGCCAGCGCCAGCGCCGAGCGACCCACCGGCGTTCTCGATCGCCTCGGCAAACTGCATCGCGTTGCGGGCCCCGGCGCCCTTCTGGATCAGGTCGGTGAACAACGAGGCCGTGCCGTCCTTGCCCGCTGGATCGCCGAGCGCGCCGCCGCGCACCGTGACGTTCAGCGACACCATGGGCGTGTCGCGCTTTTCGACGAGCACGATCATGGCGCCGTTTGGCAGCGTGACAGACTGGAACGGGGGCAACTGCACGCCTGCCGCACCGAGCGCGACATGCGTGGACAACAGCGCGCCCAGCAACCCGACGGCCTTGTGCACGAAGCGATGGTTCACTACGCACCTCCCTTGGCCGGGGCCGGCGCCAGAGCACGCTTGGGCTCGAGCACGCCGACGGTCCGGTTTTCAGGGCGCAGCACCGCGGCTGCGGCCGCTTTCACGTCTTCGGCGGTGATGCTTTCGTACTCAGCCGGCGCGCTGAACAGCTTGCGATAGTCGCCGTGGAACACCTCGTACTGGCCCAGCGCCTGCGCCTTGCCGCTGATGGTCTGCAGCCCGCGCCAGAAGCCGGCGAGCGCCTGGTTGCGGGCCTTGGTGATTTCAGCCGCAGTGGGCCCCTGCTGGGCGAGCCTTGCGATTTCCTCGTCAATGAGCTTTTCGGTGCGGCTCACGTCGCCTCCCGGCGGCACGACCGCATAGACCCACGCGAGCCCGGGATCGAAGCCCGCATCGAACTGCGTCCCGATATCGACCGCCGCTTGCTCCTTGTCGACGAGGCGCTGGTGCAGGCGTGAGGAATCGCCATCGCCCAGGATCGACAGCAACACTTCCATCACGCGCGCCTCCCGGTCGGCGGCCGCGGCCGTGTGCCACGCCATCGCGATCAGCGGTGTCTGCGCGTCACGCTCGATGCGGATGCGGCGCTCGCCAAGTTGCGGCGGCTCCCTGGTCGTCACGGCCGGTGGCGGCGGCTGCGACGGGAGCGTGGCCAGGTACTGTTCGGCCAGCTTGAACGCCGCGTCGGGATCGATATCGCCCACGATGAACATCACCGCGTTGTTGGGCGCGTAGTACTGCTTGTAGTAGGCCTCGAGGTCGGTCACGGTCCAGCCCTCGATGTCCGCAGGCCAGCCGATCGTGGGGATCTGGTACGGATGCGCGACGTACGCCGTCGCCTGCATCTGCTCGATGAGTGTGCCGAAATTGTCGTTGTCGATCGAAGAGCGGCGCTCGGAGTACACGACGCCGCGCTCGCTTTCCACCTTCGCGGGGTTGAAGTCGAGATTGCGCATGCGGTCCGACTCGAGGTCGAAGATGACGGGCGTGACCGAACTGGGGAACCAGTTCTGGTACACGGTGACGTCGGCGCTCGTGTACGCGTTGTTGCTGCCGCCGTTGCCTTCCATCACACGATCGAACTCGCCGGGCGCGCCCGTTTTCGTGCCGTTGAACATCATGTGCTCGAAGAAGTGCGAGATGCCCGTGATGCCCGGCCGCTCGTTGCGACTGCCCACGCGATAAAACGTGTACATCGCAACGTTCGGGATGTCTTTGTCGGGCCACACCACCAACTTAAGCCCGTTGGGCAGCGTGCGCGTGACGATCTGGTCTGCGCCGGGCACCGCGGGCGCGGCAGCCCGAGCCCCCACGCCCACGGCCAGCCCCAACACGACCACCGCCGCGCCGCAGGCACGCATCAGTACATTCATCTCAGCGGTTCGTTGTCGCATGCATTGCACCGGCGGGGTTGATGGAATCACGTTTGACTTGCGATCCAGCCGTCGACCTTGGCTTCGAGCACGTCGAGCGGCAGCGCGCCGTCCGCGAGCACAACGGTGTGGAACTTGCGCACGTCGAACTTCGGCCCCAGCGCCTGCTCCGCGCGGGCGCGCAGCTGGCTGATCTTGAGCTGGCCGATCTTGTAGGCGAGCGCCTGCCCCGGGATCGCCATGTAGCGCTCGGCTTCAGAGACGCGGCGCGCCTCGGCGGCAGAACTGTTCGCGTCCATGTATGCGAGCACCTGTTCGCGCGTCCAGCCCTTCGAGTGCAGGCCCGTGTCGACGACGAGCCGGATGGCGCGCCAGAGTTCGCCCTCCAGGCGGCCGAAGTACTGATACGGGTCGGTGTACATGCCGAGGTCAGGGCCGAGCGATTCCGCATATAGGCCCCAGCCTTCGATGTACGCAGTGTAACCGCCGAAACGACGGAACTTCGGCAGTTCCTTCTGCTCGCGCTGGATCGAGATCTGGAAGTGGTGGCCGGGGTTGGCTTCGTGCAGTGAGAGCGCTTCCATCGCCCACTTCTGGCGCGCACGCAGGTCGTACGCGTTGGCGTAGAAGATACCGGGGCGCGAACCGTCTTCGCTCGCCGCCTGATACTGGCCACCTGCTGCGCTCTTCTCGCGGAACGGCTCGACGGCGCGCACTTCGTAGTCGGCCTTGGGCAGGATCTCGAACAGCTTCGGCAGCTGCGGGTTGACGCGGCTGCGCAGCGCCTCGTAGCCCGCGATCAGGTCCTCGCGCTTGTCGAAGAAGAACTGCGGGTCCGTGTTCATGTACTTGAAGAATTCGCGCAGCGTCCCTTTGAAGCCCACTCGCTGCATCACGCCCTCCATCTCCCCATGGATGCGCTTCACCTCATCAAGGCCGATCTGGTGGATCTGCTCGGGCGTGTAGTCCGTGGTGGTGACGCGCTTGATGTTATAGGCATACCAGGCCTTGCCGTCGGGCAGGCCTGCCATGCCATGGCTGAGGCGTGCTTGCGGGAGGTACTCGTCGCGCATGAAGTCGTGCAGCTTGCGGTAGCTGGGCACGACCTTCTGCTCGATCGCGGCGCGATACGCCTGCGTAAGCCGCTCGCGGTCCGCGGCAGGGAAGCTCTCGGGCATGTTCTTGATCGGACCCCAGAACAGCGATTCTTCGGGCTTCGCGACGACCTGTGTCTGCAACTGCGGCAACGTGCGCTCGGCCAGGATCTGCGGCAGCGTGTAGCCACGCTTGATGCCGGCGCGCATGTTGACGATCGCCTGGTCGGTCCACTCTACGAGGCCGTCGAGGCGCTTCAGGAAATTGTCGTAGTCCTGCACGGTCTTGAACGGCTGCAGGCTGTTGCCCGAGCCGAGCTGCACGAAGCTGTTGGGCGTCGAATAAAACTGGTTCAACGGAAGCAGTTCGTCCGGAAACTTGAAGCCTGCGATGTCGCGTTCACGAGCAGTCTTGAAGACGTCGAATGACAACTGGTCCTGCGGGGCCAGCAGCGTGCGATCGATCTTCTGGATCGAGGCCAGGGCATCGCGCTGCAGCTTCTGCTCGGCAGCAATGGCAGCGGGCGCGATGTCGACGACGAAACGGTCGTTGTAGCGCGGGTCGCCGATCGAGGTCGCCACGATCGGGTTCTGCTGCAGGTACGCTTCGAAGTACTCCTCGAAAAACGCCTGCAGCTTCTGCGACTCGGCCAGGGTGCGCTCGGCGGACGACGCTGCAGCTGGCTCTGGGGCCGGTGCGGCCGACGCATGGGCGGGGATGACGGCCCAGCCTGCAGTCAGGACGGAGGCAACGAGCAGGACGAACCGGGACGGTCTGGTCATGGGTGTTTCCGCAATGTGTCGGTGTTGTGGTCGGTCCGGGCGCTGCCCGTTCCGCCTTTGAGAGGCGGAAGTTTCGCAAGTTCCCGCGGAACAGGCCATCCCATCCGTGACTTTCACGATGCACAAGACCAGGTTTACCCGGCATGGTCGTGCTGAGCCCTGCGGGGCCAGGAGGAACATGTTCCAGATCAGGATTCACGGCCGTGGCGGCCAGGGCGTCGTGACGGCAGCCGAATTGCTGTCCGTCGCAGCTTTCCTGGGGGATCGGCACGCCCAGGCGTTCCCGAGTTTCGGCTCGGAGCGGACCGGTGCGCCGGTCATCGCCTACTGTCGCATCGATGAGAAGCCCATCCGGTTGCGCGAGCCCGTGCTGGCGCCCGACGCGGTGATCATCCAGGACCCCACCCTGCTGCTGCAGGCGGACGTCTTCGCCGGGCTGCGGCCCGACGGTTACATCCTGATCAACACGGCACGGTCGTTCGAGGAATTGGGTCTGGCAGAGTTCCTGCAGCGCTTCGACCCGTCGCATCTCTGCACCGTCCCAGCCACTGAAATCGCGCTGCGGCATGTGGGCCGTCCACTGCCCAATGCGTCCTTGCTCGGCGGTTTTGCCGCGCTCGCAGGCCGCGTGTCACTGGAACACGTGTCAGCGGCGATCGGGGAGAAATTTCCGGCCAAGGTGGCGGCAGCCAACGTCGCGGCGGCGGCCGAAGCGTTCGCAGTCGTGCATAGTCACATGAGCAAGGAGGCCGCCAGTGCTGAAGCAGGTTGAAGGTTCCGCTGCGGTCGCCGAAGCCATTGCGTTGTGCCGGCCACAGGTCATCTGCGCCTACCCGATCTCGCCGCAGACGCACATCGTCGAGTCGCTGGGTCGCCGCGTCGACGCCGGCGAGCTCGCGCCGTGTGAGTTCGTCAACGTCGAGTCCGAGTTTGCGGCAATGTCCGTCGCGATTGGCGCGTCGGCAACGGGTGCTCGCGCGTACACCGCAACGGCGAGCCAGGGCCTGCTGTTCATGGCCGAGGCGGTCTACAACGCCGCGGGCCTCGGCCTGCCCATCGTGATGACAGTGGCCAACCGCGCGATCGGCGCGCCGATCAACATCTGGAACGACCACTCGGACGCGCTGAGCCAGCGCGACTGCGGTTGGTTGCAGCTGTTCGCGGAGGACAACCAGGAAGCGCTCGACCTGCACATCCAGGCCTTCCGGCTGGCCGAGGAGCTATCGCTGCCGGTCATGGTGTGCATGGACGGATTCATCCTGACGCACGCCTATGAACGCGTCGACATGCCGACCCAGGCACAGGTTGATTCATACCTGCCGCCGTACGAGCCACGCCAGGTGCTGGACCCCGCCGATCCCGTCTCAATCGGTGCGATGGTGGGTCCCGAAGCTTTCATGGAGGTGCGCTACCTGGCGCACGTCAAGCAGGAGCAGGCGCTTGAACTGATACCGGCCTGGGCGGACGAGTTTCATCGCGTGTTCGGCCGGCCGAGTGGCGGACTGGTCCACGAGTACCGCAGCGCAGACGCCGACGTGATCGTGGTGGCGCTCGGGTCCGTGCTCGGCACGATCAAGGACACGGTCGACGAGATGCGTGAACGCGGCCAGAAGATCGGCGTGCTGGGCATTACCTGCTTCCGCCCGTGGCCATCGGTGGCCGTGCGGACGGCGCTCGCACATGCAAAGCGCGTGGTCGTGCTGGAAAAGAGCCTCGCAGTGGGCATGGGCGGCATCGTCGCCAACAACGTCTCGGCGTCGTACGCGGGGCCACCGGACCGTGTACACACCGTGATCGCCGGGCTGGGCGGTCGTGCCATCACGCGCAGTGCGCTGCAACGCGTGTTCGAGCAGGCGCTGGACGATACGCTCGAGCCGCTCACGTTCCTCGATCTCGATCGCGCACTCGTCGAGCGCGTGCTCGAACGCGAACGCGTGCAGCGCCGTTCCGGGCCGATCGCCGAAGGCATCCTCAAGGATCTCGGCGTCGCCGCCGCGAAAGTCGGCTGAGGCGTACCGCATGCCCTACCAACCCGTCCGCTTCTACCAGACCGGCACGTTCACCGTCGGCAACCGGCTCCTGCCAGAAGAACAAAGCTCAGTGCAGTCCGGCAAGGAACGTACCAATTCGCTGAACTCCGGGCATCGCGCGTGCCAGGGCTGTGGCGAAGCGCTTGGCGCGCGCTACGCGATCGACGCCGCGATGGCGGCCACCAACCGTCAGTTGATCGCGGCAAACGCGACCGGTTGCCTCGAGGTGTTCTCGACGCCCTACCCCGAAACCTCGTGGCAGATTCCATGGATCCATTCGCTGTTCGGCAACGCGGCGGCCGTGGGCACTGGCATCGCGGCAGCGCTGCGGGCACAGGGCAGGCACGACGTGCGGGTCGTTGCGCAGGGCGGCGACGGCGGCACGACCGACATCGGCTTCGGGTGTCTCTCGGGCATGTTCGAGCGCAACGACGACGTGCTTTATCTCTGCTACGACAACGAGGCGTACATGAACACCGGCGTGCAGCGCTCGTCTGCAACACCGCCCGCGGCGCGCACGAACACGACGATGCCGGTGGGCGAGTCGACGGGCGCACGCTTCGGCCAGGGCAAGAATCTGCCGCTGATCGCCATGGCGCACGAGATCCCGTACGTCGCGACGGCGACGGTCGCCGAACTGCGCGACCTCGAGGCGAAGGTGCGCCGCGCCATGGAGTTTCGCGGCGCGCGTTACATCCACGTGCTGGTGCCTTGCCCACTCGGCTGGGGACACCCGTCGTCGGAGACGATCCGCATGGCACGGCTGGCGAAGGAGACAGGGCTCTTTCCCGTGTTCTCGGCTGAAAATGGCGAGGTGAAAAGCGTGTCGAAGATCCGCCGGCAGTTGCCGGTCGAGGACTACCTCAAGCCGCAGACACGCTTCGCACACCTGTTCAAACCGCCCGGGCATCCGGAGCTGATCGAGCGCATCCAGGCCCTGGCCGATCGCAACGTGAAGCGCTTCGGTCTCGTGGACGAGGCGGAGGACGCCCAGTGAAAAAGCCGTTTGCGATCACGCTCGATCCAGGCTCCAGCCTCGCCAACCACACCGGCTCGTGGCGCACTGTGCGGCCCGTGTACGTGGACCGCTTGCCGCCGTGCAATGACGCGTGCCCGTCCGGTGAAAACATCCAGGGTTGGCTGTTCCACGCGGAGTCGGGCGAGTACGAGCATGCGTGGCGCCTGTTGACCGAGGCCAATCCACTGCCCGCCTGCATGGGGCGAGTCTGTTATCACCCGTGCGAGACCGCCTGCAACCGTGCGCAGCTCGACGAGTCTGTCGGTGTCAACGCGATAGAACGCTTCATCGGCGACGAAGCCCTCAAGCACGGCTGGCAGTTCACACCGCCCGCGCAAGCGACCGGCATGCGCGTGCTCGTCGTGGGAGCGGGTCCGTCCGGCCTGTCTGCGGCCTATCAACTCGCGCGTGCAGGGCACGCCGTGACGATTCGCGAAGCCGGTCCCATGGCCGGCGGCATGATGCGTTTCGGCATCCCGAAATATCGCTTGCCGCGCGCAGTGCTCGACGCGGAGATCGCTCGCATCGTCACGCTGGGCGTCACGATCGAGCTGAACGCGAAGGTCGAAGACGTCCTTGCGGCCAAGCGCGACGGCCACTTTGACGCCGTGTTCCTGGCGGTGGGGGCACACATCGCGAAGCGCGCCTACCTGCCGGCCGGCAGCGCCGGCAAGATGCTGGACGCGGTCGCAGTGCTGCGCAGCATGGAAGGCGCCGACAAGCCACTGTTGGGCCGCCGCGTCGTCGTCTACGGCGGCGGCAACACGGCGCTGGACGTCGCACGCACGGCGAAGCGACTCGGCGCGGAAGAATCCGTGATCGTCTATCGCCGCACGCGCGAGAAGATGCCGGCGCATGCAACTGAACTCGAGGAGGCGCTGCAGGAAGGCGTGCTCGTGAAATGGCTTTCGACGATTCGCGAGGCCGGCGAGTCGTCGATCACCGTCGAAAAGATGACGCTCGACGAAAAGGGCATGGCGCAGCCCACCGGCGAGTTCGAGACGCTCGAGGCGGACTCGGTCGTGCTGGCGCTGGGCCAGGACGTGGACCTGTCGTTGCTCGACGGCGTGCCGGGACTCGCGATCGAAGATGGCGTCGTCAAGGTCGACGAGCACATGATGACGGGCGCGCCCGGCATCTTCGCGGGCGGCGACATGGTGCGCGGTGAGCGCACCGTCACCGTCGGCATCGGCCACGGCAAGCTCGCGGCACGCAACATCGACGCATGGTTGCGCGGCGAGCGCTGGACGCATCCGCCGCGTCATGAACTCGCGACGTTCGACAAGCTCAACACGTGGTACTACTCGGACGCGCCCAAGACGCAGCGCCCCGTGCTCGACATGGTGCGGCGGCAGTCCACTTTTGAGGAAGTGGTCGGGGGATTCGATCCGGCAACGGCGCAATTCGAGGCACGCCGCTGCCTGAGCTGCGGCAACTGCTTCGAATGCGACAACTGTTATGGCGTCTGCCCTGACAACGCCGTGATCAAGCTCGGCGCTGGCAACCGGTACGCGTTCAACTATGACTACTGCAAGGGTTGCGGGCTCTGCGTGACCGAGTGCCCGTGCGGGGCGATACGGACGCAGGCGGAGGAGATCTGAGGGAAGGGCAGGAAGGACAGAAAGGACAGGAAGGTCATCCGAGGTCTAGCCGTTCGAGAAAAAGCTGGCTGCACTTTGTCTGGCCCCTTCTACTGCAATGACCTTTTTCTTGCCAGGTCTCGGAAAAGCGTTGGTCAGACGTGAGAAATGGGTTAGAAGGCGGACACTGGCCAATGCGTAAAACCGGCCAGAGGCGGACATTCGCATCCGGCGATTGTTCTGGCGCTGCCGGCGGATGCAGAACGGTTGGTATCAGAAATCCTTGACCTCGAAAGCTGCCCCGCTCGCGCCGTATGAGTTCTCCTCTAAATTGCCGTTTTGGTCCAATCGGACCATACTTTGCCTACATTTCGATTCGAATAAGAAGGGTGTATGGCAAAGGGAGCTGGCGTCATCGCCGCAGCGGGTGCGCTGTTCTGCCTGGTGGGGTGCGGCGGCGGCGGGGGCGGCAGTAGTGGCGGTGGGACAAGTGGGGCGCTGCCGGGCGACGCCACGCTCTCGCTGGCATCACGCAGCGTCAGTGCCACGGCGAACTACGGCGACCCGGCACCCACGACCTCCGTCCGATTGTCGGTGAAGGACGCGCCGTCGGCCACCCTGTACGTCGGTGCTGGCGTGACCGGTCCAGCGGTCGCGAACGCGGACTTCAACCCGGTCTCCAGTACCGAGTCCGATGTGCTCGTTTATCTGCGAAATCCCGTCGAGCTGGAGCAGGGCACATCGACGGCGACCGTCACGGTCCAGGTGTGCTACGACCCGCAATGCTCACGGCAGGTTCGTGGCAGCCCGGCCAGCATCGCCGTTGAGTACACGGTGTCCAGCCGGAGCTCGGTGTCGTTGGCCTCGGCCGCGGTCGTAGCGGTCAACGCGAGCCTCGAGGAAAACGCACCGCCGCCCGTGGTCACGCAGACGGTCAACGTCTCGAGCCCACCCGCCGGCGGCGTGACGTTCAAGGTTTTCCCCGCGTCCAACAACGTGCAGTCGGTCACCAACGGTGTCGCCGGCCAAGGCATCGCGAACGTTGAACTGACATTTGCAAGTCCGGTTGCCGTCGGCGTGGGCAGGCACGACGAGGCCGTCTCGATCCAGGCCTGCTACGACCCCAACTGCCTGCGCGAAATCCCCGGCAGTCCGCTCGTGGTGCAGACGAGCTACACCGTATACAGCGGGGCGGGGCCGGAACCCGGCCTCACGCCGCTCGCCTATCTCTCGCGCAGCACGCTGCCTCACGACGTCGTCGACGCAGAGTATGTCCGCTCGCTCGACGCCATCGCGATGGTCTCGAGTGCGCCGACCAACGCGTTCTATCTTTACGACGTGGCGACGGCCACGGAGCGGCAGGTCGCGCTTAATCGGACACCGACCGCCGTGTCGGTGGCGCCGGACGGCATGTCCGTGGCGATCGGTCACGATGCGCTCATCACCTACGTCGACCTGGCCGCGCTCCTCGCAGGCACGCCCTCGACCAAGCTGCTGAACGTATCCACTCGCGTGTTCGACCTCGTGCTGGACGGACGCGGCTACGTGCACGCGCTGCCGGCGGCGGACCAGTGGGTCGACTTCCATACTGTGAACGTGGCGACGAGCGTGGAGACGACCACCTGGGGCCAGTTGTACGCCGGGACGCTTGGGCGCCTGCATCCGTCGGGCGACTATGTGTATACGGCGGACAACGGCCTTTCGCCCAGCGACATCGCGAAGTACGACGTGCGCGACGGCGTCGTGACCCGTCTCTACGACTCGCCGTACCACGGCGATTACGAGATGTGCGGAAACCTCTGGTTCAAGGAAGACGGCGCGACGATCTACACGCGGTGCGGCAATACGTTCCGTTCGTCGGCGCTGCAGTCGCAGGACATGATCTACAGCGGCCGGCTGACACTGTCGACCTCGCAGTACTACGGGTATCAGATCGATTCGCTCAGCCAGGCCGATACGTCGAAGGAGATCGTCCTGCTCGAGTCGGATGGGTTTCTGTGCAGCCCCAATCAATCTGGCCTGCGCTGCTACACGCACTTCGCCGTCTACGAGAGCGACTTCCTCAACCGCACGGGCCTGTTCTCACTGGCCCCGATCGAGGCCGCGGGAAACTCGTACCGCCAGCGTGGCCTCTTCGTGTTCCACAGCCGCGACGGCCTGCACAAGTACCTCATCAGCCGACTGGATCCCGCGCCCAATACGAGCCAGAGTTACTTCGTGACGACCCTGCAGTAACTTGGGCATGGCGGGGGCCCTTGTGCGACGCGGCGAACCGCAGCGCGTGCTGCGTCACTCCCACAAGGGCAGTCAATACGCGAGCGAGGACTTCCAGCGACAACACGCCGAGCACGGCATCGATTGCAGCATGAGTGGCCGGGGTAACTGCTGGGGCAACGCGGCGACGGAGAGCTTCTTCGCGACGTTGAAGACCGAACGCACCGATCGTTACCGCTACCGCACGCGCGATGCGGCGCGCGCTGACGTGTTCAAATACATCGAGCAGTTCTAGCGACACGCAATGTCCGCAGAGGGTCGTTTCTCCCCTATGAGGGTCTGCTTACGAGAGCGCTCGCGCATGACGGCACCCCGACTGCTCTTGACGAGCATACGAACATTCGTATAATAACCACATGAAGCCCGTCCGCTTCGTGGGCAGCACCCGAGACGATCTGGCTGCGCTTCCGGTGGCCGCGCGGGCCATGACTTGTTCATGGTTCAGGTCGGACGGGATCCTGAGCACTGGAAACCCCTGAGCAGCGTGGGGCCGGGTGCCTGTGAGATTCGTGTGCGAGACCCGAGTGGCGCGTACCGGGTGATTTACGTTGCGAAAGTTTGCGGACGCAGTTTACGTGCTGCACGCGTTCCAGAAGAAGTCGCAGAAGACGGCACGGGCCGATCTGGACCTCGCAATGCAGCGCTACCGGATCGCGCGCGAACTCGCCGAAGGAGTAAAACGTGGCTAAGAAAGTGACCGAATCGAGCGGAAATATCTTTCTCGACCTCGGCTTCCCGCCGCACGAGGCAGAAGTCATGCTGCTGCGGGCACGACTCGCCGAAGCGTTGCGCACGTGGATTGAGCGGGAGGAATTGACACAGGCCCAAGCCTCGAAGCGTCTCGGCATCACGCAGCCGCGCGTGTCCGAAATCACCCGCGGCAAGGTTGAACTGCTGTCGCTCGATTACCTGGTGGGCCTATGTGCCAAGTCCGGCATCTCCGTCGGATTGAAGATCGCGGCCTGACACCGCTTGATGCGATTTCTCGCGACACGGACTAACAAGAGGCTTACCGATGACCAACAAAGAACTCGTTCAAAAGGTGTATGCGGGTTTCGCATCCGGCGACATTGCGGCCGTGATGGCTGCTTTCGCGCAGGATATTGCCTGGACCGAGGCCGATGGTTTTCCATTGGCGGGCACGTACATTGGTCCTCAGGCTGTCGTCGAGGGTGTTTTTATGCGGCTCGGTGACTTCAGCGATAACTGGGCAGTTGTTGTTGATCGATTCGTTGCCGATGGAGACACAGTCGTAGCGATCGGCAAGTACACGTGGAACCACAAGAAGTCGGGTAAGCCTTGTGCAGTGAGAATGGCGCACGTGTGGAAGTTGGCCGACGGCAAGGCAATCGCTTTCCTGCAACACGTCGACACGGCCAAGGTTCGCGAATTGATCGCATAAGCCGACGGTCCGCCCCGGGTCGATAGTCCCCGATGACCTGCCGCTTTGGAGAGCAGTTTTCGAGCGTTGCGGGAACCGCAATTTTGCAGACACTCCGGGACCGGAATACCGACTAAGAAATGAAGGCTGCGGCGACTGTTGGCAGTGAGTTGATTTAGAGTTTTTCCAGCGGGGGATGCCACATGGATCGTCGATGTGCGCTCAAAGTTGCGGGCATGGCGCTCATTGGCGTCGCAGGCTTGCCGTCGCCTGCGGCAGCCACGAACGAGGACCATCGCGCTATGTCATTCAGCCCAAAAGATATCGAGAATCTCGCAGATGCTTACACGGCAGCATGGAACACCGGTTCACCGCAGAAGGTGGCCGGATTTTTCGCCGATGATGGCGAGATCGTGATCAATCGCGGTGAGCCATGGCGAGGTCGCCAGGGTATCACCGAGATGGCGTCCGGGTTTTTTGCCGATGTTCCGGACATGAGACTCGTCTGCGACGGAGTTCGCTGTGCTGGGTCTCATGTCGTCTATCTGTGGACATTCACAGGGCACGCAGCCAAGACAGGAAACGTTCTTACCGTGCATGGCTGGGAAGAGTGGGATATCGGTCGTGATCTTAAGGTGAAAGCGTCCCGGGGCTGGTACGACTCCGAGGAATACGGACGGCAGGTGGCTGGAGCAACTGCCTGACCGTCTGCAACGGGTCGATAGCACCATCGACCGGCCGCTTTCGGGCGGCGAAGAAATCGCCGGCAGGAGGAACACCGCCAACCGCCAGGCTCAAGGGGAGCCTCTTCCTTCCTGCGCTTCCTGCGCTTCCTGCGCTTCCTGCGCTTCCTGCGCTTCCTGCCCTTCCTGCCCTTCCTGCGCTTCCCGCCCTTCTCCTACTTCTTCAAAAACTTCAGCGTCATCCGATCCGACTCGCCGATCGCCAGATACTTGCTCTTGTCGAACGCGGGGTCTTCGTCCTTGCCCGAGCCGTACGGCGTCGAACGCAGGTTCGGCGGCAGCGTCCACACGCCAAAGGGATGGTCGGCCGTGTCCTTCGGGTTGGCATTGATCTCGGATTTCGCTGCGAGCGTGAAGCCCGCCTTGCTTGCCTGCTCAATCACGAACGCTTCAGTCAGATAGCCCGTATCGGGCTTCTCCGGTGTCGTGCCCGGCTTCGCGCGATGCTGCTCGACCGCGAGAATCCCGCCCGGCTTGAGCGCCTTGTGAAATTCCTTGAATGTTTCGACAACGGTATCCGTATCGGATCCGTCATCCATCCAGCCGTGGATCGAACGCGCGGTCAGGATGAAGTCGAATTTATTCGCGGGCAGCGTCTTCGACACGTCGCCCCAGTTCACGATGCCCACGTCACCGTAGAGCTCGGGCTTGTTCAGGTAACGAGCTTCAAAACTCGCGCGCGATTTACGCGCCCCGTCCGATAGCTTGGGATTCGACAGGTCGGCCCCGGTCACGTAAAACGCGCCGTTCGTCAGCTTGCTGTAAGGCGCCAGGATGTCGGTCCACCACGACTGCGAGCCGGGCTGGATCTCGAGCACCGTCATGCCGGGCTTCAGGCCCCAGAACGTCAACGATTCGACAGGGTGCCGATAGCGGTCTCGCGCCTTCGCATCAGCAGTGCGCCACTCGCTGTTGACCGCGGCATACAACGCCTTGTCGTCGGAACCGCTCTCGGTCGCCGTGGCTGCCGCCAGTGCGGCGTTTGCCTGCAGGCACAGCACGCCCGCCAACACCATCGTCGTTACGCCCAGTCTCATGTCTGCACCCCTGCGTTCAATAATTCGCCTATTAGACAGGAGCCGGCGTTCAGATTCACCCGTGTGCATTAACTTGAGTTCGCGCTTTGCCAAGTCATTGAAATAGAAAGGGTTGTAGTTCCGCGGATGTTCGTACGCGGAAGCGGTGCCGCTGCGGGCCACCGTGCGGTTGTGAGGTGGCACAACTGGCGAAGCGAGCGGTTGTCCGATACCGCGTGCATAGTGCGAGCGGCGACACTGCCCAGTCGTCACTATTGCCGGAGCGAGGCGGGTTACTTGATGTATTTCAGCGGACTAGGCACAGCCACACCGGCTACCCGATACAACAAAGCTGAATGCCTGGCCGCCTTCCAGGCATCCGACTGGTTCGGACGGCTCAGCCCGCGATCTCACTTTGTCGCGCGCACGGTTCTGCAGCGGGACAACGGGATCGAAACACGACACCTCGCGCTGGACTCGCTGGCGGAAAGCTTCGTCATTGATCCGGATACGTTAGCGCGCCGATTCCTGCAGCACGCCCCTGCCCTCGCAACAAGCGCGGCTGGGCGCGCGCTCACTGCAGCAGCGCTCGATGCGGCGCAGATCGACGCGGTGATCGTCAGCACGTGCACCGGGTACCTTTGCCCTGGCCTGACCGGCTATGTCATCGAGCGCCTGGGATTGCGCGCCGATGTCCAGGCGTACGACCTGGTCGGGCACGGCTGCGCCGCTGCGTTGCCTAATCTGACCTTGGCGAACACGCTGCTCGCCGCTGGACGTTGCGAGCACGTGCTCTCAGTGTGCGTCGAGGTGAGCAGCGCCGCGATGTACCTCGACGATGATCCCGGCGTCCTCATCAGCGCCTGCCTGTTCGGGGACGGCGCGGGAGCCGCCGTGCTGTCAAAGACTCCGCGCACGTCTGGCCGTCGCGTCGAATGGCTCGACGCTGCTTCCGTGATCGTTCCTGACGAACGCAAAGCGCTCATGTTCGAGCAGCGGGCGGGCATGTTGCGCAACATCCTGACGCGGGAGGTGCCGGCGCTCGCGGCGAAGCACGCGGCTGACGTGCTGGCTACCGTGCTTGAGCGTTCGGGCCTCGATTCCAGCGACGTCGTGGCGTGGATCATGCACGCCGGTGGACGCGACGTCCTGCTCGCACTCGAAAAGCGACTGGACCTCGACGCAAGCGACCTGCGTTACAGCTCGGCAATGTTGCGCGAGTACGGCAACCTGTCGAGTGCCTTCGTCTTTTTCGTGCTTGAGGCCGCGCTGGCAGACCACGCTCCGGATGGTCACTGGTGGCTGTCGTCGTTCGGCGCGGGTTTCAGCTGCTACGGCGCGCTGTTGCGGGTGCGGTGATGCTGCCGCGACGCGTCCAGGTTGAACTGCTGGACGGTTTGTCGGCAACTGATCCGACGGCCGAGCAATCCCGTCGCGACTTGCAGCGCGTGCATCGCGTCATGGGGACACGCGCGCGACTCGTTCGCACGCTGCAGCAACTGCGGCCCTCTCCGTCGAACACAGTGCGCGTGCTGGAACTCGGGGCCGGCGATGGCAGCCTGATGCTGGGCGTCGCGCGCGAGCTCTCACCCGATTGGCCGGCAGTCGACCTGACCCTGCTTGACCGCATAGCACTGGTGGATGAGGCGACGATCACTGAGTACGCGCGTCTACGCTGGACCGTGCAGCCAAAGGTGATGGACGTACTCGACTGGTCCCGTCATGTCACGGAATCGTCGGCTGCCAAGTCGCCGCAATGCGACGTCGTGATCGCCAACCTCTTCCTGCACCACTTTGACGGTCCTGCACTCACGCACCTGCTCGCGGCGATTGCTGCGAGCACGGACGATTTCATTGCATGCGAACCGCGGCGCGGCTGGCGCGCGCTGGCAGGCAGCCACCTGATCGGTGGGCTCGGCGCAAACGCTGTGACACGCACCGACGCCGTCCTCAGCGTGCACGCTGGTTTTCGCGACCGCGAACTCACCGCACTGTGGCCGCGTTCAGCCGACTGGAGCCTGCAGGAACATGCATCCGGTCCCTTCCTGCACTATTTCCGCGCCACGCGCAGGCGGACGCACTGATGCAAGCAATGCGCGACGCGGTCATCGTCGGCGCCGGTCCAGCAGGATCAGCGGCGGCGATCATCCTGGCCCGCGCTGGGTGGTCCGTGACCCTGCTGGAAAAGGAAACATTCCCGCGCCGCAAGGTGTGCGGCGAATGCGTCGCGGCGAGCAACCTGCCGCTGCTCGACGATCTCGGCGTGGGCGCTGCGTTCGACGCGGCGGCGGGACCTGAATTGCGGCGCGTTGCCCTCATGTGCGGTGAGCGGACGATCGATGCGGATCTGCCGCGTGCAGGCGGCACGAGGTCGTGGGGACGCGCGCTCGGTCGCGAAACTCTCGATGTGTTGTTACTGGAGCAGGCCCGCGCTGTGGGTGTCGAGGTGCTGCAGCCCTGGTCGGTGCAGTCGATCGAAGGCGTAGCAGGCGACTGGCGCTGCCGGGCGAAAGCGCTGCACACGAATGACGAATCGGTCATACGGGCGCGCGTCGCGATCGATGCGCACGGCTCGTGGGAGGCCCTGCCTTCTGCACGACCGGGCAGGCGCACTGCGCACGACTCTGACCTGCTCGCGTTCAAGGCAAATTTTCGCGCAGCAAAGCTCACCGACGGCCTGTTGCCTGTACTCGCTTTTGACGGCGGCTACGGCGGCATGGTGGTGGCCGATGACGGCATCACGACCGTGGCGTGCTGCATCCGTCGCGACCGACTGGATGAATGCCGGCGTGCCGCGCCCGGCCTGCGTGCGGGCGACGCGGTCGAAGCCTACCTGCGGGCCCAGTGCCGCGGCGTGCGCGACGTACTGCAGTCTGCGACCCGCGTGGGTCCCTGGCTCGCGGCCGGGCCGCTCAATACGGGGATCCGCGTCGAAGCGCACGACGGCCCGTTCCGCATCGGCAACGCGGCCGGCGAGGCACACCCGATCATCGGCGAAGGCATGAGCATGGCGCTGCAGTCGGCGTGGCTGCTGACGCGTTACCTGCTCGCTCGAGGTTGCCCCGGCGACCCAGCGTCGAACGGGACCAGCGACGTCGCCCGGCGCTACGAAGCGCACTGGCGGCGGCAATTCGCACCGCGACTGCGGTTTGCAGCCGGCTTTGCCCACCTGGCGATGCGGTCGCGAACCGCAGCGCCGCTGTCCGGCCTCGCCGAGGCCTGGCCCGGCATGCTTACGCTTGGCGCGCGCATCAAGGCTCCTTTTTACCCAAGGACGTGACATGAACACCACCCTCGACCGGCTTCGAGTTTTGCTCGTCAAGGACTACAAACTCGAGCCGGAGAAGCTGACTCCCGACGCGCTGCTGGAAGAGCTCGGCATCGACTCTCTCGGCGTCGCCGAGTTGATGTTCAACATCGAGGACGAGTTCAAGGTCACGATTCCCGGCGACCCCGTCGCGCTGAAAACGGTCGGCGACGTCGCCGCTTACATCGACGATCTCGTCGCCACGCAGCAGCCTGGCGCCGATGCGCGCACGGTGGTGAGCTCAAGGTCTGCGTCGGGTCAATGATCCGGGTCGCCGTCACCGGGATCGGCGTCGTTTCGCCGCTGGGCAACAGCGCGAGCGAGGTGATCGCCAGCGCGCGTGCCGGCCGTTCCGCGATCCACCGATTGGACGCCCCGTTCAAAGCGCGGCTGGCCGGGTCGGTCGTAGCCTCAGCCCAGTTTGACGGTGCGGGGCATTTCGACCCGCCACGACTGCGCATGCTCGACCGCGTCAGCCAGTTTGCATTGTTCGCCGCACGGCAGGGCCTTGCGCAATCTCAGCTCGATCTGGCGCAGTCAGACCGTGGCCGAATCGGCGTTTTCATTGGCACGGGCATGGGTGGCACGCAATCGAACGACGACGGTTACCGGTCGCTGTACGAGGACGGCTCCAATCGTGTCAAGCCCTTCACGGTGCTGATGGGCATGTACAACGCGCCGGCCGCGTGGATCGGCATCGAGCACGACTTGCACGGCCCCCACTTCACGTATTCGACGGCGTGCTCATCGTCGAGCGTAGCCATCGGTGAAGCTTCGCTGCGCATCGCGCGCGGCGACCTCGACGTCGCGTTTGCCGGCGGCGCAGAGGCACCGCTGGCGTTCGGTTCGCTCAAGGCATGGGAAGCCATGCACACGCTCGCCGCAGTGGATCCTGAGAACCCCGCAGCCTCGTGCAAGCCGTTTGCCGGGAATCGCAGCGGCCTGGTCCTGGGCGAGGGCGCGGCGATTATGGTTCTCGAAGCCTGGGAGCGGGCCGTCGCGCGCGGTGCGGACATCCTCGGCGAGATCGCCGGTTACGGCTACACCAACGACCCGGGCCACATCACGCGGCCGAGTATGGACGGCCAGGCCGCGGCGATCACGGCCGCCCTCGCCGCGGCTGCCGTCGACCCGTCCGCAATCGACGCGATCAATGCCCACGGAACCGGCACGCAGGCCAATGATGGCGTGGAGACCCGTGCGATCAAGGCCGTTTTTGGTCCGCGCGCGGCGAAGATCCCGATCAGTGCAACCAAGTCCATGCACGGTCACCTGCTCGGCGCCGCGGGCGCGCTGGAGTGCGTGCTGTCACTGCTGGCCATGCAGCACCAGGTGGCTTTGCCGACCATGCACCTGCACGTGCCGGATCCGGAGTGCGACCTCGACTACGTGGCGAACGGCGCGCGCGAGCGCGTCGCCGCCCGCACCATGATCTCGAACTCATTCGCTTTTGGTGGCGCTAACGCAGTGCTCGTGCTGCAAGCGGCGCCGTAGTTTCCCCCAAAAAAACGAAAGCCCCGGCGCTTGCGCGACGGGGCTTCGTTGGCAACCCGCGGGCAGTTGCAGCGGTCGATTACATGCCCGAATCCGTGCGGATCAGCATGACGCGACGATTCAGCTGGCGACCTTCGGCCGTCGTGTTGTCGGCGATCGGCTTGAGTTCGCCATGACCGACCGAGCTCAGGCGAGCCGGGTCGACACCGCGTGACGACAGGTAGTCGAACACAGACTTGGCACGACGGTCCGACAGGGCCTGGTTGTAGGCTTCGGCACCAACGCTGTCCGTGTGGCCTTCGACCATCGCCTTGGCGAACGGCACGTCACCCATGAACTTCACGACGCGCTCGAGTTCCGTGATCGACTCGGCGCGCAGCTCGGCGCTGTCGAAGTCGAACAGGAGCTTGAGGGTCTGCTCGAGCGGGCAGCCGACCGAGTCGACCTTCGTGCCGGCCGGCGTGCCCGGGCACTTGTCGGCTTCGTCGCAGACGCCGTCGGCGTCCGTGTCCGCGCACTTGGCGGGCGGCGGCGGCGGCGGGGGCGGCGGGGCGGCGACCGGAGCAGCCACGGCAGCCGGGGTCACGCTACCGAAGCGGTAGCCGACGTGCACGCCATAAACCCACGGGTTGATGTCGATCGAGCCGAGGTCCGCGCCGTCCAGCTCGATGTCGCTCCCCATGTCGATGTAACGCACGACTGCGTTGAAGAACCAGTTGCGTTCGCCGACATCGATACCGACTTGACCGGCTGCGCCGATCGAGTCGTCGAGCGACAGGTCTGAGCCGGACAGTGCGCCCCGGGTCTCTTCGCCGGAGAACAGCGTGTAGTTGACGCCGGCACCGACGTACGGACGCCACACGCCATTCGGGTTGAAGTGCCAGTTGACGCTCAGTGTCGGCGGCATCACGTCGACTTGCCCGACGCGCGAATTAGCGCCGTTGTACGGCTTGAGGTCGATGCCATGCGTGGCCGGCCATGCCACCATCAGCTCGGTGCCGATGTGCGGGGTGATCATGTATTCGACCGTCGCAGTCGGCGTGAGGTCGCTGTCGACCACGACGAAGGCGTTGCCGATATCAAGGTTTTCCTTCTCAGGATTGATCTGCGAGATACCGACACGGAACAACCACTTGCCTGGGTCGTACGTGCCTCCATCCTGCGCCTGTGCAGCGACAGGAGCGGCGAGGGCCGCAGCGACGGCTAGAGGAATGAGGTAACGAGATGACATCAGGCGTTCTCCTTGTGGCTTTTATGCCATGCATTATAAATTCGACGGCGGTCCCTGACCGCCAGCCCGTCCTCACACCCAGAACGGACCCGATTAGTTCACAAGCGTAATTTTCCCAGTTTTCATGGTCCAAAGTCCAGTGCGGCAAATTGGCGCACGCTAATGGACCCCCTTTGGAGCAGGGTTCAGGCTGCTCCAGGTCCGTTTCCAGGGAGTTTCTGATGCTTTTTGGCAACAATAGGTCGCTTTCCGGATACGAGACGGCTTCTTGTGGTATCGGTGTTTGTCTGACAGCGTTACTCCTGTTCCTCGCTTTCGCGCAAACCAACCCCGCCATGGCTGCCGTTTCGCCCTCGCCAGGTGTCCCTGCGACGGCGGCGAACCTGATCCCTTTTGAGAAATTCACGCTCGCCAACGGTCTCACCGTCGTTGTGCACACCGACCGCAAGGCGCCCATCGTGGCGGTCAATGTCTGGTACCACGTCGGCTCCAAGAACGAGCCGGCGGACAAGACGGGGTTTGCCCACCTGTTCGAGCACCTGATGTTCCAGGGCTCGGAGCACTACGACGACGAATACTTCAAGCCGCTGGAGGCAGTCGGCGCGACGTCGATGAACGGCACGACCAGCTTCGATCGCACCAACTACTTCCAGAACGTGCCGACCACGGCACTCGACCTCGCGCTGTGGATGGAGTCGGACCGCATGGGACACCTGCTGGGTGTCATCAAGCAGGCGCGCCTGGATGAGCAACGTGGTGTCGTGAAAAACGAGAAGCGGCAAGGCGAGAACCGCCCTTACGGCAAGGTGTCCGAAACCGTGTTTCGCGCCAGCTTCCCGTTGGGTCATCCTTATCGGACACTCCCAATCGGCTCGATGGCCGATCTCGACGCCGCCTCGCTCGACGACGTGCGCGAATGGTTCCGCACGTACTACGGTGCGGCAAATGCCGTGCTCGTGCTGGCGGGCGACATCGACGTCGCGACGGCGCGCGCGAAGGCCGAGCAGTTTTTCGGTCACATCCCGCCGGGCCCAGCAATCAGCCGGCCGGGGACGTGGATTGCCGCACGCAGCGACAGCCGGCGCGAGACGATGTACGACCAGGTCGCGCAACCGCGCTGGCAGCGCTACTGGAACACGCCGCCCGACAACACCCGCGACTCCGAATTGCTCGGCCTCGTCGGCGACATTCTCGGCGGCGGCAAGACGTCGCGGCTGTACGAACGACTCGTATATCGCGACCGCATCGCGGACAGCGCGGCGGCCGGTCAGTCACCGCTCGAGATCGCTGGACTGTTCACGCTCTCTGCGGACGTCAAACAGGGCGTGGCCATCGAGCGTGTCGAGGCTGCAATGATGGAAGAACTGCAACGCTTCATCGACAAGGGGCCGACGGCCGACGAACTGCAGCGCGCGCGAATCGCGACGCGTGCAGGATTCGTTCGCGGGCTCGAACGCATCGGCGGATTCGGCGGCAAGGCGGACGTGCTCGCGGCATGCGAGGTCTACACCGGCAATCCCGCGTGCTTCGAGCAATCGTTGCGCTGGATCGACGAGGCGCAGCCGGCCGACCTGCAGCGGGTCGCGCGCGAATGGCTCAGTCGCGGCGACTACACGCTGGAAGTGCGGCCGCAACCGACTTATGCCGCCAGCGCGACCAGTGCCGTGGACCGTGCCAGTGGCCCGCCCATCACGCAGGACTTTCCGGATACGGTGTTCCCCGCGCTGCAGCGCGCGCAGCTCTCCAACGGCATTCCCGTGATCGTCGCAGCGCGGCCCGACGTGCCGGTCGCGCG
>JANNGT010000230.1:0-1817 GCA_031404015.1 Gammaproteobacteria bacterium | reverse complement strand
GTTCCGGCTGGCCTCGAAATGATGGACGCACCCGCCATCGCGGCGGCCGAAGCGTTCGCTGGCTGTGGCTATCCTCTCGATGCGCAGGCATTGCTGCTGTGCGAGGTGGATGGGCTGCCCGCCGATGTCGACGCCGACCTTCGCCACGCCCGCGCCGTGCTCGAAGCGGCCGGTGCGACCAGCGTGCGTGTCGCACGAGACGCCGACGAGCGACAACTCATGTGGTCGGGCCGCAAGTCCGCGTTCCCTGCCGTGGGTCGACTGGCCCCTGATTACTACTGCATGGACGGCACGATCCCCCGTCGTCACCTCGCCGACGTGCTCGCGCAGATCGCGGCCTTGTCGCTGGTGCATCGGCTCGACGTCGCCAACGTCTTCCACGCGGGCGATGGCAACCTGCACCCGCTGATCCTGTTCGACGCCGGCAAGGATGACGAGCTGCAGCGGGCTGAAACGTTCGGCGCCGAGATCCTCGAAGCCTGCGTCGCGGCGGGCGGCACCGTGACCGGGGAGCATGGCGTCGGCGTCGAGAAGCTCGGCCCGATGTGTTCGCAGTTCGGCGCCGCCGAACTCGAGGCCTTCCACGCGTTGAAGCTCGCCTTCGATCCGCCCGGGCTGCTCAATCCTGGCAAGGCGGTGCCCACCCTCGCCCGCTGCGCCGACTACGGCGCACTGCGAGTGCACGGCGGACGCCTGCCGCATTCGCACCTGCCGCGGTTCTGACGGTATGTCGTCGCCGGAGGCGCGCGCGGGACAGGACGCAACTGAGGCGCTGGTGGCCCGCGTGCGTGCGGCCGGCCTGGCAAAGACCCCGTTGCGCATCGTCGGCGGCGACACGAAGTTCTTCTACGGCCGTCCGGTGGCGGGCGAATCGCTGAGCCTGTCCGACCATCACGGTGTGTTGCACTACGATCCGGCCGAACTCGTCATCACGGCTCGCAGCGGCACCCGGCTCGCTGACATCGAAGCCACGTTGGCCCGGCACGGTCAACACTTGCCCTTCGAGCCGCCGAGCTTTGGAGCGCGGGCCACGCTCGGCGGCGCAGTGGCGTCGGGACTGGCGGGACCCGCGCGACTTTCACGCGGACCCGTGCGGGATTACGTGCTCGGTGCGCGGTTGCTGACGGGCGACGGTCGCGTGCTCAAGTTCGGCGGCGAGGTGATGAAGAACGTTGCCGGTTACGACGTCTCGCGGCTGCTGGCTGGATCGCTCGGCATCCTCGGCGTGCTGCTCGACGTTTCGCTGAAAGTGCTGCCGATCGCACGCGGCACCTGCACGGTGACCCGCAACATCGACGCGCAAGACGCGCTCGACTGGCTTGACACGATGGCACGGTACGGCATGCCGGTCAGCGCGAGCTTCTGGACGGCAGGCGTGCTCTGCGTGCGTCTCGAAGGCTCTGCGCCGAGTCTGGACGATGTCAGGCAGAGGTTCGGCGGCGACGCCATGGAGTCCGCAGCAGCCGTAGAATTCTGGCGCAGCGTGCGCGACCAGTCCCATCCTTTTTTTGGGACCGCGCGACCGCTGTGGCGGCTGTCGCTGCCCGTGACCGCAACGGGCGCTGCGCTCGCCGCGACCGATCAAGCCGCTTGCGAATGGAACGGGGCGCAAGCCTGGATCAGCGGCGTCGGGCGCGAACCCATCATGCGTATTGCGAACACAGCCGGCGGGCACGCCACCCTGTTTCGTCCTGATGATGGGGGCAGTGACGGCGAGGTCTTCGCACCGCTGCCGGCACCGTTGCTCGACCTGCATCGCGCGGTGAAGCGCGTCTTCGATCCGGCCGGTATCCTGAACCCGGGCCGGATGTACGCAG
>JANNGT010000229.1:0-2691 GCA_031404015.1 Gammaproteobacteria bacterium | reverse complement strand
GAAGCTGAGCAGGTACACACCGACGCCAGCCAGCATCCAGGCATCGAAGCGCTTCTTGAATGGCGTCCAGGAGACGACGCGGTAGCCGTGGGACATCAGGTGCTCGCTGCCGCGAGTATCGGCGGCCACGCCGTGTTCTGCGGTACGGCCGATCGCTGGACCAGCGCCAGTCCGACGGCGGCAGCCGAACACAGCAGAAGGATCGGCCAGACCAGTCGGTGGCAGCGGCGGTGCGCTCGCTTCATGACACCGGCGGTGACTTCTGTGTAAACCACTTCCAAAGCATCAGCGGCCACAAGGCGGCGGCGCCAGGCACGATGAGCAGACGCGCCAACCGGGGCATACCCCCGGCGGCGGGGTCGATCGCCGCCACCCCCCGGGTAACGAAGGCCAGCGCAAATGCAAGCCCGAGCACAAGGTAGCCGGCGAGACCGCCGACGACGGCTTCCGCCGTCTCGACGCTCATGCGGGCCCCATTGCGCGGAGCGCCGCCCGGCGGCGCGGATCGACGGCGCGTCCGGGTCCAAGTGCTTGGGTCGTGGACATGGCAGCATTCTCGCGCAAGAAGTCCCTTCATTTGCGGGCTCGACGCCTTGCTTTAAACTCGGCGCGCCGTCGACGACGGTGTGCCAGCGACCACAAGCCAGATGTCGAGTATGAGAGGAAGCATTGCACCTGTTCGCGCGACTACCCTGGCAGCCACCGCCGCTTCTGCGCGGCACCATGGCGCCGCAGACCATCACCGCCCCATCGGCTACGCAATCTGACCGAGCGGCACGGCGTGGTTCTTCGCCGCGACGCTGCGATCATGAGTCTGCCGACCGCCATCGAGGCCACGATGCAGCGGGCGCCGAAGAAGTTCGGCGGCGTCGACCTGATCGCGAACAATGCGGGCATCGAGCATGTGGCGCCGGTAGACAAGTTTTCTGTCGGCAAGGGGAAGGCGATCCTGAGCACAAACCTCACGGGCGCAATTCATACCGTGCGTCTGGCATCTCTAGCGACGAGGGCCCGAGCCTTCGGCCGTGTCGACGTTTCGACGCGACCTGGGCTCGCGGGCTTTCGGCCTTTGGCTTGGCGTAAGCTCAGAGCCGACTAGGAGTGACCGAATGGCCCTGCCCACATGAAGAAGAGCGCGCTATGGATTTTCTCTGCTGCTGTCATCGCGCTCGGCGGCTACTTCGCGCATACGGCATGGCAGACGCAACGTGGCGAGGCCGCGCTCAAGGCCACGGCGCTCGAGTTTTTGCCGCTCGAGCAGGCATTGGCGCGTGCGAAGACGCGGGGCGAGCCGGTGCTGGTGGATTTCTCGGCCATCTGGTGCCCGGCTTGCCGCGTGCTGCACGCGGAGGTGTTCCTCAACGCAGAGGCTAAACAGGCGATCACGGCCGACTACGTGTGGTCCCGCGTCGACTGCGAATCGCCAGGGGCCCAAGCGTTCATGCAGCGATACGGCGTGCAAGGCTTCCCTTCCTTGCTCGTGCTGTCCGCTGACGGCATGCTGGTGCGTCGCGTGCCCGTGAGCTTCGATCCCGCCGCGTTTGCTGCGTCGCTGCGCGGATGACGTGTCGCCGAAGGCAGCCCTCAAGGCATCGCGCCAACTTGCGGAAGCCGGCTCCTTCGTTGTGGCGGCGCACTCGAGCGATCGACTGCTTGCCCGCTATCAATTCAAGGCGGTGAGTGTCGCTTCAAGTTCGTCCAGCGACCGCCATGTCATCCGACAAAGGCGCCGGATGGCCCTCGACCATGCTGTGCAGCCGGATAGCCGCTGGTCTCAGCTCAGGGCCACAAGGCAGCTTCGGAGCCCACAAGCGCGCCAGCCTCATCACCCCTGCCTGAAAGCTTGGCAGCAACCATGAAGCCTCGGCTGGCGCCAACTGACGATTCTGCGTTCGACGCGCTGGCACGGGAGGTGCGCGCCTGCACCGTGTGCGCGCCGCACCTGGCGTTGGGGCCACGGCCCGTGGTGCGAGTGCATCCTTTGGCGCGCATCCTCGTCGCCGGGCAGGCGCCGGGGCGCAAGGTGCATGAAAGCGGTGTGCCCTTCGACGACGCAAGCGGTGAGCGATTGCGGCACTGGATGGGCGTGTCGCGCGCGGTCTTCTACGACGCGACCCGCATCGCCATCCTGCCCATGGGCTTCTGCTTTCCCGGCACAGGGCGCTCGGGTGATCTGCCGCCGCGCCCGGAATGCGCGCCACTGTGGAGCCAACGTCTGCTGGATCAGATGCCGAAAATCGAACTGACACTGGTGATCAGAGACTATGCGCAGCGCTGGCATCTGCCCAACGCCGAAACCGCCAAGGTCACCGACACCGTGGCCCAATGGAGGAGGCGCTGGCCCACCGTCGTGCTGTTGCCGCATCCCAGCCCTCGCAACAACATCTGGCTCAAGATCAACCCGTGGTTTGTGGCCGACGTTGTTCCTGTCCTGCAGGCGCAGATCGCGAAGCTGCTGTCCCGCTGAGACGGCGCGTCGCGGTCCTGCGCGTCATTCGGTGCAAACCTGTGTCTGCGGCCTCTGAAACCCGACCCGATTCCGTAATCTCTGTTCGCGCGATGCGACTGACAGGTCCATGTTGAAACACCGCGCCTGCAGGCCCATTTGCGGGTGTCCGAAACCACTGCACCGGATGTCATGAAGACCTACACCAAGTCCCCAGAAGCCCTTGCCAAGCTCACCCCCGAGCA
>JANNGT010000228.1:0-10937 GCA_031404015.1 Gammaproteobacteria bacterium | reverse complement strand
GGAATGTCATCTGATGTCTCCCGCTACGGTACTGGAACGCGAACGCGAGGGACTCGCCACCCGTGCGGCCGCGCTTTCAGGCCCCTCTCCGAAAGCGCTTTCAAGCCTGAATTTACACAGCGCGTGTCGCGCATGTCAATCGAACGCAGATGGTCGTCAATGCTGCAAAGCGGCAATCGGGCTAGGCGCTCTGCCGGTGTCGCAGAAGATCCGGATAGAGCGCCTGCATAACCTGCTTGGGCTCACGATCCACCGTGAACAGCCCCCAGTGCTTTTCCGGCTCGAGCGGGTCGGGCGAACCTTTCCAAGGCTCGTCGAAGGCTTCGAAGACAAACGTCAGGATGCCTTCCTGGGACGTCCACTCCATCAGGTCGTGGTAGTAGATTGCCTGCAGCTCCTCCGACGTGTTCTGCGGGCAGATGCCGCGACCGTTGGAATTCGTCGCCCAGCCGGCTTCCGAGATGACCACCGGCTTGTCGGGATACAGGCTGGCGACGCTGTGGTAGTTGTCCTTGGAATACAGCAGTGCGTCGTGGACGTGCTTGTACTCCCAGACCGGATAGGTGTGCAGCGAGATGAAATCAAGTTCGCGCACCAGGGGGCGAAGCTTGTCCCGCCAGGGAACGTAGTTCTCGCAGAACGTCACGGGTTGGGGAACCTCGCGCTTCACTCTGCGCACGAGCTCGATCATCCGCTCCACCGACACGAAGTGGTCCGTCCAGTCGACCGTGGCCTCGTTGCCTACGGCCACCGCGAACACGATGTCGTCGTGCAGCCGTGCAAGATCGACGAGTCGCTCCACCTCCGCATCGTTTTCGGCGACGTTGGCTGCCAGCTGCGCCTCGCTGCAGGTTGCGCCCCACGGGCAGCCGAAATTGTTCATCTCGGCCGCGAGGTGGGCGCCCAGCAGTACCTTGAAATCGAGCCGGTCACGACGGATGACTTCGAGAACCCGCTCGGCGTGCAGGCTGCAGTCGTACAGTCGCAGCAGACGCCAGTTCTTCTGCAGGATCAGGAGATCCTCGCGGATCTCGGCAACAGACGGATAGGTCTTCTCGGCCGGACTCTGGCCGCGCCGGTAACCGGAGTAACAGATGGCGTTGCCGCCTGGAAGCTTGAGCATGACGGAGCGACCCCGGTGTCAGACGTATTTGGGCAGGCCGTGCTTGTCCCACAGGCCCCAGTACGCTCCCACGTCGCCCTCGGCGCCCACCTTCCAGGCTTCGTCGAACGCCTCGAAGTAGAAGACATCGACTCCGTCCTGGCGGGCCCAGCGATAAGTGTCGATGAAGTAGCGCATGGCGCCGTCCACCGATGGCACCGCTCCGTGGAATGCGGTGCCGGTATGCGGCCAGCCAGTCTCGCTGATGATCACCTTCTTGCCAGCGGCAACCGCCGCGGTGCGCTGGTACATGCTCTGCATATAGGCGATTGCCTGATCGCGCGGGCAGCCTTCCCAGAAGGGGTAGCAGTTGGTGAGCAGGACGTCGCAGGCCGCCGTGACTCGCGGATGGCGTTCGAACAGGTAGTACGCGTCGACGTATCCGACCGGCAGGCCGGCAGGCACGGCGTCCTTGACGCGCTGTATGTAGCCGAGAAGTTCGTCCTCCGACATGTCTTCGCGCAGCAAGACCTCGTTGCCGACGGCGAGGATGTCGACGTGCCCGGCCTTGGCCAGCGCGATCGCAGCGGTGATCTCGCGCTCATTGATCTCGCGATCCGTTCCGAGCCAGGCGCCGACCAGCGTCTTCATGCCAAGCTCATGCGCGATGCGCGGCGTGTGTTCGTGCCCATCCGTGCAGGAGAAGCTGCGCACCCAGCGCGTGTACGGCCGGATGATTTCCAGGCGCGCGCGTATCTGGGCTTCGTCCACCAGCGCTCCAGGCGCCTGACCCTCGAGGTACGGGCTGAAACACAAGCCGTGTACACCGGCGTGCAGTGTCTCCGCGAACTCCCCGGCCAGGTCCGCAAGCTCACGAGGCGAAAGCTCGACCGGCACCCCGGCGGCACCGGACGCGCCCGCCGCAGCCAACGCAGGAATTCGCGGCGCGGATGGCGGGGCAGCCCGAACGGCCGCTGCAACCACGGAAGTCGAGTCCGAATCGGGACGGCCGGTCATGCCGACCGCGCGCGCGTCGTCACCCACTGCGGGTGGCAATGCCCCAGGCATCAATGACGTCTCAATGCCGACGCCTTCAACCGGCTCAGGCCCGCGCCGCGCCTCGAGATCGGCGGACATGCGCTTCACGGTATCCTCGTCGATCTCGTAGAACCACAGCGCCGCGACTGCTGCAACGGCGGCAACGGCCGGGATGATGCTCATCATCAGCACGATGCCGTGGATGGTGCGCGGGCTCTGGGCGACGTTCGGCAGGTAGCCGTAGAACGCCAGCAGCCAGCCAGCCCCCGCTCCACCGATCGCCCAGCCCAGCTTCTGCGCGAAAGAAGCCGCCGAGAACACCAGCCCGGTGGCGCGCCGACCCCATTTCCATTCCGAGTAGTCGGCGGTATCTGCATACATCGCCCACACCAGCGGCGCGGTCGGTGCAGCGCAGAAATTGATGAGCGTGTTGGCCGTCCAGACCAGCTTGATGTTTTCCGGCGGCACAAAATAGAAGCCGAAGGTCAGCAGCGCCGTGACCGACATCGAGACGAGGTAGAAATTGCGCTTGCCGAAGCGCTTCGCCAGCGGCGACGTCGCCATGACGCCGAGGATGAATGCGACCGCCCCGGTCGTCATCACCGGGCCGAAGTAGCCGCCGCCGTTCGGCACGACGTTCTCGAAGTAGAAGATCGTCACGGTGTTGCGGATGTTGCCGAAGGTGAGTGCCGCGATGCCGACACCGCAGAGCACGACCCAGGGCCGGTTGCGGAAGAGATCCTTGAGATCGGACTTCAGCGAGGTTTCCTGCTTGGGCGGCGGCTTCACCCGCTCGCGCGTCATGGCGAACGTCGCGAAGTACAGCAGCACGGCGATCACCGAATAGATGAGCATCGTCATCTGCCAGCCGTAAGGCGACGTGTCGCTGCCGCCGAAATACCTGACCAGCGGCATGGTCGCGTTGACGATGATGAACACGGGAATCAGCGCCATCACGAAGCGGTACGACGTGACGCTGGTCCGCTCCTTCGAGTCCGGAGTCAGCACGCCGAGCAGCGCCGAGTACGGGATGTTGATCGCCGAATAGGCGATCATCATCAGCATCAGGGTGGCGTACGCGTAGATCGTGCGGGCCGAGCCGTCGAGGTCCGGCACCGTAAACGCGAGGACCGCGGTCGCGGCCATGGGGATCGCCATCCAGATGAGATAGGGCCTGAAGTGGCCCCAGCGAGTCTCGGTACGATCGGCGATGGTGCCGATCAAAGGGTCGAAGAACGCGTCGGCGACGCGCGTCACCAGCATCATCGTGCCCATCGTCGCGGCGCCGAGCAGGAACACGTCCGTATAGAACTTCGCCATGAAGATCGCGAACATCTGCCAGAACATGTTCGACGCGAGGTCGCCGAATCCGTAGCCGACTTTCTCCGACACGGAAAGCTTGTGGTTTGCAGTTGTCATGATTCCCCCAGAGTCGATTAGCGCGATGCAGCGTCTTCAGCGCTTTTTCTTTATCTTCTGATATGGCAGCCGGCCTTTGCCGCGCGGCTCAGGCGCGCCATACCCTCCCACACGTTCGTAGACGCGCACGTAGTCGACGACGAGTTCGGCTGGAAACTGTGTCGCCGGATTCGGCACCCCCGGAAAATTACCGCCGACGGCGACGTTCATCACGATGTAGAACGCCTGGTCGAACGGTGCAGGCCACGGATTCAGGTCCGCACTGCTGCGCGCGACGATCCCCTTGCCGTTGCGTTGCTTGCTGCAGCTCCACCAGAACTTTTGCGTCGCCCAGACCTTGCCGTCCACCGACCAGCGGATTTCGCCCGGCTCCCACTCGACGGCATACACGTGGAACTCTCCCACCGAATGACCCGGCGGGAATTCGTGCACGTGGGTGACGAGTTCGCGCTTCGGAAAGGTCGACCCGAAGTGGACCGTGCCGAGGTACTGGTGCGGTTTCTCGCCAACAATCTCCATGACGTCGATCTCGCCGGAGGCAGCCCAACCGCCGTACTTGTCGTCCTGCGGCAGCAGCCAGATCGCCGGCCACAGGCCCTTACCGTGTGGCACCTTCGCGCGGAACTCGAACTTGCCGTAGCGCTGGCTGAAAAGCGGCGTGCCGTCGCGTTTGCGTGTCTTGATCCGTGCCGACGTGTAGCCACACTCATGCAGCGTTTCTTTCAGCGCGCGGATGTACAGATGGCTGTCACGGACGGACACGTTGTCCGGCTCACGCGTGTAGTACTGCAGCTCCTCGTTGCCCCAGCCGGGTATCCACTGATGGCTCTTATAGTCGAAGAAACCATTGCCGAGCTCGAAGTCCCACTTACTGGCGTCGATCGCGTCGCCTTCGAACTCGTCGCTCCAGACCAGTTTCCATCGATTGCTGCTACCGGCCATCGGGTAGTCCCCTCTGTGACGACGTTGCACCGACTTCGGCGTTGGCGCGCGCACAGAACGTGCGATACCAGAGCGCACTGTCTTTCAATGTCCTGCGCTGCGTGGGGTAGTCGACGAAGATGAGCCCGAAGCGCTTGGTGTAGCCGTCGGCCCACTCGAAGTTGTCGAGCAGGCTCCAGACGAAGTAGCCGCGCAGGTCGACGCCGCCGTCGAGCGCGTCCGCCATCGCGGCAATGTGCCGTTGCAGGAAGCGGATCCGTTCTGCGTCGGCGACGCGTCCGTCCACCAGGCGATCCTGGTACGCCGCACCGTTTTCCGTGATGTACAGCGGTGGCAAACGATAGTCCGCATGCAATCGCTGAAGCAGCTCGGTCAGTCCGCCCGGAAAGACCTCCCAACCCATGTCCGTGACTTCCCTGCTGGACTCGACTGGACCAAGCGGTGAGCCAGTGCCAGAGAGGTTGCGCGTGTAGTAGTTGATGCCGAGCCAATCCAGCGGCTGGCGGATGGCCTCCATGTCCCCGGGCGCGATCTGCGGCGCGTCTTCGCCCAGGAAGGCCAGCACATCATCCGGATAGCATCCGCGCAGCAACGCGTCCATGTACCAGCGGATCGTCAAACCATCGTCGATGCGGGCCTTGGCAATATCTTCAGGGGAATTCGAGGCGGCATGGACGGGTGCCTGGTTCAGCACGATGCCGAGTGGCGCGACGCAGCGCTCCGCGCGCAGTGCGCGCAAGGCCATGCCGTGGCTGAGCAGCAGGTGGTGCGAGACCTGCATCGCCACTTTCTGACTCTTCAGCCCGGGCGCGAACGTTCCCGTCTCGTGGCCAAGGATGGCGACGACCCATGGCTCGTTGTGCGTGGCGATCGACGCCGCGCGGTCGCCGAGGCGCCGTGCAACTTCCGCCGCATACTCCGCGAATCGCGCGGTGGTGTCGCGGTTCGCCCAGCCACCGCCATCCTGCAGCGCCTGCGGCAAATCCCAGTGGTACAAGGTCAGGTACGGTGCGACGTGTCGTTCCAGTAAACCGTCGACCAGTCGTTCATAGAAATCGAATCCCTGCTCGTTCCACGCCCCTGAACCCAGGGGTTGTACGCGCGGCCATGCGATCGAGAACCGATAGGCGTCCGCGCCCAGGCTCTCTATAAGCGCGATGTCTTCGCCACAGCGGTGGTAGTGATCACAGGCGTTATCGCCGCTGGAGCCGTCCCCGATCGCGCCAGGCCGGCGACAGAACTCATCCCAGATGGAATCCCCACGTCCGTCTGCGTGCGCTGCGCCTTCGACCTGGTAAGCGCTCGTCGCCACGCCCCAGACGAAACCCCGCGGAAAACGCTCTGCCATGGCGGCGGCTTCGGGGTCGAGCAACACGTTGCCAGAATATTCTGCAGATTTCAGCAAGGTGTCGTTCACGGCAATCGTCGGGTTGGTCGAGTGCTGGGCAGGCAGCCACGGCGTATCGCGCGGACCGGATGAGCCTGACTTACGAGAAAGCGCTTTCAGCCCAAATCTAGCATGGCGGTTGAGGGCCGTGTCAAACCTGCGGTCGGGCGAAGTATTGCTGCGACGCGACAAACGTGCAGACCTCATGCACGGGCGCGGACACAGCTGTCGCGGCGAGCGAACCGCCGGCCGGCGGCGCAATCCTCAGCTGCGCAAGGGACGAGTCGATTCGCGAATTGCGAGCGTCGTCGTTGCGATCCTGACGTGGGGGGTCCTGCGTGCGATCAAGTCGATCATCGCCTCGGCAGCGCCCTCGCCGATCTCGTCAATGGACCGGTGAACACTGGTGAGCGGCGGGATCATGAACGCCGAGGCCGGCAAGTCGTCGAAGCCAACCACGGAGACAGCCTGTGGCACCTTGAGTCCGCGCCGGTGCAACGCGAGCATCGCACCGTAGGCGGACTGATCGTTTGCGGCGAAAACGGCGGTGAATCTGACCCCCGAGTCGAGCAATGTGTTAATTGCAGCGAGTCCGCCTGTTTCGAGATAGTCGCCGGCAGCGACCAGCTTGGTGGTGAACGGAATCTTGCCGGCGGCCAGGGCCGCCTTGTAGCCGTCCATCCGCTGCATTGCATCCGGATGGTCCTGCGGTCCCGCAATGAATGCGATCCGGCGGTGCCCTTGCCCGATCAGGTAGTCGGTTGCAAGGCGTGCGCCGATCGTGCAATCCACGTCCACACAGTAGATGCGGTCCCCATCGACCCGTCGGCCGGTCACGACCAACGGTACGCTGCGCGCGAGGTTGATAAGTTCCTGGTCCGGCAGGCGACTGGTCATCAGAATGATGCCCTCCACGCGCCTGCTCAGCAGGTGATCGACGCAACGCCGTTCATCACCCTCGCGCCAGTGTCCGCTCACGAACAGCGGGGAATAGCCGGCTTGCAGCAGTCCCTTCTCGATTCCCGCCAGCGACACACCGTAGAACGGGCTGTCGATGGCCTGCGTCACGACACCGACGCTCATAGACTTGCCGCCGGCAAGCGAGCGAGCCACCGGGTTCGGCATGAACTGCAGTTTGGCGATGGCCGCTTCGACCGCCCGCACCTTCGCTTCGCGGACGCGCGCGGTCCCATTGAGGATGCGCGACACGGTACTCGGCGAGACGCCGGCCTCCTTCGCCACCATCTCTAGTGTCACGGCCGAGCCGTTCGTAGCCGCCGCCGCACGGCGCGCCAATTCCGATCGACGCATTGTTTCGAATCCTTCCTGTTTGCAGCGCCTGCCCTGCAGGTTCCCGTGGCGAGCGTCTTGCCGCGCCGCAACACAAAAATCCCATCCCCATCAGCACCGGATCGACCACGGATTGACAAGGATGCCGGGGGTCCGCTAGTTTCTGCAAGCGCTTTCAAAGCGTTCACGGTCGGCGAAGAGAACGCCTTAAGCGTCTCGTTCGGCAACAGACCGGGGCCACGCGGCAACGTCGGGGGACGCAGATGAGCCGGACAGATCTACCAGCTGCACGAAGCCTCGTTCGGCCCGGGCAGCACGCGCGAACAGAATCATTTATCCACGGCAAGCAAGCGGTGAACATCATGCGGAGCGTCGCGTCGACACTGTGTTCGTTACGGCGCATCGCCGTGCTCGGCGTGTCTCTCACACTCGCAGCGTGCGGCTCGAGCCAGAACTGGCAGGAAGACCGCCAGTTCGTCACCGTCAGCGGTTCAGTATCGGGCTTCAGCGGCGGGGCCCTGGCATTGTGGAACAACGGCGGCGACAGGCTCGCCGTAGCGGGGAACGGCGCCTTCACGTTTCCGTTGCAGATTGCCAATGGCAGCGGCTACACGGTCGTCGTCGCGGCGCAGCCCGATGGCCTGGCCTGCACCGTCGCAAACGGTTCGGGCACCGCGAGCGGAAACATCACAGGCGTAACGGTGAACTGCGCGCCGTATACGTTCACGCGGCGGCAACTGCCTGCGATCTACACCACGGGCAAGGCCATCAACTACAGCCCGTATCGGACCGCTGGTGGACCCATCACAGCGGAGGTCCCCAGTGACCTGGACATACTGCAGGACCTCACGCTGCTAGACACGGCCGGTTTCAATCTACTCAGGCTGTTCGGCGCCAAGGCCCCGTCGACCGATGTGGTGGCGGAGAAGATCCTGCGGATTGCGGCGCAGAAATTCCCGAACATGAAGTTCCAGCTCGGGCTCGACCTCAAGGGCCTCACCTCATGCAGCGATCCGGCCAACGACTTCAACATCGCCTACCTGATCAGCAATCTGTCCAAGTACCCGAACGTCGTCACGATCAGCGTCGGCAACGAGACCTCGTTCTTCTCGAAGTTCATGCCCCTGCCCTGCCTGGAAGGCTACATCCGCACGATCCGCGCCCAGGTGCCGCAGCCCGTCACCGCCGATGACGACTGGACTTTCTACGCCGGCCGATCCGGCGGCGGCGGCGACCGGGTCCCGGTCAAGCCGGACACGATCCTGCCATTGATCGATTTCGCCTCCATCCACATGTATCCGATCAGCTACACCTCCGACTGGGACTGGCGGCAGACCAGCGTCCCCGAGGGGCAGGAGCGTGCGCAGGCCATGATGGAGGAATCGCTCGCCACCCTGAAGCAGTGGCACGGCGAAGTTGTCGATTACCAGTACGTCGGCCCGGACGGCGTCACGGTGAGCGTCGGCGACTCGATGCCCATCACCGTCGGCGAGACGGGCTGGAAAGCGCAGCAGACCAACCCCGCCCTCGAGATCGAGACCTTTGCGGCCCTCGAGGTGAACCAGAAATGGTACTTCGACCTGCTGTACGGCAACCCGGGTGGGTATGCGTCCTGGCAGGGATCGGCCGGCGGTCCACCCATGATTTTCTACTTCCAAGGCTACGACGAGCAGTGGAAAGGCATCGACGACGGCTGGGGCCTGTGGAATATCAACCGCCAGGCACGCTATGCCTTGTGCGGCACGCCAGCGGGCCCCGCCTGCAACGACGACCTGTATGAGGGCGCCGGCTATTACGTCCAGAGTTCTTTCAGCACGATCACCTTCGACTCGCCCGACGTGAACTACTCGTTCATTGATTTCGGAGGCACGGGGGGCTCTGGGGTGGTGGCCGACCCGATCGGTGGAGCCAACAAGGTCGCGCGCGTTATCCGGTCGGTTGAGGCCTTGGTCTTTGCCGGAACCGTTGTCGGCACCTCCGGCGACACGGTCGGGATCATACCGTTCGACGCCGACAACACGCGGATGACAGTGCGCGTGTACTCGCCGGCGGCAGGCATCCCGGTGCGGCTTAAGCTGCAGCAGTCGCAGGACGACCCCAACGATCCCAGTAACAAGGTGGAGACCGAGGTGCTTACCACGGTGGCCAATGCGTGGGAAACGTTGACCTTCGACTTCGCCTCACAGGTCCCCGGCACGCCGCCGCTGAATACGTCGTTGTTGTATGACCAGTTGGTCATCTTCTTCAACTTTGGCAAGACAGGCGCCCAGGCTGGTGTGCAGACGTTCTACTTCGACGACGTCACGTTCAGCGGCGGTGGTGGCCTGCCTAGTGGGCCCTTCGCTGACCTTAGCTTCGACTCGACGGGACTCGTTTACACCATGACCGGCTTCGGCGGCGCCGAAGACTCGTCATTGCAGCCCGACCCGACTAACGCCGCAAATACGACGGTACGGGTAATCCGGGCGGCCAACGCCGAGACCTTCGCCGGAACGGTCGTGTCAACGGGCCCCAGCCTGACGGTCGGCACGATTCCGTTCACTGCGACAAACACGAGGATGACGGTGCGTGTGTATTCGCCCGCCGCCGGTGTCCGCGTGCGGCTCAAGGTTGAGAGCGCGCAAGACCCGAGTCGGTCGGTGGAGACTGAAGCGGTGACTACCGTGGCCAACGCCTGGGAGACGCTGACCTTCAACTTTGCCAATCAGGTCAGCGGCACCCCGGCTCTTAACCCGGCCAACAACTACAACCGCCTGATCATCTTCTTTGATTTCGGCCAGGCCGGAGCAGCGATCGGAGCCCGGACTTACTTTTTCGACGACGTCCTGTTTGTAGCCGGTGGTGGTGGCGGCAGCTGCGGCACGACGGCGCCTACCTGCGCACCGACGACGGTGATCACGGCCGACTCGGTCACGATTTACAGTGACGCCGCGTCACGGACGGGGCTCAACCCGTTCCCCTTCTGGGGCCAGGACCCGCCCGTGACGAGCAGCGAAGTGACCATCGCAAGCAACAAGTCGCTGAAGTACGTCTGGGCGGGGCCCGGCGGCCTGTACCAGGGCATCGATTGGGAAAGCAACCCGGTTGATGTCTCCGCAAAGGGCAAGCTGCACATCGACTTCTGGACGCCGAATCTTGCCAGCGTGAAGGTGTCGATCATCTCGCCCGGCCTCGAGAATGCCTACACGCAGGTCCTGACCACGGGCGGCTGGAACAGCGTCGACATCGACCTGAGCAACTACTCGGTGCCGAACCTTACGAACATCATCCAGATCAAGCTCGAACCCAATGGCGCAGGCACGTTGTACGTCGACAACATCTATTTCTGGGGCACGAGCGCGGGCAGCACAGCCTGCACCGGCGGCACCTTCACCGGCGGTATCTTTGCGGCGGACTACAGGGGTAGCCTGAATCCGGCCGATGCCAAGCCGCCACTGACGACGCTGTGCGGCGACATCGGGTTTTTCTACGATCCTCGCTTTGCCGTCGGCACCACCGCGCAATTCGACTTCGGTGGCATCGCCAACCAGGTCGTCAACCCGGGTGGCATCAACAACTTCTACTACGGCTTCGGCCTGAAGTTGCCGGCGATCACCGACGGCTACTTCGGCGCGTATGTCAACGCGCCGGCCAATGGCATCGCCAACGTAACGTCGTTCACGAACCTCAGGTTCACGCTGTGGGGTCCTGCGGAGCTGTTCGAGAAAGCGTTCACCCCGCAGATCCAGGTCGTCATGGCCGGCCCCTCGGCCCGGCCGC
>JANNGT010000227.1:0-2137 GCA_031404015.1 Gammaproteobacteria bacterium | reverse complement strand
GGCTCTCACGACTGAGCCCCGCGGCCTCGGCCACCCGGGCCATGCCTTGCGCCTCCGCGATGCGCCGAAGACCGAGCAACAATTCCTCAGGTGTTTCGGACTGCTCAAGAACTTCACGCAGGTAATCGTTGGTCAACGCAGTGTCCGCCGCAAGCGTGTTGCGTGCCCATTGATCGTAGGAGATTCCACTGGCCCGCGACCGGCGGGGCACTGGCTTTATCGCTTTCTTGCTTCGTCCAGCCACTTTCTTGCCCTCTCAATATCATCTGCCTGGGTTCGCTTGGACCCACCACGCAAGATGAGGCAGACGATTGTAGCTTATAAATCACGGATGCCAAATGCCGTGATCTTGCGTGATGGTGGCCGCTCGGCTTGCCAACGCGGAGTTGCCCAACCACTATTTCCTACCGAACGCACGGCGCAACTCTTACAGGTGCTTCATGTCGCTCACGCTCTACGCTCATCCCTTCTCGTCGTATTGCCAGAAGGTTCTTGTCGCCCTGTACGAGAACGACGTCGAGTTCGAATACCGAATGATCGAAGACCCTGCGGCGATGGCGGAACTGAAGGCACGCTGGCCATTCGGCCGTTTCCCGCTCCTCGTCGACGACGGGCGCACCGTCGTGGAGTCGACCATCATCATCGAGCACCTGATGCTAGAGCACGGTGGTCGGATTAGATGGCTGCCCGACGACCCGGTCGCAGCGCTCGAGGTTCGATTCCTCGACCGCTTCTTCGACAACGACGTGATGTCGGCGATGCAGAAGCCCGTCTTCGCGGCGTTGAAACAGGACCATGCGCGCAAGGACGAAGCCATGGTGGAAGCACGTCGGGCACTCGACCTGGCCTATGGCTGGTTGGAGCAAAGGCTGCAGGGGCGCACCTGGGCAGCCGGCGAGCGCTTGAGCCTGGCGGATTGCGCGGCGGCGCCGTCGCTCTTCTATGCCGACTGGGTTCATCCGATCGCAGAATCATTTCCAACGCTGCGGGCGTACCGGTCTCGTCTTCTCGCCTGGCCTGCATTCGCGCGGGCGATCGACGAGGCCAGACCGTTCCGGCACTACTTTCCGTTGGGGGCGCCGGACCGGGACTGAAGGTCGAGCCATTTGGCTGATCCAGACGGCTCATCCGCACGTGACCGTCGTTTATGATGGCCTAATGCAACGCCTGCTGATCCTGTTGGGACTGTCGATCGCTGCGATCGGCATGCTATGGCCGTGGCTCGGCAAGTTGCCCTTCGGACGTCTGCCCGGCGACATCATGATCGACCGGCCCGGCCTCAAATTCTTCGCACCGTTCACGACGATGATCGTGCTGAGCCTCGTGCTGAGCCTGGTGCTCTGGCTGTTTCGCCGATAGTGCCGCAGCGGTAGCTTCGCGCCACCGTTGCGCGCTTTGCGACTACTGAGAAGTCGGCCTTACGCAGCTGCCGTCTCGACAACCGAAGGCAGGTGACTCAGCACCAGCGTGTCCAACTGCACGTGCTTGCTCGCCTCGTCGATATCGATGCCCACGAGGCGTCCCGAAGCGTCGTAGTCCAACACGACGCCGTCGGAGATCTCGCGGCTCTCAACGATCGGCTCTTCAGCAAGATCGATGTAAAGCGAATCTGTTTCGGCGAAGTAACTGAGTTTCACGGTTTGAACCCCCTGTCGGGGAAAGCGTTCAGGATCGTGACCTTATCGGCCAGCGTGACCACCCGCAAATATCGGCCTCAAGGTTCTGGAATTGGCGCCCAGAAGCGATATCGCGAGTCGCCTTGCGGTTGCTAACTAGCGCCGTCTAGGGGCTCTCTTGACCTGCAGCGCTGAAGCCCACGCATCCACCGCATCGTGGTGGACGACTCGACCCGCGTCGACGTCCTGGAGCGCCTCGAGGGTCTCACGCCGTCGCTGTTTGGTGAGACAGAGAGCTGTCACTGTACGACTCGTCATGATTAATTGCCCCTTAATCTTGCCGATAGAGCTTAGCCCGGGCAGATTTCGCACCGCAAGCAGACACGTGCCGGGGAAAAGGCACGAGGTGGCAGCAGCTCTTCTAGCGCGGCAGCACCGCAAGCGCTTCCGTTTCGCACAGCAAGTCTGCCCTGCACACCGGCGCGGCGACCAGCGCGTGCGGGAAGCCTTCGAAGCCGGCT
>JANNGT010000226.1:0-45413 GCA_031404015.1 Gammaproteobacteria bacterium | reverse complement strand
GAGCTCCGCAAGCGTGTAAAGGATGTCGGCTACCACTTACGGCTGCTGGGCGGTGATCGGCACACGTCCGTGACGCGCCTGGTCGACCGCGTCACCAGGCTGGGTGAAAAGCTCGGGGCTCACCACGATCTCGCCATGATTGAGAGTCTCCCGCTGCAGTCCGTAACAGCCACGTCGGCTGATCGACGCGTCCTGGACAAGGCGATCGCACCGCGCAAGGCCGAATTAGAGCGCGATGCACTTGGCCTTGCTCGCAGGGTGCTAACGAAGGAGCCCAAGGCGTTTTCGAAGTGGCTGGTCAATCATTGGACGAGTGATTCTTAACTGCTATTCGCCTTCGATTATTCAGTCCTCGATCGTCCGGATTTCACTACCGCCATTGCCTGCGCCGAACCCAGCCTCTGGATCGGCCTGAACACGCGGCCGCGCATGCGGTTGTAATGGACAAAAAACTGTTCGACTTCCTCGACGAGTGTCGGAGGAAGATCCTCCAACTCGTGCACGGCGGCATAGTTTCGTGACGCCGATGGCACCGCAAGCAACCGGTCGTTTCGAAAAGTCTCATTGTCCTGGGTTTGCTCCGCTTCGATTCCACCAATCAGCCGAGCCACTACCAGGCACCCTGCAAAGAACGGCTCATCTGCAAGCACCAGCACGTCAAGCGCATCGCCATCCGCAGCGTGGGTGCCCGGGATGAACCCGAAGTCGTAAGGAAAGGAAGCGCCGGACGCCAGGACGTGGCTGAGGACGAAAATCTCCAGCCTTTCGTCCCATTTCACCTTGTTGCGAGTTCCGCGCGGCGTATCGATGACAACGTGGATCTGGTCCGACGTGCCGGTCGGAAACGTGCTGAGCTTGTTGATGGAATGCATGAGGGCGCACACCCTGTGAGTTCAGCCAGATCCAGCGGCCCCAGCAACTATGCGGGGCGCGCTATATTCGAACTTTTTACGGTGGACAAGTTCAAAACTTCGCCAGTCATGGGCCTGACACATCGGCAACCTACGCTACAATCAGCACAGTCACCGCTCCGGAGTTAGAGCCATGAATCTGCCGCGTCGCTCGTTCCTGCAACTGGGCGCCGTATCGGCTTTGTCAGTGGGACTCGGGATCGCAGGCTGGCGCAGTGCGTTCGCCGCCCCGGCCGCACTCGGAGTGTCGCCCTACGGACCGCTCGGCAACCCGGATGCCAATGGCGTTGCACTGCCTGCGGGATTCTCGGCCGCGCTGCTCGCGACCAGCGGCCAGCGAGTCGCGAACACCGCGTACGAGTGGCACGGGCAGCCCGACGGTGGTGCCACCTTCGTGACGCCTGACGGTGGCTGGGTGTACACGTCGAACGCCGAGTTGAACGGCACACGCGGCGGCTGCGGCGTCTTGCGCTTCGCCGCCAGTGGCAGTCTCATCGACGCGTACTCCATCCTCACGGGCACCAAGTGGAACTGTGCCGGCGGTGCAACGCCGTGGGGCACCTGGTTGTCCTGCGAAGAGCATCGCGCGGGACTGGTCTGGGAATGTGACCCGCTGCGGCCTGGGCAAGGGACGCCGCGCCCGGCGCTCGGCAAGTTTCCGCATGAGGCGGCCGTCGTCGACCCGACGACCGGGTTCGTCTACCTGACCGAGGACGACTACGACAGCCGGCTCTATCGCTTCCGTCCGGACTCGGATGTCGTTGGGCACCTCAGCAGTGGCGTGCTCGAGGCCGCCGCCGTTCAGGCCGACGGCACGGTGCAATGGGTCGCAGTCAGAACGGATCGACCCTACCGCGGTCGCGACACGACGGGGTTCGCGCGAGGCGAGGGTGCATGGTACTCGGCCGGGGTGGTGTACTTCTGCACCACGGCGGACAACCGTGTCTGGGCCTACGACGTACACACGACAAAGCTCGAGGTCATTTATGACGCGGCGCAGCTCGGCGACGCGGCACCGCTGCGCGAGCCCGACAACGTCACGGTGCACGATCGCTCCGGCGACATCTATGTCGCCGAAGACGCCGATGACTTGCAGCTCGTGCTCCTCGCCGACGGCAATGGCCAGCGCATTGCGGCGCCTTTCCTGCAGCTCAACGGCCACGACGGCTCCGAAGTAGCGGGCCCCGCGTTCAGCCCGGACGGCAAGCGCTTGTACGTCACCTCACAACGCGGTCGCGACGGCAAGCACGGCATGACCTTTGAGATCACCGGCCCCTTTCGTTTGCGGTGACCTAAACACGAGTCGGTCGTCACGCAACGTTCATCATCACCCTGCAGGCTCTGGCGACCCTTCAAGGTCCACGGAGAAGAGTCGTGCACATCTGTTCACCCATGGTCAGCGCGGCCGCCGCACTCTCGCTCGCGGTGGCCTCGGCCCACGCCGCGCCCGCATTCGTCAACGGCTTGGCCGTCGATGGCGCATTGCTCGACGCATCCGGCGGCTCGCTCATCAACGATGGCCGCATGTAACTGAAGTAACGTCACACCTGCGGTGGCAACCCCATTTTTGCCAGCATCGCTGAATAGCGCGGGTCGGCGCGAAGTTTCGCGAGCAGCGGATCGAATTTTATGTGGACGAGGGTGCCGTCGTGCTGGGTGTAGGCACGCTCCAACCAGTTGAAGGCTTCATCCCGTTGGCCGCGCCACGCGTACACCTCGGCGATCTGGTAGGCATTGGTAAGCGCGTATGAAGCGACCAGTGCGTCCAGCGCTTCTTGCGACTCCCGAACGTGGCCGAGATCGTGCTCCGCCATGGCGACACCTGCCTCGCGCCGTCCCTTGCTCGACTTGCGAAACCCGGCAAGTGCGGCCTTGGGGTCACTCTCCAGCAGCGATGTAACCCCGAGATTAAACCAGGCGAGGGCATGCTCGGGACTAATCTCCAGTGCCCTCATCGCTGCCTTGCGGGCTTCCGGCAGTCGTCCTGCGGCGTTGAGTTGGATACTGCGCCGGAACCATGTATCGGCTGACAGTGGATCGAGTTCGGTTGCCTTTCTATTGATCTCGAGCGCTTCGGGTAGCCGTCCGAGGCTGGCGAGAAAGCACGCGTAGCAAGTGTAGGTTCGGTACGAGCCTGGATCGAGCGCGAATGCGCGCGACAGGTCCTTCTCGGCCCCCGCCCAATCCCAGTTGATCGTGAACCGCAGGAACCCCCGCGCGGCGTAGCCTTCTGACAACAGCGGATCGATGGCGATCGCCCGGTCTGCGGCCACCAAGGCCCGTTGTTGCCCAGCGAGCACATCCTCCAGCGAGTTCCCCGGGCCATGCGACAGCTCATTTTCCGCAACAGCGAGGCCGGCATAAGCCGCCGCGTATTCAGGATCGAGTTTGATCGCCTCCCGGTAGGCTGCGACCGCCCTGCGGAAGTCATCCGGGTTGGTGCGGTTGAAGAACTGCCGGCCCAGCAGGTATTGGGCGTGCGCTTCGGGTTTGACGGTGCGGTATCGGGCCGCCGACGCATTGTGGTCCGGCAGCAGTTGTAGCTTCAGTGCCGCCACGACAGCGCCGGCAATTTCGTCCTGGACCGCAAAGATGTCGTCTAGATCGCGGTCGTAGGTATCGGACCAGAGGTGGGAACCGTTGGCCGCGTTGATCAGCTGCGCGGTGATGCGGACCTGGTTGCGCGATTTCCGCACGCTACCCTCGAGCAGATTGGCCACGCCGAGCTTCCCGGCAATCACCCGCAGGTCTTCATTCCTGCCCTTGAATTGGAACGAAGAGGTCCGCCCGATGACCCTGAGTTCCGGAACTTTCGCGAGAAGATTGAGCAGCTCCTCCGTGAGACCATCCGAAAAATACTCCTGGTCCTTGCCCTGGCTCATATCCACGAACGGCAGTACTGCAATCGACTTGTCCATGGCGGACACGGTGGCCGCAACCACCGTGGTCTTCGCTGCATTCACCGGCGCGTCGTTGCCGCTGTCACGCAACCAGAATATGCCGCCGCCCAGCATGAACAACAACGTGATGATGGTCAGCTCAGGAGCGCTCACCCGTTGTTGACCACGGTCGCCGTGGTACCACGCAAGCACGAGCACGATGGGCAGGCCGACGAGCAGGCCGAGCGTGACGACCTGCTGGATCTGCGCCGGCCAGCCGAAGGTCACGCTGGCGTACCCAAGTCCCTGCAGGAAGCCCCACGCACCGGCCACATACGCGACACCAAACTGCGCCACCTTCCGGCTGCGCAACTCGTTCCAGACCCGCTCTATGCGCCCCCCAGTCACGTTGGTCACTCTGCCAGGTGGAGACGCGCCGAGTGTAGCGCGCCCGAGTACAACGGGCACGGCAATGGCGCGACGAGTTCAACGTCGGCGTCAATCGAACAATGACTTCGACGCCTCGAAGTGCGTGTCCGCGATTTCGTCCAGGCCCGGTCGCGGCCGCAGGTAACTGAAGTACGCCACCCAGCGCTCCTGCTGGCTGGCGTTGGCGAGTCCGCGGTGCAGGATCCTGTCGTCGAAGATCAAGCAATCTCCGGCCGCCATCGCCTGCACCGAGGGTTGTTCCGCTGCGCCTGCGTCGTGCCCGGTCGGGCGCAGAATCGCCGGCGTGACCTCCGTCTCCAACTGATACAGCAGGCTGTCGCGGTCCAGCCAAGCCCGCTGCAGATGGTTGGTCAGGAGGTGCGTGCCGCGTGCCACTTCGGTCGGGCCCGCTGAAAGTGGGATGTCCGCGAGCGCCAGCAGCACATTGACGGCGTGCGCTGGCCGGGCCTCCACCGCCTCGTGCGGCGAGTCGATGTGCCACTGTTGAGCCGGCGAACCGGGGCGCGAGAACACCACTCCGCAAAACGAAGGCTTGGCGTCGGGCCCCAGCACCGCGCGGACCAGTCCTAGCCACGGAACCTCCGGCGCGATCGAGCCCTGTTCGCCCCAGATCGGCGCCAGGTCCTGTTCGCGCATTGGAACGTCAAACCGGCCGGGCGATCGCTGCACCAACTCGTGGTAGCCGTTCCGACTGCCGATTCCGATCGGTCGGGAGCCGAGCGCGTCCATTACCTGCATGGCCCGCGCACGCATCACCGCATTGATCGTGCCGAGCAGCGACAACGGAACGAGCCCGCCCACCCGGGCGACACCGTCAGCGGCAAATTGTTCTGGGCAGAGTGTCATTTGCGTACAGTTACTCCTGTCGCGTCGCATTTCAAGCTCTGTGTTGCCGCGCCGCTGCGCCGGCCCTAGAGTCTGCCTGTCCCGTGCCGGAGTGACTGCCATGAGTATCGTACTGCCGACCGAAGCCCAGGCCCGCGCCGACCTGGCCGCGGCATTTCGCTGGGCGGCCCGGCTCGACTGGCACGAGTCGATTGCCAACCATTTCAGCGTCGCCATCTCGGCAGATCGCTGCAGCTTCCTGATGAATCCGAATGGACGGCATTTCTCGCGCGTCCGCGCCAGCGAACTGCTGTTGCTGGATGCGCGTGATGAATCCTCGATCGAAGGTCCCGGCGCGCCAGACCCCACTGCGTGGTATCTGCACGCGCAACTGCATCAACGACTGCCGCAGGCGCAATGCATCCTGCACACGCACATGCCGCATGCGACGGCGCTCTGCTGCATCAAGGACTTCGAACTGCTGATGCTGGACCAGAACGCCTGCCGCTTTCATGGCCGTGTCGCCTATGACCGTGCCTACGACGGGATGGCGCTCAGCGCAGCGGAGGGCGAACGCGTGGCTGCGCTGCTCGGCGCCGACAAGAGCGTGCTGATGATGGGCAATCACGGCGTGCTGGTGGTTGGTGCGTCCATCGCCGAGGCGTTCGACGACTTGTACTACCTGGAACGTGCGGCGAAGGTGCAACTTTTGACGCTGGCGACCGGCCTGGCGCCGGCATTGATACCAGACGCCGTTGCAACAAAGACCTGTGCCCAGTGGCTCACCTACCCCGACGACTATTCGCGGAAGCATTTCGATGCGCTGAGGGAAATCCTCGACGAGGAGGAGCCGGACTATCTGCTGTGACTTTGATCGTGCAGTGCGAACTGATCCAGGGGGGCCGGTGACAGACCTTCGAAACGCGCCTATGCCGACTTCGTCCACGCGCCTGATCGTGATGGTCGCGCTGGCGATGTTCATCAGCTACGTCGACCGTGGCAACCTCGCCACGGCTGCCCCCCTGATCCAGGCGGAGCTCAACCTTTCGCCAGAGCAACTCGGCGCGTTGCTGTCGGCATTCTTCCTCACGTACGTCATTGCCATGATTCCCGCAGGCTGGCTCGCCGAGCGGTACGGAGCGCACCGGGTCATGGCGGGCGGTTTCCTGATCTGGTCGGTGGCAACCTTGGGCAGCGGCCTGGTCGACTCCTTCGCAGCGCTGTTCCTGTTGCGTTTATTGCTCGGCTTGGGTGAGAGCGTGAGCTTCCCCAGCATGGCGAAACTGATTGCCAGCGGCGTGCCGGCAGCGCGCCTCGGGATTGCAAATGGCACGGTTGCGTTCGGCTACCTGATCGGGCCTGCCGTGGGCACGCTCGCTGGAGGCTGGTTGATGACGGAACTCGGCTGGCGTCCGGTGTTCCTCATCTTCGGCGCGATGTCGCTGCTGTGGCTGCTGCCGTGGCGCCGCGTGGTCGTCCTCGAGCCGCGTCTTGAGCAGGGCGACATCGCGGGACCAGGCTTTCGCCAGATCCTGCGCCAGCGCAGCCTGTGGGGCACCTCGCTGGGCCTGTTCTCCATGAACTATGCCTATTATCTCATCCTGACGTGGTTACCGATGTACCTCGTTAACGTCCGTGGATTTTCCATCCCGAAGATGGCGGCCGTTGCTGCTGGCGCCTACCTCCTCAACGCGTTTGGCGCGCTTGCCTCGGGTTGGGTGACCGATCGTTGGATCAACGCAGGCCACTCGGCGAGCGCCACGTACAAGTCGATCCTTGGTGCCTACCACGTGCTGGGAATTCTCTGCATGATCGGCATCGCTGCGTTGCCGGAGACGGCCTCTATCGTCTGCCTGTTTTTTTTCCAGCTCATCGTGGGCATTTCTTCGCCGGGTGCATTCCTGGTCTCCCAGACTCTCGCGGGACCGACGGCGTCGGCGCGTTGGGTCGGGGTGCAGAACATGTGCGGCAATGTCGCAGGATTCCTGGCACCGATTGCGACAGGCCTGATCATCGGTGCCACAGGCAGTTACGACCGCGCGTTTATGCTCGCCGCGGCCATCAACGTGCTCGGGCTCGTTGGCTGGATCTTCATGCTGCCTAAGATCGAGGCCATTCGGTGGCGCACGTGATGCAACGACGATCGGGCGCAGGTCAAAAGTGATCGAAGGCCCATGGCGGTACCCAACTTCCTGATCATCGGCGCGCACAAGGCTGGGACTTCGTCGCTGCACCGGTATCTGCGCCAGCATCCTGAAGTCTTCATGCCGACGCTGAAGGAACTGCGGTTCTTCTCATACCACCCCGACGAGTCCGATGTGGAACCCTCGCCCTATGGCTGGGGTCCCCGCGTCCATCCCATCAAGACATGGAGTGAGTACGTCGATCTCTTCGCCCCGGTCACGACGGAGAAGGCCATCGGCGAGGCGTCGCCCTGCTACCTCAACCATCCCCGCTGTCCCATGCGCATCAAGCAGGCGCTGCCTGACGTGCGGTTGATCGTCAGCCTCAGGGATCCCGTCGATCGCGCTTATTCAGGCTATCTGATGGCAGTGCGGGACGTCGGCGAGACACGGCCGTTTGCCGACACCATCGGTGGGCCGCGAACTGCGTGGCACGACAACCTCGTCTATTTCAAACCCTGCCAGCGTTACCTGGAGTGTTTCCCTCGCTGGCGCATGAAATTCGTTCGTGCCGAGACCTTGAACGCGGAGCCGGCCACAGTGCTGAGCGATATCTTCTCGTTTCTCGAGGTGGACCCTGCGTTCGAGCCCGACACCTCCATGCAATTCAACCAGGGAGGCGTACCGCGATCGCGCAGGCTGCATTGGGTCCTCAACAATCGTCACGTCCGCTGGCTGCGTCCCTACATCCCTGCTTCGTTTCGCAGCGCGCTGAAACCGCTCAAGCGGGCGAACCTGCGGACACCACCGCGAATGGACGTCGCAGTGAGGGCACGTTTGATCGCGCTTCTTCGTGATGACATCCTGCGTCTGCAGGATCTTCTCGACATGGATCTATCGGACTGGCTGCGGGTCGAGCGAAGCCGCTAGATCCGCTAGCGCAACTGCCCGACCAGCCAGTTCGAGATCGCAAGCCAGCCGTCGGTTTGCGCCAGCACCAGACGGAGGGGGCCACTGATGAACAGCAGCAATCCACCCCACAGCGTCACCTGGTGCAGGCGCCGGCGTGTCTTCAAATCCCAAACGACGATTGGCACCAGGAACAGCGTCGCGATGCCAAATACGAACGGTGGGCCGAGACCGATCGCGAGCACCAGGCGCGCGATTGCGGGCGGCAAAAGCGCGATCGTCGCGAGCAGCATCAGTCGCTTGTGGCTCTGTGGGTTGCGTCGTGCCCGGAACCCGGCGATTACAAAAATGGCGAACATGACAACCGCAAAAAGCGGAACGATCAGGAAGCGGCGCGGGTCCATTCCGAACGGCGCGACGCCGCGCAGCACGGCATGAACAGCCGTCAGCGTGCCAGTCCCGACCATCAACACGGCCATCAGCACGCCGAGAATCCCGAGGCGCTGGTGGAGGTCGACCCGCTTCGCCGCCACCAGCCTGACCTGAATCAGGAACAACACGGTCCAGCCCGTAAACAGGAAAGCGTGCAGGTGGACGAGCGGCGTGAAGCTGAGCGAAGCCGGCGACGGTGCCGGCAGAACCGGCCTCAGGAAATAACTGGGTGCGAAGCCGACGAAAGCAGCGACCAGGATCGACGCGGCCATTACGCTGAAGAAGGCACGCTCCGCCCGCTGACTGCTGGGTACGGATTCATCGGCGGCCATGGTCGACCTCCCGCAGCCGCTGCCCGCCGCCCGCTCCGTTGCTGGCCTCATCCTCCCGGATCATGCGCAGCACCGACACGGCCAGCAGCACTCCGATCGCCAGCAGCGGCAGGCTCACGACCACCGTCGCCGACTGCACGACCTTGACGCCGCCCTCGACGAACAACAGTGCTGCAGGCGGGACGCCGATCGCGATCGCCCAGAACAGTCGGTTCCAGCGCGCGGGGTCTTGGCCCGCACGAATGTTGCGGCTCGCCACGGACGCAAGCGTGTAGGAGGCTGAGTCGTAGGTGGTGGCCATCAGGATCGCTGACACCACCAGGAACCCGACGATGGCGAGGGAAGCGAACGGCAGCGTGCCGAGCACCTCGCCTAACGCGAAGGCGCCCGAATGCTCGCGCATCAACGTGGTCACGCTCAGCGCGGACGTCAGTTCGAGGTTGAGCGCGTAGTTGCCGAGCACGATGTAAAACAGGCTGGCTCCCAGCGTGCCGAACGTGAGCAGCCCCAGGATCAGTTCCCGCAACGTCCGGCCGCGAGAAATGCGGGTTGCAAAAAGCGCCACGAAGGGGCCGTAGGCAACCCACCACGCCCAGTAGAAGACGGTCCAGCTCTCGAAAAAGCCGCTCTGCTTGACCGGGTCGGCCCACGTCACCATGCGCACGAAATTCTGCAGCATCAGGCCGAGCGAATTCGTGCCCATGTGCAGGATGAACAGCGTCGGCCCGACGGCCAGCACATACACGAGCAGGGTCAGCGCAATCCAGGTGTTGGCATCCGCCATGCGCTTGAAGCCGCGCTCGAGGCCGAGCCAGCTGCTCGCGGCGAAGATCATCACGCTGACCACGAGCACCGCCGCCTCGAGCGCGAAATCGTGCGTCACGCCGCTGAGCTTGGCGACCAGCGCGGCGATCATCGGCGCCGTGAGGCCTAGCGCGGTCGCGCTGCCGCCGATCAGGTTAATCATGTAGATGAAGTCGATGATGCGACCGCGTGTGCTGTTGACCCCGCCGGGCAGGAACGGCAGGCAGCCCGAGCTCAAGCGCAGGTGCGGCTCGCCGCGCTGGTAGAACGCATACGCGATGGCGATCGTGGGCAGGCAGAAGATCGCCCAGCCAACCGGACCCCAGTGGAACATGCCGTAGGTAGCAGCCCATTCGATGGCGGCCGTCGAGCGCGGCGCGGCATCGAGCGGCGGCGCATCGATGTAATAGGCCCACTCGATGACCGCCCAGTAGATCAGCGTCGCGCCGACGCCGGCGCAGAAGATCATGCCGATCCAGCTCAGCGTGCTGTAGTCCGGCTTGCAGTCGCGGCCGCCGAGCCTGATCGCACCGTGACGGCTGAACGCGATGTAGCCGAGGAAGATCAGCAGGGGCGATCACGTACCACTGGTAGAGGAAGCCGAAGTTCCGGGTGAGCTGGTCGTACAGTCCGTTGATGAACGTGCCGGCCCGGTCCGGCGCAGCGAAGATCAACGCGCACACTCCGAGCATCGTGAGTGCGGTGATGCCGAAGACGGGCCAGTCCGCCTGCGGCTCACGGCGGACGGGATCAGCCGTTTGCGTCTCGTTGCCCACAGTGCAACCTCTCCGGCCGCGGCAGCGCGGCGTGCCGAGACTGAATTTCAGCCAGCCGCTGCTGCAGCTCCGCTGCGGGAGGCGTGGCGCGCCGCGTCGCGAGCGATACGTGGATCAGCATGTGCTCCGCCGTCGCGAGCAGTGCGTCGCCTGCATCGAACATGCGGTTGAGGATGTGCAGTCGCTTGCCGCCGCCGTCCAGGAGCTGCGTCGTTACCCGCACGGTCGCGCCAGCTTGCGTCTCACCGAGGTGTTGCAGGTGAGTCTCGACCGTGAAATAGCTGCCGCCCGCAGCGATGTAAGCCGTGTCGCAACCGATCAATTCCATGAAGCGGTCGGTCGCGCTGCTGAAGAGTTCCAGGTATCTGGATTCGTTCATGTGGCCGTTGTAGTCGGTCCAGTCGACCGGCACGCTGCGCGCAGCCGTCTCCACTGGTTGCGACCAGTCGGGTGCAGTTGAGGCACTCCGCAGGCGTGCGTCGTGCTCACGCAGCGTATGCCCTGAGGCCCAGTCGCGTCCCTTGAGCGCGCGCATCATCGCGACCAGGTTGTCGTCCCGGATCCGCTCCAGTTCGCGAATGCTGCGCATCCCGGACTGTGCATCCGACTGCGCGGAAATCTTCTCGACCAGCGCCGCGTCGAGGTCGGGCACGTCCATGAGTCGTGTCCACGGCCACTTGAGGCAGGGGCCGAACTGCGCGAGGAAGTGCGCCATTCCCGCCTCACCACCCGCGATCCGGTACGTCTCGAACAAGCCCATCTGCGCCCAGCGGATGCCGAAGCCGAAGCGGATTACGTCGTCGATTTCCTGCGTCGTGGCGATGTCGTCCTTGACGAGCCACAGCGCTTCGCGCCAGACGGCCTCGAGAAAGCGGTCGGCCACGTGCGCATCGATCTCCCGGCGCAACCGCAGCGGCATCATGCCGATGGAGCGCAGGATCGTCAGCGCACGCTCGATGACGTCTTCGACTGCCGTGGTGTGAGGCACGACCTCGACCACCGGCAGCAGGTACACGGGATTGAACGGATGCGCGACCAGCACTTGCCCTGGCCGCGGCACTCCTGCACCAAGCTCCGACGGTTTGAAGCCCGACGTCGACGACCCGATGATCGCGTCGCTCGCCATGACGGCCTGGATCTGGCTCAGCACGCGGTGCTTGAGCTCGAGCCGCTCGGGGACGGACTCCTGGATCCACTGCGCACCCGCAACCGCCTCTTCGAGCGTGGCGCAGAGGCTCATGCGGCCTTCAGGCGGCAGCGCGACGTCGTAGAGCCCGGGCAGTGAGCGCCGCGCGTTGGCGAGCACTTCGGACAGCTTGCGTTGCGCGTCGGGGTCCGGGTCGTAGACCGCGACGTCCCAGCCGTTGAGCAGGAACCGCGCCAGCCAGCCGCCGCCGATGACACCGCCGCCGATGATTGCGGCGCGCTGGCTCATGCGTGCGCGACCGGCGCTCGCTTGACGAGTCCGAGCTTGCTGCGCACGGCAGCCGGATCGAGGACGCGCGCCCCCATCCGCTCAACGATGCCAACCGCGCGTTCCACGAGTTGTTCATTGCGCGCCAGCACGCCCTTGTCGAGCCACAGGTTGTCTTCGAGGCCCACCCGCACGTTGCCACCCGCGAGTACCGCAGCCGCCACGTAAGGCATCTGGTCACGACCGAGACTGAACGCCGACCAGGTCCAGTCCTGCGGCACGTTGTTGACCATCGCCATGAGTGTATTGAGATCGTTCGGAGCGCCCCACGGCACGCCCATGCACAACTGCACGAGCGCAGGTCCCTGCAGCACGCCCTCTTCGACGAGTCGCCTGGCGAACCAGAGGTGCCCGGTGTCGAAAGCTTCGATCTCGGGTCGCACGCCGAGAGCGGTCATCATGCCGCCCATGGCCCGCAGCATGCCGGGCGTGTTGGTCATGACGTAATCCGCCTCGGCGAAGTTCATGGTGCCGCAATCGAGCGTGCAGATCTCGGGCAGGCAGTCGGCGATCGGCCGCATGCGGTCCGCGGCGCTGCCCATGTCCGTGCCCGCCGGGTTGAGCGGCAGCGGCGCTTCGGGCGGACCGAACACGAGGTCGCCGCCCATGCCGGCGGTAAGGTTGATGACGACGTCGGTGGCCGAGTCGCGAATGCGATCCACGAGCTCGCGATAGAAATGCGGGTCGCGGCTCGCCTTGCCAGAGGCCGGATCGCGCACATGACAATGCACGATTGCAGCACCTGCCTTGGCCGCGGCGATCGCGCTGGCGGCAATGTCGCGCGGCGAGCGGGGCACGTGTGCGGAACGGTCCTGCGTGGCCCCGGAGCCCGTGACCGCGCAGGTAATGAAGATTTCCCGGCTGATTTCCAACGGCATGCTGGCTCGTTCGTCGTCAGGCTTATGCTTGTGCCACAATCATGGCACAGCTGTGCAGGCGCGCGAACGGCCAAATGACATGAATTTTGCTTTCACCGAGGAACAGCGGCTCATCGTCGAGGCGACGAATGCGTTCGTCGTGCGCGAGCTCTACCCGCACGAAGCTGAAATCGAGGCCACCGGGCACCTGCGTCCCGAACTACGCGATGAGTTGCGCCGCAAGGCGCAAGCGGCCGGACTCTACGCCGCGAACATGCCGGTCGAGGTGGGCGGGGCAGGGCTCGACACGCTGACCTGGATGCTGTTCGAGAAAGAACTCGGGCGCACCAACTACGCGCTGCACTGGACCTGTGTCGCGCGGCCTTCCAACATCCTGCTCGCCTGCGCGGGCGACCAGCGCGAGCGCTACCTGCTGCCCGCGGTGCGCGGCGAGAAGTCCGAGTGCCTTGCGATGTCCGAGCCGGACGTCGGTTCCGACCTGCGGGGCATGAAGACACGCGCAAGACGCGACGGCGACGACTTCGTCATCCACGGCACCAAGCACTTCATCAGTCACGCCGACGAATCGGATTTCGTCGTGCTGTTCGCCGCCACTGGCGAGGAAGACTCGCCGCGCGGGCCGCGCGCGCTGATCACCGCGTTCCTCATCGACCGCGACACGCCCGGCTTCACGATCGAGGACGGGTATCGCAGCGTTTCGCATCGCGGCTACAACAATTGCATCCTGCGCTTCGACGATTGCCGCGTGCACCAGTCGCAGGTGCTGGGTGAACTGCATCGCGGCTTCGACGTCGCCAACCAGTGGCTGGGTGCCACGCGGCTGCAGGTGGCCGCTACGTGCCTGGGCCGCGCCGAACGCGCGCTCGACCTCGCCATCCGCTGGGCGGCGGAGCGGCGACAGTTCGGGCAGGTGATTGGCAAGTTCCAGGGCGTCTCGTTCAAACTCGCCGACATGGCAACGGAGCTGAAGGCCGCGGAGCTGCTTACGCTCGAAGCGGCGTGGAAGGTCGACCAGGGCACTGCCACCGACGCCGACATGGCGATGGCAAAATTGAAAGCGACCGAGGTGCTCGCCATGGTCGCTGACGAGGCGCTCCAGATTCACGGCGGCATGGGGCTGATGGCCGACCTGCCGCTCGAGCGCATCTGGCGCGACGCCCGCGTCGAGCGCATCTGGGAAGGCACCTCGGAGATCCAGCGGCACATCATCTCGCGTGCGCTGCTGCGCCCGTTCGGCGCCTGAATGCGGCTGCAGCGACTGCTCAATCCGCGGTCGATCGTGTTCGTCGGCGGCGCTGAGTGCGCCGTCGCCATCGAACGTACGCGCGCACTTGGCTTTGAGGGCCGCATCTGGGCGGTGAATCCGCGACGCAAGCAGCTGGGCGGCGTCGATACGGTCGCTGCGGTCGGCGACATCGACGGTTCGCCCGACGCGGCGTTCATCGCGCTGCCGCGCGCGACCACGGCAGGTGTCGTCAGTGACCTGCGCGCGCTCGACTGCGGCGGCGCCGTCATCTACGCGGCAGGCTTTGCCGAGTCCGGCGATCACTCGCTGCAGCAGGCGCTGCTTGCGGCGGCCGCGGGGATGCCGCTGCTTGGGCCCAACTGCTACGGCTTCATCAGTGCCGCCTCGCGTGTTGCGTTGTGGCCCGATGAGCACGGCCTGTCGCCGCTCGACCGGGGCGTCGCGATCGTCACGCAGTCGGGCAATATTGGCTGCAACCTGACGATGCTGCAGCGCGGTCTGCCGCTCGCCGCGCTGCTGACGCTCGGCAACCAGGCAGACGTCGACGTTGCCGAGGCGCTGGCATCGCTAGCGATGGATCCGCGCATCACCGCCATCGGCCTGCACATCGAAGGACTGCGCGACGTCGCCGCGTTCGCGGCGGCTGCAGCGGTGGCGCGCGCGCAGCGCAAGCCGATCGTTGCGCTCAAGACCGGGCGCTCGCCGCAGGGCGCGCGGATCACGCTGAGTCACACGGCTTCGCTCGCCGGCGCGGACCGGCTCTGTGATGCGCTGTTTGAACGCCAAGGCATCGCGCGTGTGCCGACGCTCACAAGCCTGGTCGAATCCCTCAAGCTGTTGCACTTCGGCGGACCGCTCCATGGACGCCAACTGCTCTCGTTGAGTTGCTCCGGTGGCGAGGCGGCGCTCGTTGCGGACCTCGCCCCCGAGCATGGCCTGTCGTTTCCACCGTTTCCCGAAACGGTCGCGCGACGACTGGCCGCGACCCTCGATGACCTGGTCACCATCGACAACCCGCTCGACTATCACACCTTCATCTGGGGGCGGCGGGAGCAACTCGAGAACACGTTCGCCGTGGCGCTGGAGGGCCGGTTCGATGCCGCGATGCTGATCCTTGACACGCCGACGCACCCGGCGATGAAGCCGGACGCGTGGCAACTCACGGCACGCGCCTTCATCGAAGCGCAACGCCGGACGAGGGCGCGTGCAGTCGTGGTCGCGAGCCTGCCGGAAGGCATGCCGCCGGCGCTGGCAGATGAACTTGGTCGTGCCGGTATCGCACCGCTCATCGGTATCGACGACGCATTGCATGCGCTGGATGCCGCGGCGTTCATCGGTGCGCAGGGCGGGCTTCCCACCGCCCAGGTGCTGTGGTCACCGCACGTGGGGCAGGACGTTGCAGCGACGGGGTTGCAGGGTGGCGCGGCCGCGGCGCTGCACGGCGTCGTCGAAACATTGAGTGAGCTGGAAGCGAAACGCTTGCTCGCCAGCTTTGGCGTCGAGGTTCCTGCGGCGGTGGAATGCTCGATTGCCGACGCTCCATCTGTCGCGCAGCAGCTGGGCTTTCCGGTCGCATTAAAAATCGCGAATGTGTCGATCGCCCACAAGAGCGATTTCGGCGGCGTGGCGCTGTCGCTGGGATCGGTGGACGCTGTTGCAGCTGCGGCAGCTCGCATGGCCGGGCTCGGCCATCGAGTGCTGGTCGAGCGCATGGCAGACGATGCGGTGGCCGAACTCATCGTGGGCGTCGTGCGCGATCCGCAGTTCGGCATGGCGCTGTTGCTGGGCGCTGGCGGTGTGCTGGCCGAGCTGCTGTCCGATACGGCGACCCTGCTGCTTCCGGCGACTCGTGCCGACATCGAGCAAGCGCTGCGAAAACTCAAGGTGTGGCGGCTGGTCGAGGGCTATCGCGGCCGCAGTGGCGACGGCGCGACCGTCGTGCGCGCGATCGAGGCCGTGATTGCCTTCGCCGACGCGCATCGCGATCGACTCGAAGAACTCGACATCAACCCACTGCGAGTGCTGCCTGCACGTGCGGTCGCTGTGGATGCGCTGATCAGGCTCCGGACCGCGTGATCGACACCTTCCACATGCCGACGAGGACCCCCTCATGAACGGACCTATCCTGACCGAGCGGCGTGGCGCCGTGCTCGAGGTCACCATCGACCGCCCCAAGGCCAACGCCATCGATGCCGCGACCAGTCGCATCATGGGGCAGGTGTTCGCCGGGTTCCGCGACGACCCGGAATTGCGCATCGCGATCCTCACCGCAACGGGGGACCGATTCTTTTGCCCGGGCTGGGACCTCAAGGCCGCGGCTGCGGGCGAGCCGCCGGATGCGGACTACGGTGTCGGCGGCTTTGGCGGCCTGCAGCAACTGCCGGGCCTGAACAAGCCCGTGATCTGCGCCATCAACGGTCTCGCTTTTGGCGGCGGGTTCGAAATCGCGCTGTCCTGCGACCTGTTGCTTGCGGCCGAGCACGCCACGTTTGCGCTGCCCGAGATCAAGTCGGGCACCGTGGCGGACGCCGCATCGATCAAGCTGCCGCGCCGCATGCCGTACCACGTTGCGATGGAACTGCTGCTCACCGGGCGCCGCATCGACGTGCATGAAGCGAAGCACTGGGGGCTCGTCAATGAAATCGTGCCCGCCGATCGCTTGCTGGCCCGTGCCCGCGAACTTGCGCAACAGCTCGCCGACGGGCCGCCCCTGGTGTTCGCAGCGATCAAGGAAATCACCCGCGAGACGGCACACCTGCCGATCCAGCAGGCTTTCGAGTTGGTGACGAGACGCCGCCTGCCGACAGTCGACGTGCTTTACGGCAGCGAGGACCAGAAGGAAGGCGCTCGCGCGTTTGCGGAGAAGCGGGCGCCGGTCTGGCGCGGATGCTGACTCGCGCGGGTTGTCAATCGAGCCAGTTCGACAGGCCTTCGGTGTGCCCGTCGACGCCGATCGCCTGGCCGGAAATCTTTGCACCCGCGGGTGAGGCCAGGAAGAAAGCCATCTCGGCCACGTCCTCGGCCTCGACGAAGGTGCGCATCGAGGTCTGCCGCAGGTAGAGGTCGCGAATTTCGTGCGGCTGCATGCCACGACTTGCTGCGTCGCGCTCGATCACGTTATCAATGCGGGGGCCACTGACGCTGCCGGGACAGATCGCGTTGACGCGGATGCGCTCGGGCCCGAGTTCCATCGCCAGCGTTTTCGCAAGCCCGATGATGGCCCATTTGCAGGCCGCGTACGGCGAGCGCAGCGGAAAGCCAAAAAATGCAGCGCTAGAGGCGATGCAGATGATCGAGCCGCCGCCCGCCTTGCGCAGCAATGGCACGGCGCGACGCGCGCAGTAAAACTGGCCGTTGAGATCCACGGCGATCGTTCGCTCCCAGGCACCTGGCTCGATGTCCTCGACGCGGCCCGTCGGACCGGCGATGCCGGCGTTGTTGACGAGCACGTCGAGCCGGCCGTGCAGTGCCTGCAACTCGTCGAAGGCGCGGTCCACTTGCTTGACGTCACCCACGTCGCAGACGCTGCCGCTCGAGCCCGGGTGCTCGGCGATAAAGCGCTCGACCGCGTGCGGGTCCACGTCGGCGACGTGCACCGTGCTGCCAGCCTGCAAAAAGCGCCGAGCCATGACGCGACCGATTCCGGTCGCGCCCCCTGAGATGAAAATGACGTTGGAGTTCATTGCCGCAGTGTCTCATCGGGGCCAGAGCGGCGGCAATCTCGCGCCAAACGTGTTTCGTCCAGCAAGCTGTCGGCTGAGTCGGGGGAGCGCGATACCGGGTGGTGATCTTGATATAGTCGTTCCTGCCTACGCCGGAAACCTCAATGCGCACCGCACTCGCCGCCACCTGGACCCTGCTGCTCGGCATGGCGCTGCTGATGCTGGGCGCCGGCCTGCAAGGCACGCTGGTCGGTCTGCGAGCCAGCATCGAGGGATTCCCCACGTTGCTCGCGGGCATCATGCTCGCGGCCTATTACCTGGGCTACATGGCCGGCTCGGTGATGACGCCGCCCCTGGTCAACTCGGTGGGTCACGTCCGCGTCTTTGCCGCGCTGACTTCGCTTGCGTCGGTGCTGATCCTGCTGCAGGGCGTCTTCGTCGCGCCACTGCCCTGGACACTGGTGCGCATTCTGTTTGGCTTCTGCTTCGCGGGCATCTACGTGGTGGCCGAGAGTTGGCTCAACGGCCGTGTCGACAACGAACATCGTGGCCTGTTGTTGTCGATCTACATGCTCGTCTGTTACGCGGGCCTCGGCCTCGGGCAGCTGCTGCTCAACGTCGCAGATCCACGCAGCACCATCCTGTTCATCCTGGTATCGATACTGATCTCGATTGCGATGGTGCCGATGGCGCTCACCACCAGCTCCGCGCCCGAGATCAGTGTGCCGATGCGGGTGAGTCCCGGGGCGCTGTTCCGTCGCTCGCCGTTGGGCGTGGTCGGTGTCGCAGTGGCCGGGGCTGTCTCGGGTTGCCTGTTCTCGCTGGGTGCCCTGTACGCGGACGGGGAGGGCTTCTCTACCCTCGAGGTTTCGGTGTTCATGGCGGTCGCCATTCTTGCGGGTTGCGTGACACAGTTGCCCATCGGCCGCATTTCGGATCGCATGGATCGGCGCAAGGTGGTCATTGCCGTCTGTCTGCTCGCGGCCGTCGGTGCAATCGGTGCCTGGTGGTTGGCCGATATTTCCCGCATGTTCTTTTTCGCAATGATCGCCGTGTATGGTGGCATGAGCCTCACCCTGTATTCGCTCAGTTCGGCGCATGTCAACGACCACGTGCCGGCGGATGAGAAGCTGGGCGCGAGCAGCACGTTGATCCTCGTTAACGGCGCCGGCGCGTTCGTTGCACCGATCCTGGTGGCCGCAATCATGCAGGCATTCGGCAACGACGCTTTCCTGCCGCTGCTGGCGGTCATGCATGTGTTGCTTGCCGTCTACGCACTGTTCCGCATGGTCCGGCGCGCGTCGGCTTTGGGCGAGCCGAAGTGGCCTTTCGTCGGGGCGCCACCCGGCACCAGCTCCAGCGGCGAGCTGCTGGGCCATGCGTCGGATGGTGTGGAGGCGGCCGTCAAACGCGTCAAGCCCTGAGGCGACTCGGCCCTTCGAAAACTGCCGCTCGGCGACACCGGGCGGCAGCGTGTGTTGGGCTCCAAACCCCGACCAGTCCGTCGTTACAGGCTCGACGTCAGGCGGGTAATCAATCCCTTGCCAGCGTCCACGGCGCGCGCCAGCGCCTTCATCGATTCGGGTGACGATTCCAGTTCAGCCTTGCGCTCGGCGAGTTGCCGGCCCACTGCGGCAAGATCCATCTCCGAGCTGCGTGCCTTGGCAAACATCCCGTCGCGCTGCTCCTCTTCGTTGACATGGTGCTTGATCATCTCCGACAGCACCCGCACCCTCGCGTCGTAAAAATCGTCCTCCGGGCCGGACGACTCGATCTCGGCGATCAGCTTCTTCGCGCCGTCATGCTCCACGAGCGCCTCGCGATGCAGGTCATCATCACCGGTCGCCTCGATGAACGCCGGATAGAAGATCTCTTCTTCGATCTGGCTGTGAACGCGCAACGCGGTGCAGATCTTTTCGGCGATCGCGCGCTTGCGCTCGCTGCTTCGCGTCTTCTCGAACTGGGCAAATCTGTCTTCCACTTCGCGATGGTCGGCCTTCAACAACGCGATCGCGTCCTGGCCAGCCCCGTTCCGACGGGCGCCTCGGGTCGTGGTCCGGGTGCGTCGCGGCGCCGCCTTGGTCGTTGATTTCTTCTTCGCTGCTTTCGATTTTGCTCGTGCCATTGTCGTGCTCCTATTGATCGCCTCACCTTAGCTGCAGCAACGGCGCAACGTAGCGGCTCGACGGTGATTCCGCGTCAGGCTGTGGAGCGCTGCCTTATACCTGTTTACTGACGACACGCAGGTGGCGATGCTCGCTTCGTATGGCGCAACGCGTACGCGATGGGGCAGGACGACCCAAGAGTCGCAGAACCGTGGCAAGCGAAACTTCCGGGTGCATCAACACGCAATCTACGCGAAGATTCGAACATGACTCAGCATGCTTCTTCTGGCCCGACGCGCATATTCACACTGCGCTTTTCGCAATGGGTCCTGCTGCTCGCACTGGCGTGCATGCCGCTCGCCCACGCGCGCGAGCCCGTACCCACGGCAGTGGCTTCCCCCGCGATTACCGCGACGACCGGTCCTGCGATCGCCATCGGCGGTGCCCTGCGCAACGACAATGCCGCCGTCTGGTCACGGTTGATCGACCTGGCCGGTGGTCGGGGTGCACGTTTCGTGGTTCTCGCGACCGCGTCAGGCGATCCGGATGCAGCCGCCCGCGGCACGATCGCGGCACTGGTCGCGCACGGCGCCGTGGCCGAGCACCTGCGTGTTGCGCCGAAACTGCTAGGCATCGACCTGCAGCGGGCCGTGCGTGACCCCGCGCTCATCGAGAAGGTGCGTGCGGCCAACGGGGTGTTCTTCACGGGCGGTGACCAGGCTCGCATCGTGGACACGCTCTGTCCGGGCGGAGTGGAGTCGCCGCTGCTCATTGCAATCCGCGAGCTGCAGCAGCGCGGTGGGGTAATTGCCGGAACGTCGGCCGGTGCTGCGATCATGAGCAGGACCATGTTCCGTGATCCGGCAAGCGTCATCACCCTGCTTAAGGGGCCGTTGCGTCCCGGCCAGGACTTTGGCCCCGGCCTCGGCTTCGCACCGACCGACCTGTTCGTCGACCAGCATTTCCTGAGCCGAGGTCGGCTCGGCCGCATGCTGCCGTTGATGCATGAGCGCGGCATGACGCTGGGGCTTGGAGTCGAGGAAGACTCCGCGGCGATCCTGCAAGGCGACCAGGTCGAGGTGCTCGGTCCGGGGGGCGCGTTACTGGTCGACTTGACCGCAGTCGCGACGGACGCGAAGCTCGGCGCGTTCAACCTCGCGAACGCAAAGCTCACCTACCTTGGCCACGGCGATCGCTACGACCTTCGTTCGCGCACGCTGACTCCGGCTCGCGCCAAGCTCGAAGGCCAGGTCATCGACCCTCGCGCTGCTGGTTTCAAGCCGTATCACGATGACGCGCCATTCGCGCTTGACGTGCTGGCGGCCGGCGTCGTGCTCGACCGCATGGTCCGCATCGTCGACGGGCGGCTGACGGAGTCGCGCGGCCTCGCTTTCGATGCAGACGCCACTGCGACCGCACCACGCGATCTCGGCTTTGAATTCCGCTTCAGCCGTCGCGCCGACACGCTCGGTTGGTACGATCCCGTCGCGAGCGAGGACGCCTACACGCTCGCCAACATCCGACTCGACGTCGTGCCGGTGCGCGTCACGCAGCCGTTATTCGAACCCTGGCAACGCTGAGCGAGGCGGGTCGTCCGCGTTAGTTGCCAGCAGACTGGATCGCGTACACGAATGAAGCTTTGGGCGCGCGGAGCCAGCGCTCCTCGATCACCTTGCGCAACCCTGCCCATACAGTGCCGTCGCTCACCCATTCGTCACGGGTCTTTTCCGCCAGCGCGCGATCGCCGCGCGACTTGATGCCGAACACGAGGCGGGAAAGATCATCGACGGCGGCCGGCCATTTTGCGAGGTCGACGTCGAAGCAGCCAGCATCCGTCCCATTGGCAGCTTTCACGCTGGCCTGCCACGAGAGCACGCCACGCTGGTTCAGGAATCCCATCTGGATGGCCGCCAGCTGCGAGTACGGCTTGGGATTCCCGCGGGTGTCGAGCATGCCTTGCGCGATGTGACCGAACGACCACAGCACGTCGCGCAGGTGCGCGTTCTGCGCGTCTTCCTTGCTGAGCACCCCGCGCGCAGCAAGCCAATCAGCGAAATAGAGGGAAGCAGTCTGCGCCTTGAGTTCCTCCATCGTCGAAGCAAGCGCACCGCCAAACGCCTGCGTGTCGGTCAGCCCGTCAACCTGGTATTCGTGCGACGGTCCCAGGTTATGGGCGGCCTCGTGGATCACCGTCGAGAGCGTCATGAAGCGCACGCCCGGATCCACGCGATCGGCCGTCGTCCTGCATAGTATCGAGCGAGCCTGTTCGATCAAGGCGGCCTCGCTGTCCGGGTCCGTGTACAGGTTGGTCATTGCCACGGTGCGCCCGCCCGACTCCGCCACGGGCCCCCAGTTGGGCAGCGACTGTCCGATCGTCGCGCCGAGTGCTGAACGGCTGTCGCCTGCGTTCAGGACGATGTCGATGAAGTCCGGCAACGCGAAGCCGACCTTGCGTGCCTGGTAGGGCGGACCGGCGAGCGAGGCCATTGCAGCTTCCATGTCGTCCTTGACCGGCTCGAGTCGCCGCTGCCAGTCGAGCGATTCCTGGTTGATGCGCGCAAACGTCATGTGAAAGTTCGCCTTGCGCGAACAGGGCTCCGCATAGACCTCGTCGGGAGCGATGCGCAGGTACCACTTCGAGTTGGTGGCGGTCATCGCCTTCCAGGCGACGTCGGCCCTGAACCAGCTGTTGTCCAGGAAGGCCAGGGCTGCCGCTTCCAGATACGCCTTGAATGCGGTCTCGGTCGGATCGCCTGCGATCACCGCGGCCGCGGCACGCAACTCTGTGCTGACAGCCTTCATGTCGTCGGCGAATGCCACGGTGTAGGGGATGGCCACGAGCTCGTCCGTCGCCGGGTCGCCTCTGGCCCGACCGCCCGTCTTGTGCCGAACGACAGAAAACTGGTCGAACAGCGTTTCCGCATCCGCGCGCTTCTCGAGGACCTTGCAGAAGTTGCCGTCGGTCTGGATCGATGCAGGGTAAAGGCCCGAGATGTGCTTGGGTCGCGGAGCCAGCGCGTTGCAGGCCGGGTCGTTCTCGGTCCTTGGCGCCTCGCAGAACGGGCCCTGGTTACGGAAGAAGAGGGCGCGCGAGGCCGTGTCATCCGCGGGGATGCGGTCTGAGAGTCCGAACACGCCGGTCTGTTTCCCGTAGAGACGCTCGATGATGCGCGCGGCTTTCTCGAGGTGCCCGACGAGCTGCACGTCACGAGCTCCGGTGAGTTTCGTGAGCACCAGCGTTGGCCTGCCCTGATCGAGTTCGGCCACGACGGCCTTGCGACGCGCACTCTCTGCAGCGCTCAGTCCGGCGAACGACGCGGGCCGGGCGATCCGTGCGTAGGCCGCTGCGAACTCTGGCGAGAACGTGCCTGCTTGCACGTACCGGCGCAAGCTGGCCGCGTCCGGTCCCCAGGTGACGGCGAGTTCATCGGGGTCGAGCGCGCCATTGCCATTCGCGTCGCTCACCCAGAACAGCGGCTCGGCCAGTTGGGCTGCTTGCTGGTTGAACTGCAGCCGGGGCACCGTTGCAAATTTCGTCGCTTCCTGAGCTTCCTGCGCTTCCGTAGCGGTGCGGGCAGCGGTTTCTGCAACGGCAGTTGCACCAGCCAGCACGCCGAGACACAAGACAAGCATCGCGCTGCGCATGATCATTCCCGCATTCAAAAACTCAGGCTGAAATGCTAACAGAGTGGCGTTGTGCTCAAGGCCTCCAGTAGAGCGCTGGCGGATGCACCGCGTTAACAGATCACCGCGCGATCGCGCGGAAGTCGTCCCATTTGGGCTCGTACAGGAAATCCACGGCGGGGACCTGCTCCGCAATCTTTGCGAGCATCGGTTTGATCGGCGGCTTCATCGGGCGCGCGCGAGACAGCCGTCGTAGCGCTGGTCCACGCGCCGGGCAAACCACTCAGTCGTCAGATTGCGGGTGATCTTCGGGCTTTGCAGCTTGATCTGCGGCACCATCGCGCGGGGCAGGTCGCGCCCCTTCGATTTCTCGGCCAGCGCGAACACGCGCTTGTACGTACGGGTGTCCTCGAACGCAGCATTGTCCTGGCGTTCCAGGTCGTCCCGAACCTGCTTGTCGTCGAGTTCCAGACGGCTGGCCAGGCTGCGCACAGCCAGTTCCGTCTTGCTGGGCGTGCTGGCATCGCTGCCACGGATCAGCAGGTCGCCGTCGAGCGCGAGCGGCTTGCCTGATGCGCTGCTCAACGCGCTCTGGAATGCGACGTTGCGGCTTGCGTAATGCCCCGCGTTGAAGTCGGCGAACCGATAAAGCATGTCGTCGTACTGCGCGGGGTAGTCGAGCAGGTGAGCGATGCCGAAATAAAGCCCGCCTCGCCGCGTGAACACCTCGCCGCGGATGTTCCGCGTGATGGGATAGGGGTAACGCTTCTGTTTTGCCTGCTGCTCGGCGAAATCGATGCTCACCTGCATGGGGCCACCGGTGTGCACCGGATTCAGCTTGCCAAAAAGCTGCTCGCCGAGCGGGACCCTGCCAGTGAAGTCTTCGAAGATCTCGCTGAGGTCCTTCTCTGTCCGTACCCGGTTCAGTCGATCGCTGTAGCTCGTGCCGTCGGGCGATTTGACCTTCAATGCGAGGCCCACGATGAGTTTCGGGATGCCAAGGCTCGCTGCACGGGTCTCGATCTCGCGCCGCGCGATGTCGGGCAGGCCAGGCACGATGGGATCGGTCACCAGGTTCGACTCCTGGTCGGTCACAGCGATGACTGCGCAGATGTGCTCGGACGTTGGCGGCAACTCCAAAGATTCGAACGCGATGAAAATGTCCCCGGCCCAGCCCGAGCGATTCTCAGTCTTTGCAGGCAACAGGCGTTCGATCTCAGCGCGCACCGCGTCGGGGTCGATGGGGGGCTGACGCTGCGGTATCGAGCAGCCTGCAAGCAGGGCAACGACGACCGCAGCAAGCGCAGCAAAGCTATGCGTACTCATTCGAACCCTGCACCCCGATGAACGACTGCAGGTCGATCGTGTCATGCGCAGCAGGCGGTGCCGATCGGGGTCGGCCCAGAGCGCGCAGGAAGACTAGGCTGGAATGCCCACTTGCACGCGCTGGCGTGGCAACGTAACGGTGAACACCGTGCGGGAATCACTCGATGCTGCTGCAATGCTGCCCCCATGAGCCTTCGCCACTTCGCTGGCGATGTACAGGCCCAGGCCCAGCCCCGACTCGTTCTTGTGCCCGCGGTCTGCGCCGCGGCGCAGCGGTTCGAACAGGTTCGGCAGCACCTCGGGTTCGATCTGACCCGAATTGGTCACGATGAGTCGCACTTCCGTCGCGCGGCCATCCAGCAAAACGTGCACCGCCTCGTTCGGCGAGCCGTAATTGATCGCGTTGGTCACCAGGTTGCCCAGCAATTGCTGGATGCGGCCGCCGTCCCATAGGCCGCTGCAATCACCCTTCGTCTCGAGGTCAACGGTGCGGTCGGGATGCGCCGCACGGACATTGTCGATTTCTTCGGTGCAGATCGTTGCCAGGTCCGCTTTCTCCGGGGAGACCCGTATGCCGAGACCGAGCTTCGTCCGGTTGAAGTCGAGCAAATCGTTCAGCAAAGACTGCATGCGCGTTCCGCTGCTGATCAATCGACACGCGGCCCGGGAAACATCGGCCCGAGCGTCCAGGGCGTGCAGGTAGTGCGCCGTGATCTGGATCGTCTGCAGGGGGCTGCGCAGGTCGTGGCTCAGCATTCCCAGCAACAGGTTACGAGATCGCTCGACGTGCCCAGCGAAGAAGTCGACCGACTCCGCTAGCGCCTGGTCGATGGCCTCGTTGAACCGCATCACGTCGTCCATTACTGGCTCCCCGGGACGGCAAGCCTCCGTCCAGAGTCGCAGGACGCTGGCGCGCAACGCGCGGTATTCAGCGGCGAGTTGCGTGATGTCGAAGCCGCTCTTGGCGCGCAACACCGCGTGCGTCTGCGCGGCGGTCTCGGGCGCATAGAACGGAGCCTCGGCCAGGCCCATCGACTTCGTGCGCTGCGCCTCGGGGGTCTGGGGTTTTCGCAGGTCGGTGACGACCGCCAGCAGGATCTGCTGGGCGTGATCGCGAAGTTCGAGCGTCCGCATGTTGTCAGCCGCCGGCGACTGCATGGCCGCGAAGGCTTCCCAGTTGATGAGAATGCGCTGCATGTCGCGCTCGATGAATTCGGTGAGGCGCATAGATCTGAAAGGGTCCTCGAGTTCCGTCGTGGGATTCGTCGTCGATGGACAATCCGTCAACGGTGCCCAAGGCGCGCTGCGCTGTCTGTAGGCGAAACTAACGCACATCCCAGAGGCTGCTGGTTAGGTGCGCTTCTGGCGTCCGCTGGCATGCTCTTCGACGTTGCGCCTACTGGGGAAAAAGCACAAGTCGGGCATTATGAGAGGTTGCGTGACCTGTTGGTCGCTCGCATGGGCACCGTCGCAAGTATTGGACCTCGTCTCGCTGATGACGCCATCTTCGGTGCTGGCGCGCTGGGGTCCACGGAGTCCGCACCGGTCCGCCGGATGTCCTATAGTGCCGTTCGTTTGGCAGTGGTACGGTTCGCCGTTGTCTGACAGCCAACCACGTCGGAATAGTGGCCCATGGAATCCCGCGGGATTTTCAATCGTTTCACCTCACCCGTGGCGCAGTGGACCTTCGCGATCGCCGCGCTTGCGACCGCCACCGTGATCAATTTCGGTTACCAGACGCTCGTCGACGGTACCGCATTCTTCAGCCCCTATTACCCGTTCCTGGTCGTCATCGCGCTGATGTCGGGGCGCAACCCTGCGTATGCCAGTCTCGTTGGAGCGACCGCGATCGTTGCCGTGGTGTGGATGGACGCCAGCGCCAACCCGCTGTTTGTCGCGGAACCATATCGGTGGGCGCTCGTCGGTTACCTGGTGTCGGGCGGGTTGATGATCGCCGTCACGCTGCGAGCCTGGGCGCACGCGCAGGAGGTCGAGCGCAAGGGTGCGGAACTGCAGACGATGCTGGACCTGATCCCCGTAGGTGTTGCGGTTGCGCACGACCCGCGCGGGGACCAGATCACGGTCAGCCCGAATTTTGCCGCAATGCTCGGGCTCGATTCCACGCAGAACGCGTCGCTCTCGGGCCCGGGCCGCGAACTGATTCCTTATCGCGCCATGCGCGAGGGCCGGGAACTATCGGGCGACGAATTGCCCATGCAGGTGGCGTCGCGTACGGGCAAAGAGGTGCGTGATTTCGACCTCGAGTTGGTCTTTGGCGATGGCCGACGGCTCGAGATGCGCATCAGTGCAGCCCCGTTGTTCGACGAGGAGGGCAACGTCCGGGGCGCTATCGGTGCTCATGTCGATCTTTCGGACTTGCGGCAAGCAACGCGCGCGCTGGTGCGTTCGTCGGAGCAAAAAGACGAGTTCCTGGCGACGCTGGCCCACGAGTTGCGCAATCCATTGGCGCCGATCCGGTATGCGTCAGCCCTGTTGCGCCGCGATCAATCGCGCGACGCCGTCGAGCGGGCAGGGGCGACGATCGATCGCCAGGCCGCACACATGACCCGGCTGCTGGACGACTTGCTCGACCTCAGCCGGATCACGCGCAATGTCGTCACATTACGCAAGGAACCGGTCGACATGCAGTCGTTGGTGAAGGAAGTGCTCGAGGCCACTCAACCTTATTTCGACAAGCGTGGCCAGCACGTGACTGCGACTCTTGCGGAGCAGCCGGCGTGGGTCATCGGCGACCACGAGCGCCTGCATCAGGTCATCGCGAACCTGCTCACGAACGCCTCGAAGTACACCGACGCGAACGGTCACGTGAGGGTATCGATCGACCAGGACGACGAGTATATCCGCTGCGCCGTGCAGGACGACGGCATCGGTCTCGTGCCGGGCGACACGGACAAGATTTTCGACCTGTTTACGCAGGTGAACCGTGGGCTCGACACGCACGAGCACGGGCTGGGCATCGGCCTGGCGGTCGTGCGACGACTCGTCGACATGCACGGCGGTGATATCACGGCAATCAGCGATGGCCTTGGCAAGGGCTCGACTTTCACTGTCCGGCTGCCTGCAGCGCCGGCGTCGTTCATGCCCGGCCCTGTCGTTCCCCGAGTCGACGACATTGTGTTCGAGCGGACTCCGCTGAGAGTACTCGTCGTCGACGACAATCGTGACGCTGCGGACACGATGGCGGAGTACCTGCGGCTGCACGCTATCCTCGTGACCGTCGCCTACGGCGGAGCCAAGGCCATGCAGCTCGCCGAGCGGACGCGGCCGGATGTCGTCCTGCTCGATATCGGCATGCCCGATGTCGACGGGATTGCTGTCGCGACATGGCTCCGCAGCCAACCGTGGGGATCAGCCGTGCGTCTGCTCGCCGTGACAGGCTGGGGCCAGCCGCAGGACCGCGAACGGACCACGACTGCAGGCTTCGACCTGCACCTCACCAAGCCTGTCGATCCCGGTCAGCTGATGGTCGAGTTACGCTCCATGTTGCCTGCGGAGCGTGCCGTCGAAGACGCGTGAGCTTGGGGTCAGCCCGCAGCGGAACGCGCAAAGGCCTCGCCGACCTTGAAGCGGCCGGTCGGTGTCAGGTCGACCGGATTTGCGCGTTCGGCTGCGCGCAGCGCGGATCGGCGCGACATGAACGGCGTGCGGCCCACCATGGTGAGCGTGCTCGAAGTGGCGAACAGGAACCCCTGGCCCGCGACGCAGCCCAGGTCGAGCAGCATCGCCACCTGGCTCTCGTTCTCGATGCCTTCGGCAACCGTCTCGAGACCCAGCGTGGTCGCGAGCATCACGACGGCGCGTGCCAGTTCCGGACCGCCGTCCTGGTCCGTCAGGCGGCTGACGAACGCGCGGTCGATCTTGAGGATGTCGATCGGGAAGCGGTGCAGGTAAGACAGCGATGAATAGCCCATGCCGAAGTCATCGATCGCAAGCCGCACGCCGAGTGTCTTGAGTTCGCGGAAGCGTTCCAGGTTCACTTCGGTGTTCTGCATGATCGTGCTCTCAGTGAGCTCGATCACGAGGTTGCCGGGGTCGAGCCCCGATACCTCCAGGGCGTGCCGCACGTCACCGACGAGGTCGCCATGCTGCAGGTGACGGCCAGAGATATTGACCGCCACACGCAGTCCGCCGCCGGCGTCCACCGCGTCGCTCCAGGCGCGGATCTGCGAGCACGCATCCACGAGCACTTGCCGGCCCAGTTCGACGATGCGGCCGGACTCCTCGGCAATGGAAATGAACGCGCCCGGCATGACGATGCCGCGCTGCGGGTGGTTCCACCGCACCAGGGCTTCGACACCGAGCAACTCGCGGCTGGTGAGGTCGACGACTGGCTGGAACTCGACGAAGAACTCCTTGCGCTCCAGCGCCAGGTCGATGTCCTGCTCGAGACGCAGGCGGTCATGCAGCTGCTCCTGCATGTGCGGCTGGAACATCGCGCAACGCGCCTTGCCAGCGGCCTTGGCGTGGTACATCGCAATGTCCGCTTTGCGCAGCAACTGTTCCGCGTCATCACCGGCCTCGGAACACGCGGCGCCGATGCTGGCGGTCGATTCGACCGCGCGCCCGTCCACCAGCAACGGGCGGTTGAAGGCCTCGGTGACCGGCATCGCGATGCGTTCGACATCGGTCTCGCTGCGGATGCCTTCGAGCAGGATGGCAAACTCGTCACCGCCCAGTCGAGCGACCGTATCCGACGGGCGCGTCGCCTTGACCAGGCGCTGCGCGGCCGCCTGCAGCAGGCGATCACCCGCTTCGTGGCCGAGCGAGTCGTTGATGATCTTGAAATTGTCCAGGTCGAGGAACATGACCGCGACGCGCTGCTGCGAGCGGTGCGCCAGCGCCAGCGCATGCTCCACCCTGTTCCAGAACAGGCTGCGGTTGGCGAGCAGGGTCAGCGGATCGTGAAACGCCAGCTTGCGCAGTTGCTCTTCGAGCGTCTTGCGTTCACTGACGTCGCGGAAGTTCAGCGCCAGGCCTGCCACGGCCGGGTCGTCGGTCAGATTGCTGCCAACGCACTCGAGGATGGTGCGCCGATCGCCTGTCTCGACGACCAGCTCGATCGGCCCCACGACACGACCACGGGTGGCGGCGACCTCATCGAGGAATGCCGCGAGTCGTTCACCGTCGCCGTCGATCCAGCGATCGAGCACGTTATGGCCCACGAGGTCGTCCGGGTGCATGGCAAACGTGCGTTCGGCAGCGGGGGAGGCGAACTTCAGCTTGCCGTCGACGTCGGTGATCATGATGACGTCCGAGGCGTTCTTGATCAACGATGCGTAGCGCGCTTCAACCAGGCCTGCCGCTCGTTGTTCGCGCAGCAGCGCATCGTCGCGCGAGAGCACGCCCTGGCGCACCATTACCAGCGACGTAAGCACGAAGATGATCAGGGTCATTGCGTTGACAGGGCTTGTTGCGGTGCTGCTTTCCACGAACACGAGCACGCCGAACGAAATCATCATGGCGATATACGGGATGCCATCGATCAGCGAGAGACCGAGTCCGCTCGTTGCCGGCCGCTTGTCGGGCACGCCACGAAGCTGCTCGCGCGCTGCCGCAGCCAGCCAGATGTAGCATGAAAGATAGATGACGTCGGACACGCCCCCCGGGATATAGCTACCGTTCACCTTGGACATCGCCCAGACGATGTCGGCTATCGACATCAAGGCGAAACCGAGCGTCAGCAGCATCAGCGCGCGGCGGCGGATGGGCGTCGCTCCAGAGTGCATGAGCAGCACGCCGCAGGCCAGCAGCATCAGGCAGTTCAGGCCGATGTAGCTCTGTGCCAGCACGTATTTGAGCAGGTCCGGGTCGCGCTCGGCCGTGGCCATCGGCGTGATCACGAAAAACCACAGAAAAGCGCCGAAACCGAGCGAAAGGATCGTCGTGTCCAGGGCTAGTCGCAACCACTGGACACGAACGGCGGCCGCACGGATCACGGTCAGCACCGCCGCGAACACCAGCGGGTAGAAAGCCAGGAAAAAGACGTCGCCTAGCGACGGAAAGGGATCGATGCCATACAGCCAGTAAGTGGCATTCAGCAGGTTGCCGAGGCTGTACGCAACGAGCGCGCACGACAGCAGGTACCACGTGCGGCGCGCGGCTGGTTCGGACGAGCCCCGGGCTGCGGCGACAGCCAGCACGGCAACGACGATACTCGCGACGGAATCGGAATAGAGGTTGAAGATTTCCAGCACTGGGCGCTGGCTGGTATCGACCATGATCATGCAGATCGCGAACGCCACGTAGACGAACAGGCCGGCCGCAAGGCCGCCTGTCCAGTCAGAGGTGAATTGTCTGCGCTTCGTCACTCGACGCCTTTCGCCCCTGGGTAACTCCCGCACAGCTCGTTGCACGCACGCCAGGCCTGGGGCATGTGTCATATAGCCTGAGAAGGGTTGGCGCGGTCTGTGACACTGGTTTTGGAAAGTCTGCCTCGAGTCGTGACGTGCGTCACACACTGGGTTGAACGAAACGACCTCACGAGCGCTCGTCCCGGACATGAAAATGTCGCCGTACGTCGGCCTGCGAGCACAGGGAGATTGAACCTGAGTGGCGCGATCGAGGACTGTGCACTGGTTGCTTCGCCCGCAGGTGTGGCACGCTATCGTCCGTTTCGACAGCACCCGGCGGGATAGAAGGCACTGATGCGCTGGCGCATGAAGATCGATTGGAAAGCACTCGCGCAATGCGTGCTGTTCGCACTGTCGCCCGTCGCAGTCACGCTGCCGGCGCTCGCGTCGCCGCCGGCTCCCGGGCCCGCTTCGTCCGCTCCGGACGTGCGCTCACATTCATTCTACGTTCTGGACGAATCAACGGCGTCCGTGCTCGCCGCACGCAACGAGCGCGCGGCCCTGCCCATGGCTTCGATCACGAAGCTCATGACGGCACTCGTCGTGCTCGAATCGGGGCAGCCGCTGGACCAGACGATCACGATCAGCAAGGACGACGTCCGCGGCACCGCGGGGAATTTTTCGCGATTGCCAGTGGGCGCGCGGCTGACTCGTGATGACCTGTTGCGTCTAGCGTTGATGTCCTCGGAAAACCGGGCCGCGCATGCACTGTGCCGCTCGTACCCAAAGGGCCTGGCAGCGTGCGTGCGGGCGATGAACGAGAAGGCGCAGGCGTTGCGCATGACGAGCGCCCGCTTCGTCGAGCCAACAGGCCTGTCGAACCACAACGTGGCGAGCGCGATCGATCTGTCCAGGCTCGTGATCGCCGCGGCGAGGAGCCCGCTGATCAGCAAGTATTCGACTGCGGCCAGCCACACCGTGACGATCAACCGGCAGGCGCAGCAGTTCCGCACCACCAACCACCTGGTCGAAAGCCCGGCCTGGCAGGTCGATGTGCAGAAGACCGGCTACATCCCCGACGCTGGACGCTGCCTGGTGATGCAGACGGTGATCGACGGTCGTCCCATCGTGATCGTGCTGCTCAATTCCTTCGGCAAGTACACCAGGATCGCGGACGCAAAGCGCATCCGCACCTGGATGGAGAGCCGCACCCGGGTCGCGGCGCTCTAAGCGCCAGCGCGACCCGAGCGGGCTGACGTCAGGCCGCCGGACGCGGCGGATTGCTGACGATGATCTCGACGCGGCGGTTCTGCTGCTTGCCGTCTGCCGTATCGTTGGACGCCACCGGCACCGATTCGCCCATGCCCTTGGTCTGGATGCGACCCGGGTCGACACCGCGCTGCGTCAGGTAGGAGCGCACCGAGTCGGCGCGATTCTGCGAGAGCAACTGGTTCGATTCCGTGCTGCCCACGCTGTCAGTGTGGCCTTCGATGGTCACGGTCCTGTCGGGATACTTGTTCAGGAATGTGACCAGCCGGTCGACGTCCGCGATTGCTCCGGGCTTGAGATCGGCACGACCGGTGGCGAAGAGCACGTCACCTAGCGTCAGCACCAGGCCCTGGTCGGTCGGCTTGGCACGCAGTGCATCGATCTCGCGTTGCAGGTCCGCTGTCTGTTGCTGGGCAGACGCCGCCTGCTGTTGCGCACTCGCGGCCACCGCCTGCGCCGTGGTTGCCTGGTTCCTCGCGGCCGTCGCTTCCTCGGTACGCGCGCTGAGCCGAGCCTCGTCGCGTTGCCGTGCCAGCTGCGCCCGCTGGTCCTCAGCCAGTCGCGCCGTCGCCAGCGCTCGTGCCAACGCGACTTTGCGCTCGGCCATGAACACCTTGTGTTCGGTGGCGGCTGCATCGCGTCCCGATTGCTCGGCGGCGACGACGGCAGCCTCGGCTTCCGTGATGGCCTGGGGCGCGAGCGTCGCAAGCTGCGAATCCGACTGCAGTCTTGTCAGTTCTGCTCGTGCGGCTTTCGCTGCCTCCGGCGTTTCAGGCGAAGTGGCGCAGGCCGTGACCAGCAGCGCCGTGCACGCAAGGCCAGTCAGTCGAGTGGTGATCGTTCTGTTGCCTGCGAGCCGGTTCATGGCGTGCCCCCTGCGTTCTTGCGCTGCATCTCTTCGATCATGGTTGCGGTGCTGCGCCGCATTTCGTCGTTGACGGCTTCGGCCTTGATGGCGGCCGACTGCGCAGTCGCAAGCTCCGCGTCGACGCGCGCTTCGTCAGCGAGGCGCGCTGCGCGCTCCATCTCGTTGTCCTTGATTGCTTTTTCCGCCAGTGCGAGCTTGGTGCGCGATTCAGACATCATCTCCGCAGCGTGCTCGACGGCCTGCGCCTGTTCGGCCGCGGTGACGGCCTGGCGTGCCGCGACGAGCTGCTCCGTGGGCTCGGGAGTGCTCGCGCAACCGACTGCCAGACCTGCGCTGGCGGCGATGCAAGCCGCAAAAATGAATGAACGTGACTTGCGCGTCGTTGGGACGGCCGTCCTGGTTGGGATCATTGGACACCTCGATGCAGTCACGGGCGTTGGCCCGCAGAGCAGGAGATTCTGACGCTTTACCGCTGCAGGAGCTGTCCGCCGCATGGCCAAAGGTGCACTGGTGTCGGCCTACGAGCTGCTGCTCGCTGCGCACGGGGAGCAACTGTTCCCAATCGCGCCCGGCGTCATCGGCAACGTCGCCGTTTTACTCTCGCAGGTCGGGGCGTTTGGAGTAGCTTTGCCGCAGGGTTGCGTTTCCCACCGTCTTTACCTCAGAACCGAGCCTGTCATGTTCCTGCGGCATCGCCTGACTTTCTTCGCCATGCGGATGCTTGCAGGCCTTGCTACAGGCTCGTCTCTTGCAGCCCCGGTCGTTGCAGCCGACGAGCCCTTGTGGGAACTGGGCGCCGGCATGAGCGCGCTGTCGTTCCCTGATTACCGCGGGTCGGACGAAGCCAGCTTCTTCGCCATCCCGTTCCCCTACGTCGTCTATCGCGGCACCTTTCTCAAGGCGGACAAGGACGGAGTCCGCGGGTCTTTCTTCGACAGCGACCGCATCGATCTCAACGTCAGTGTCGGCGCTTCGGTGCCCGTGAGCAGCGACGAAAACCGCGCCCGACAGGGCATGCCCGACCTGCAGCCGACCGTTGAAGCCGGCCCCTCGCTGGACCTCACCCTGTGGCGCAGCCATGACCGGCGTTACACGCTGGATTTGCGCTTGCCGGTACGCGCCGCCGTCACGGTGCTGGGGGGAGTCGACTATGTCGGGTGGGAATTTTCGCCACGCGTGGTCGTCGACGTCAGCGACTTTGCGGGTGTCACCGGCTTAAACCTTGGATTCCTTGCGGGACCCATCTATGGCTCGGAGCGCAGCCACGACTATTTTTATTCCGTGACGCCGCAGTTCGCCACGGCCGACCGTCCGGTTTTCGACTCCGAGGCGGGCTATGCGGGCAGCCAGTTCCTGGTGTCGGTATCGAAGCGCTACCCGAACTACTGGCTCGGTGCGTTCGTGCGCTGGGACAGCCTCAGTGGCGCCGTCTTCGCCGACAGCCCTTTGGTCAAACAGGAACACTACGTCGCTGCCGGCGTCGCCGTCGCCTGGATATTCAAGGAATCGTCAAAAAGGGTCCCGGCTGACGAATGAATTCGCGCGGACCGTCTGGCGGCGTATAGATCTCAGTCTGTCGTTGAGTCAGCGCGTGCTGCGGTGCCGGTAAGGCCATGCATCGCACCGAGGCTCGCCACCCTGCGCGTGAAGTCGAGCAGTCCACTGTACGGTTGTTGCGGAAAGCGGCGCTGACGGTAGAGGAACTCGATGACGAACAGCGCTGCGACCAACAGGTAATTCAGCACGTTCGCGAACAGGGACCACACGCTGAGCGGCACGGTCACTACCGGGTGCAGGCCAAAGGCGAGCAGCAGACCGTCGGGTTCCGCGCACAGGGCGAGCACGGTGTTGATCACTCCCAACAGTACGAACAGTGCGGTCCAGACGGCAGTCAGTCCCCGCGCGTAACGGAGGACGTTCTCGTCGAGGCTGTCTCCGGCGCCGTTCAACGCGCGGATGATACTTTCAATGAGCGGCATCCGGCCGCGGTGCAACGTGTGTCCAAAGACCCAGGCCATGAAGCCGAACATGAGGATGGGCGGCAGGAACTGCATGCGCAGTGGAGCCGAGGAGCCCGTGATCGCGTACAGACCGGCCAGGCCGGCCGCGAGTGCGACCCAGGCGGTCACACTGCGCCGTCGAAGTTCCGGCAGCAGTACGAGCATGAGTAGCCAGCCGATGCTGGCAGCGATCAGGCCTGGCCGGCCGCTCAGGGCGGCGAGGTGCGCGAGCGGTGGGTAGGACAAGCCCAACAGGATCATTGGTCCTGCGGATGCGCGATCGGAACCGTCGTCGCTGTTGTGACTTGTCATGTCGGGGGCCTCGCGCACGTTAGCACGCTCGTGCGCCTGGGCCGCCGCCTGCGAACCTGCGGATTATGGTCCATTCGCAGCGGCGCGGTTGCGGCCATTCGAAGGTCTCGAGCGGCGAGTCCAGCTGTGCGCGCGTGTCAGCGATACATGCCACGGCCAGCCGTAACTGCGGTCGCGGAGCAAAGACCGTCGCACGCCAGAGCCGATCCGTCGGCACGTCTGCACTCCGACCGAGTCCGGCGTCAACGAAGCGGCATTGTCGCAGTGCATCCAGGAGCGGCAGCTGCAGTGCCTTGCCGAACGCTTCTTTCAGCGTCCAGAGTTCATAGAACGTCGAGCAGAGCTCCGTTGGGTCGGCGAGCGAGGCAAGCAGCGCGCATTCGTCCGCGCAGTAAGCAATGCTTGCCATCCCCAGGAATTTCCGCGGCCTCATCCACTCAACGTCGATCCCCAACGCAACAGCTTGTGGCGCCAGCGCGACGGCGGCGAAGCCATGGCTGTGAGAGAGGCTGCTCCGCTGATCGCTCGCGACGCTGACGGCGCTGAGCAGCGCGCGGCTCGAGGCCCAGTCGCGTCGACGGCGAGCGGTCTGCAGGGCTCCCCACTCGTCGCGGTCGCGTCCTGCGAGACGCGAGGGATTGAAGCGGTCAGCGGCCTCTGGCGGCGCCAGCCAGGTCGCGACGACGCGTGACGAGGCGTCTGCTGCCATCAATGGCTCCGAGTTCCGAGGGCCACTTGCATCGATCCGCGGTCCGCTTCATCTTGTTGCTTCAGCCGTCGGCGCGAAGCGACGGCGACAAGCAGGACTCCCGGCAGCATGGAACGGCGGCAGACGTATTTCTGGCGGGTTTTCGCCACCGGCGTGTGCTTCACTCTGTTCGGTGTGGGTGGACTCATTCTAGGCGTGCTCGTGTTTCCGATACTGCTACTGCTGCCGGGTGACCCGGAGCGCCGTCGTGCGCGCATGCGCGGCCTGGTCCAGCGCGCTCTGCGCCTGTTTGTTCGGGTCATGCGCGGCGTAAGGGTCATTTCCTACGAATTTCGCGGCAGCGAGCGACTCGGGCGAGCTGGGCAACTGATCATCGCCAATCATCCGACCCTGGTGGACGTGGTGTTCATCGTGGCCTTCACTCCCGCGCCCTGTTGCGTGGTCAAGGCTGCCATGTTCCAGAACCCTTTTACGCGAGGGGTCGTGCGGGCGGCGGGATACATCAGCAACAGCCCCACCGACGAGATGATCCACGGCGCAGTTGCCGCCTTGCACGCCGGCGACTCCCTCGTCATGTTCCCGGAGGGCACGCGCACCCGACCCGGGCAACCACTGCAGTTCGCGCGCGGAACGGCCAGTATCGCCGTACACGCTGCAGATGTTCTCACGCCCGTCTATGTGCGTTGCGAACCGCTCCTGCTGCCGAAATTCGTCCCTTGGTATCGGGTCCCGCCGCGTCGACCGCACTACATTTTCGAGGTGGGGGACGACATTGATCTGGCGGCGTACCGCCGCCTGCAGACGCCAAAGGCGTCCCGCCTGTTAAATGACTGGCTGTCGGGACATTTCGCCGCAAGGCTCGGAGCCACTGGCGTCTATAATGCGAACAGCGTGGATTGAGAGACTGAATGCAAACCAAGGACGAAATTCTCGAGCAGATCAAGGCGTCGCTGGGGGAGCTGTTCGAGCTCGATCCTGCCCGGATCACGCTGGCAGCCCGGCTGAACGAGGATCTCGAGATCGACAGCATCGACGCAGTCGACCTGTTGGACGGGCTACGACGCCAGACCGGGAAAAAGGTCTCGGCGGAGGACTTCCGCTCGGTGCGCACGGTTGGCGATCTGGTGGAAGCAATCTACAAACTCGTGCAGGCGTGAGTGCTGGCCTGACCCATCCGACTGCAGTCGAAGTCCGGATCTGTTCGCATGAGTGGGTTGCCGCTGTCCGTCAGGTCGGGCACTCGATGTTGGTCGTGCCCAGTACGGCGGGCGTCAGGATCCTGGCTCGCTACGGCAAGCGGCATCTCGTGGCTGCATGGCAGGAGTCCATCGGCGCCGGGCCATCGGAGGCGACCGACCTCCTCGAGTGGCGACTGCTCGAAGCGTTGCCACGACCGGACAGCATCGACGAATCCCGCTGCAGCGAACGCTTGCGTCGTCCCATGGTAACCAACCTGCAGCGTCGCGAAGCCTGTGAACTGAAGTGTACGGTCCGTGTGCCATACGACCTCGCCATTTTTGACGGGCACTTCCCGTCGATACCCATCCTGCCGGGCGTGGTGCAGGTCGACTGGGCAGTGCAGATCGCGCGTGCGCACTTGCGCCTAGACAGTGAATTCAGGGGCATCACGGCGACGAAGTTCCGCCGCCTGGTGCATCCCGGCATGGAGCTCGCCCTGACCCTCGAACGCCGGCCGGACTCTGGCGAACTGCGCTTCGAGTACCTGCTCGGACACGCCTTGGCCTCGTCTGGCCGTGTGCTTTTCCGGGACGCCGATGACTAGCGTCTGCGCCGTCATTCCAGTCTTCGACCACGAGCACGCCGTCGGCGGCATGGTCGCGCCACTTTGCCAGCAGGGCCTGACCGTGTTCCTCGTCGATGACGGGTCCGGGCCATCTTGCGCGACGGCGCTGAAGCGGCTGGCGGCTGCAGACGCCAACGTACGATTGCTGCGTCTGCCGCAGAACCAGGGCAAGGGCGCTGCCGTCATGGCCGGGTTGGCCGCCGCCGCAGCGGCCGGGTTCTCGCATGCAGTGCAGATCGATGCGGACGGCCAGCACGACCCCATGGACTTGCCGCGCTTCATCGCCGCCGTTCACGCCGAACCGCTGGCGATCGTCTGTGGGCGGCCGGTGTTCGATGCGTCGATACCGCGCCATCGGTTCTACCTGCGCTACCTCACCCACTCGATGGTCTGGTTGAACACCCTCTCGTTCGACATTCCCGACTCCATGTGCGGCCTGCGTGTCTACCCGCTCGCGGTCGTTCTGCCCATACTGACGGCCCAGCCGCTGGGTCGGCGCATGGATTTCGACCCCGAGGTGCTGGTACGGCTGCACTGGCACGGCGTGCGGATGCAGTGGCTGCCCACCCGCGTCCGCTATCCGGTCGATGGGGTCTCCCATTTCCGTCTGTTGCGCGACAACTGGCTGATCACCAAGATGCACACGAGGCTGTTCTTCGGAATGTTACGCAGGTCGCCGCGTCTGCTCGCGCGCAAGCTCGGAATCACGGCGTGAGAGCGCAGGGCATCCTTTTCGCCGAGATCGAGTTCGACGTCGCGTTCCATGACGTCGACATGATCGGCGTGGTCTGGCACGGGCACTACCTGCGCTACCTGGAGAATGCCAGGTGGGCGTTGATGGACCGCCTCGGCTATGGCCTCGACCGGATGCTCGCGTCGGGCTACGCATGGCCCATCGTGGACCTTCAGGCAAAGTACCTGAAGCCGGCGCGCTTCGGCGAGCGCGTGAATGCGCGCGCGTCCCTCGTCGAATGGGAGCACAGGCTCGCGCTCAACTACCTCCTTACCGACGTTGCGAATGGCACACGCATCCTGCGTGCCCGCACGGTGCAGGTTGCGGTCGATGGCCACACCGGGGAACTACAGTTCGCATGCCCGGCGGATTTCGTCGACTGCGTAATAGCCGCGCAGGCAAATGCTGAAGCATGAGCATCGAGCCGCTACCGTCAGTCGCCGCTGTGATTCCGCACAAGCACGATGCCGTTCTGCTCAGCGAAATCCTGCATGCGGACGGGGACCGGTTGACCGCGGTCGCTGTGGTGCGGCCCGACACCGCGTTCAGCGACGCGGCCGGCAACCTGCCGGGAGGGATCGGCCCTGAAATCATGGCGCAAGCCGTTGCGGCGTTCTCGGGCTGCCGGTCGCTGCGCGAGCGGGGCGAAGCGGCCGAGATCGGCCTGTTGCTGGGCATTCGCGATTACTCGAGTACGCGAGCCGAATTCCGGGTTGGGGAGCAGCTGCTGATCGAGGTCGTACGCTCGTCCGAGGACGAGGAGGGGCGTGGCGTGTTCGACTGCAGCATTGCAATGGACGGCGCCGCGGTCGCAGCCGGCACGCTCACGGTATTCGAGCCCAAGGATGGGTCGTTTCTCGAGGCAGAGAGGATGCGCGATGACTGAAAAGGGGACGATCCTGGTCACGGGCTCGAGCCGCGGCATCGGCCGCGCCATCGCGTCCCACCTCGCGCGCGACGGTTACGACATTGTCGTGCATTGCCGATCCCGGCTCGTCGATGCGGAGGCGGTGGTTGCCGATGTGCGCAGCCTCGGCCGCGCCGCGCGTTGCCTGCAGTTCGACGTCGCCGATCGTGAGCAATGCGCCACGCAGATCACGGCCGACATCGAGGCGAACGGTGCCTACTACGGCGTCGTCTGCAACGCAGGCCTGGCGTACGACACGGCGTTTCCGGCCATGACCGGCGACGCCTGGGACTCGGTCATCCGCACCAATCTCGACGCGTTTTACAACGTCCTGCAACCGCTGGTGATGCCGATGGTGCGGCGACGTGCCCCCGGCCGCATCGTCACGCTGTCGTCGGTGTCAGGCCTGATTGGCAATCGCGGGCAGGTGAATTACAGCGCAGCGAAGGCCGGCGTGATCGGCGCGACGAAGGCGCTGGCCGTCGAGCTCGCCAAACGGCGGATCACCGTCAATTGCGTGGCACCCGGGCTCATCGAAACCGACATGGCAGGCGAACACGCACCGGTCGAGGAGATTCTGAAAGCGATTCCGGCGCAGCGCATGGGCACGCCTGGAGAAGTCGCGGCCGTGGTCAGCTTCCTGATGTCGGAGGGCGCTGCCTATGTCACGCGGCAGGTGATCGCAGTGAACGGGGGCCTGTGCTGATGCGGCGCGTGGTCGTTACCGGCATGGCGGGACTCTCCGCGCTGGGTTCCGACTGGCCGACGATCGAGACCGCGTTTCGCGAGCGGCGCAACGCCGTCCGCCGCATGCCAGCCTGGGATCAATACCAGGACCTCAACACGCGCCTGGCGGCCCCGATCGAAGGCTTTGCGCCGCCGGCGCACTGGAGCCGCAAGCAATTGCGGAGCATGGGGCGGGTTTCGCAGCTTGCCGTGAGTGCAGCCGAACTCGCGCTCGCTGATGCCGGCCTGCTGGGCGATCCACTGCTGCAGTCGGGCGACGTGGGCGTGGCCTGCGGTTCGTCCGTCGGCAGCACGGCGGACATCAGCGATTTCGCCCAGATGCTCACCACCGGCGACTCGCCCCGGCTGAACGCGAACTCGTACGTGCGGATGATGCCGCACACCACCGGCGCGAACGTCGGCATCTTCTTCGGCCTGAAGGGCAGGATCGTTTCCACCTCGACGGCCTGCACGTCGGGCAGCCAGGGCGTCGGGTTTGCCTACGAGGCGATCAAGTACGGGCACCAGGTCGTGATGCTCGGCGGCGGCGCCGAGGAACTCTGCCCGAGCGAAGCCATGGCGTTCGACATGCTATATGCGACGAGTCGTCGCAATGACGAGCCGGCCTCGACCCCGCGCCCCTACGATCGCGATCGCGACGGCCTGGTGGTCGGCGAGGGTGCGGGGATGCTGGTGCTCGAGGAGTACGAGCACGCCCGTGCTCGCGGCGCACGCATTCATGCGGAGGTCGTCGGTTTCGGCACGAACTCGGACGGCACCCACGTCACTCGCCCCGAGGAAGCGACGATGCGGGTCGTGATGGAACTCGCGCTGCGGTCAGCGGGACTCGACCCTGCGGCCATCGGTTACGTGAGCGGGCATGGCACCGCCACCGAGCAGGGCGACATTGCCGAAACGCGCGCGACGTCGGCGCTGTTCGGGCAGCGCATGCCGCTCAGCTCGCAGAAGAGCTACCTCGGGCACACGCTTGGCGCCTGCGGCGCGCTCGAGTCGCTGTTCTGCATCGAGATGATGCGCAACGGCTGGTTCGCGCCGACCGTGAACCTCGAAAACGTCGACCCGCGCTGCGGCGAGCTGGACTACATCGTGGGCGACGGTCGCCGGCTGGAGGTCGAGTTCGTCATGAACAACAACTTCGCGTTCGGCGGCGTGAACACGTCGCTCGTCTTCCGTCGCTGGCGCTGAGCGATGCTGCCGGGATCCGTTCGAGATCGAGCATTTCTCCGGTCTCGGGGGGCGACGCAGGGCGCCGGCCAATTCATGGCTCTTGCGCACTCGCTGGCGGCGACACTTCCCGACCGACCCGCGGCGCTGAACCTCTGCGAACGGCGCGACAATTTCCTCGTCGCCTTCACGGCCATGCTCATCCGTGGCCAGGCCTGCCTGCTGCCGCCGTCGCGCGTCCCCGCGGTGGTCAAGGAAGTGATCGATGAGCATCCTGGCAGCTACGTGCTGGACGATGCGTTCGTCGAGCAGGCGCAGCCGGGCCCGCGGCTTCCCAGCCTGTCGCTGCCGGAGATTCCTGCCGACCGCGTGGTCGTGATCGGCTACACGTCCGGCAGCACCGGGCGACCCAGGCCAAACCCCAAGACGTGGGGGTGTTTTGCGGCCTGCACCGCCCTGAATGCGTCCAGGCTCAGGGCAGCGTCGGCAGCGCTACGGGAGGATTCTCTGCCGTGGATCGTGGCGACTGTGCCGTCGCAGCACATGTATGGCATGGAGCTTTCCGTCCTGCTGCCGCTGCTCGGCGGCATGGGTATCCACGGTGGGCGTCCGCTGTATCCGGTGGACATTGCGGCGGCGCTTGCGGACGTGCCGGGTCCTCGCATTCTCGTCAGCACCCCCGTGCATCTTCGCGCGCTGCTCGAGTCAGGCGTGGACCTGCCAGAGATCAGCGCCGTCGTTTCGGCCACCGCGCCACTGCCGGCGGAGTTGGCAGGGGCGATCGAGCAGCGTTTCGGCACGGTGCTGCTGGAATATTTTGGTTCGACGGAAACATGCATCGTCGCATCGCGGCGCACGGCCGTTGATGAAGCATGGAATCCGTATCCCGGGGTGAGGCTGCAACCGGCAGAGGACGGTACGCAGGTCGCTGCACCCTGGTTCACTGCGGGCGTGACGTTGCAGGATGTCCTGGAGATTCGCACCGACGGCAAGTTCACTGTGCGTGGCCGCAACGCGGACATGGTCGAAGTGGCCGGCAAGCGAGCGTCGCTCGCAGACCTGACACGACGCCTGGCCTCGATTCCGGGCGTTGCCGATGCCGTGGTTTTTCAGTCTGACGATGCCGACAGTACGGCGGTGCGGCGTCTCGCGGCGCTCGTCGTCGCGGACGGAATGACGGCGGCTGCAGTGCTCGAGAAGCTGGCGGAGGCAGTCGATCCGGCGTTCCTGCCGCGTCCGCTGGTGCTCGTTCCCCGCCTGCCGCGCAACGAAGTCGGCAAGTTGCCGCGCGAGCAACTGCTCGCGGCCCTCAAGCGCTGAGCGTCCTGCCGTCGCGCTGCACGACCTCGATTTCCAGCAGCAGTTCGGAGCGGCAGATGTCAGCTGCCAGGATCAGGAACGGCACATCGTGACCAAGCTGCTCGCGCAGCCTGCTCTCGACCGCAGCCGTGTGGCTGGGGTTGCGCAGGTAGACCTTGACGAGACTGGCCTGGCCCAGGCGCGACGGCCCCAGCACGCTGCGTGTGCGCGCATGCCGCAGCAGGCTGTCGAGATTGGCGAGTGTCTCTTCGAGTTGTGCCGTCACGTTGCCCGGGTGCAACGAGACGTGCCCGACGATGCTGGCCGTGCCTGAAATCAACAGCAGCGGGTCCGGCGTCAGCATCGCGCGCGAAAAGCTCGGCGCGGCAGGTCCGTACTGGCGCGGATAGTCATAGGCGCTCACCTGGCGCGGGTTCTCGAGCCGCTCGGCCGGCTCGCGCCCTGCCAGCCAGCAGACCTGCAGCGTGCGTGGACCTTGCGGTTTCCCGACGGCGCTCGCCGCCGGGTAACCGATGTCGGTCGAGGAGGCATGCGACGCGGCAAACGCGCGTGCGCGACCGAGACAGAAGTGCCTGTAGCGCTCCGCGTCGCCTTCGCCTTCGTTGATGGCCGTGACGAAATTCCAGATGCGCCACACGTGGTGGTATTGGGACTGCGCCTGGAATCGCAGCAATCCCCGGTAGGCCGCTTCCGCTGCTTCGACGAGTCCGCCGAAGCGCCGCTCCTCGAGTTCGATCCAGCCCGCGAGGCAGCGTCCGTCTTCGACGTGGCGGATTGGGCCGGCCGTGCCGATCCGGGCCGGGCCGGTACCGCGCCAGACTTCACTCAAACCCGCGCCGGCCAGCGGGTCGAGATCGATACGCAGGCAGCGCGGATCGGCGGGGCAGGGTGTCTGGCCGCCAAACACGATGGCCGCGAGCACGTCGTCGCCAAGGGGCTCGTCGACCCGTAGGTTCGAGTAGGTCACGCGCAGGGCAGGGTCGCGGCTGGATTCGCTCGGCCTGCCAGCAACCACGATGGCTGGTTGCGCGGATGCAAGGTCGTCGAAGAATGATTCGATTTTGGACACGGACTCGCTCGTCGGCTCGCTGCAGGCCACATGATACACTCGACCGAAATCACGTTTTCCCGGGCCCGCGCGCCCACTGGCACCATGGCTGCACCGCAGACTCCCGAACAGAAAGAACTCGCCGAACTGATCGTCGCCGCATTGAACCTCGAAGGTGTCGAGCCACAGGACATCGACCCCGACGCGGCTCTTTTCGGTGCCGGACTGGGTCTCGACTCCATCGACGCACTCGAACTGGCGCTCGAAATCTCCAAGCGCTACGGGGTGCAGCTCAAGGCCGACGACGAAGACAACAAGCGGATCTTTGCGTCGCTGCGGGCCCTGTCCGACTTCGTGCAGCAGAAGCGGGCGGCATGACGCGCTGATGACGCCACTTCGAATCACGGGACACTCGATCGCTTGTCCCGCCGGGATCGGAGTGTCGGAGTTGGCCACTGCCCTGCGCGAGCGCCGCAGCGGCCTGCGACCCAACGACTTCGGCGAAGCGCGGCTGCCGACGTGGATCGGCCGCGTGCCCGGCATCGAGGCCGTGGAACTGCCGCACCATCTGGCCGATTGGGATTGCCGTAACAATCGCCTGGCCTGGCTAGCGCTGACGGCGGACGGGTTTTTCGAACGTGCGGCGACGGCCCGTGCCCGCCATGGCGCCGAGCGTGTCGCGCTGGTCATCGGCACGTCCACTTCCAGCATCGGCGCGACGGAGGAAGCCTACCGACGGCTGCTGCCGGATGGCCAGTATCCCGCCGACCTGCGCCGACCCATCGTGCATACCCCGCACTCACTGGGGGATTTCGTGCGTGCGGCGCTCGGTCTCGAAGGAGTGGCGGTCACGGTGGCGACCGCGTGCTCATCGAGCGCCAAGGTCTTTGCCCAGGCCGAGCGGCTCATGCGACTGGGCCTCGCTGACGCGGCCATCGTCGGCGGCGTGGACTCGCTTTGCGGCAGCGTCCTCTTCGGCTTCAACTCGCTCGAACTCGTCTCCCCGGAACCGTGCCGCCCGTTCGATCGCGCGCGCCGCGGCATCAGTCTCGGTGAAGCGGGCGGCTTTGCGTTGCTCGAGCGTGACGGTGCGGCGGGCCCATGGCTGCTCGGTTACGGCGAGTCGAGCGATGCACACCACATGTCGTCGCCGCATCCGGAAGGGTATGGCGCGCGACTCGCGATCCAGCATGCGCTTGCAGGTGCGGCATTGACGCCGGACGACATCGACTACATCAACCTGCACGGCACCGCGAGCCAGAAGAACGACGAAGTAGAGGCACGGCTGGTGGCCAGCATGTTCCCAGCGCGGACGCTCGCCAGTTCGACCAAGGGCTGGACCGGACACACGCTGGGGGGACGATAGTCAGGCCCCAGGCTGGCTTTCTGCCCTAGCCGTCAGATCCCGAAGCAGGTGATCGAAGGCCTTCTGATAGGCATCATGGTCCTTCCAGTTTGAGAAGTC
>JANNGT010000225.1:0-11124 GCA_031404015.1 Gammaproteobacteria bacterium | reverse complement strand
GGTTTGCGGTCGACGTATACGACAGCACGTTTGGTAGCAAGGAGCAGCTGTTCGCGCGTCTCCGCGAGGCGCCCCGGCGGCGTGCTCGGCCTTTATACGAACTTGATGACAAGGCGCGTTATCCTCGACATCGTCAGCGCGGCGCGACAGCACGGCTGGAAGATCGTGCTCGGCGGACCCGAGAGCGCCAATTACCCTGCCGAGTACCTCGCGGCTGGCGCCGATGCGATCGTGATCGGAGAAGGCGAGTCGACGCTCGAAGAGCTGCTGCCGGCGCTCGCCGCCCGCGGCCCACATCGCCTATGGAACGTGCGCGGCATTGCCTTCCGGGACGAGACTGGCAAGGTCGTGCGTACTCCTGAGCGACCCAGGATCCCGGATCTCGACGCGCTGCCGTTCCCCGACCGCGAGGCCATTGACCACCAGCCCTACCTGCACGCGTGGAAGACGCACCACGGCAGGAGCAGCATCAATCTGATCACGGCGCGCGGCTGCCCCTATCGCTGCACATGGTGCTCGCACGCGGTGTACGGGTTCTCGCACCGGCGCCGGAGCCCCGCGAACGTAGCCGACGAGATGGCGATGATCGTCGAGCGCTACGACCCGGACCAGGTCTGGTACGCGGACGACGTCTTCACGATCAGCCATCCGTGGCTCAAGAATTATGCGGCCGAGCTGAAGGCGCGCGGCATCCACCGGCCATTTGAGACGATCACGCGTGCTGACCGCCTGCAAAGCGAAGACGCGGTACGCGCACTCGTGGAGCTCGGCTGCTACCGGATCTGGATCGGCTCGGAAAGCGGCAGCCAGCGGATTCTCGACGCCATGCAGCGTGGCGTTACCGTCGAGCAGGTACGGCGCTCGACCGCGCTGCTGCAAAAGCACGGGATTGAGGTCGGCATGTTCCTGATGTGGGGTTTCGAAGGCGAGGAGCTCGAGGACATCGCCGCGACCGTCGAGCACGTCAAGCTCGCCAATCCTGACATCTTCTTCACGACGATCTCGTACCCGATCAAGGGCACCCAGTACTTCGACGACGTCCGCGACAAGGTCGAGCTGCCACTGGCCTGGGCAAATGCCTCGGACCGCGACTACGTCATTCACGGGCGTCGCAGCCGCGACTACTATCGGCTCGCGGACCAGTGGCTCCGCGGTGAAGTGGCGGCGCATCGGTTGGCCGCCTCGGATCCCGCCGCGGCGGCGGCGCTGGTGCAACAGGCGGCGCTTGCCCGCAAGCAGATGTATGCGTTGACCTCGAAGTCGGCCGATGCCGCAAGCTGATCACGGCCCTTCGTTCGAGGTCATCGAGACGGCGCTCCGCAGCGCCACGGAGTTCCTCGCGCGGCAGCCCACCGCTCCCGCGACCGCGGCGCCGGACTGGAGCGATACGCAGTGGCACATCGCGAAGGCCGTCGTGGCCATTCAGGGGATGGCGGTGCAGCTCGCGGCTACTGCGCGGTGGCGTGGTCCGGACCACTGGGAGTCGTTCCTGTGCGGACAGCAGCGCCAGACTCTGCTGCGACACGATCTCACCCGTGAACGGCTCGCCGACCTGCATGCGGGCGCGATGGCCATCGGCCTGCCGATGGTCGCCCTGAAGGGCGCGGCGCTTTACCGCACCGGGATTTACGACGCCGGCGAACGACCTATGGGCGACATAGACCTGCTCACGCATCCGGGCGACATGCCGACCGCGAAGCGCCTGCTCGTCGAGATGGGCTACGTGGAGGTGCTCGCTAGTTCGCGGCACGTCACGTTCGAGCCACGCGGCGCGGGCGGCCATGTCGGCTACGGCGAGCACGTCGCCAACCCGATCAAGGTCGAGCTGCACTCGCAGATCGCGGAAGCCCTGCCCGTCGCCAAGGTCGACATCACCCGCCACGTGCTCCCGGTGCGCGTCATGCCGGGTCTCAACGACTATCCCTCGAATGCGGCGCTGATGCTGCACCTGCTGCTGCACGCGGCGGGCAACATCCGTGCGCGGGCGCTACGCCAGATCCAGCTGCATGACATCGCCCTGCTCGCACCGAAGCTTCGGGCGCACGACTGGGCCGAACTGGAGGCGGCGGCCGGCCCGCGCGGGCCCTGGTGGGCACTGCCGCCGCTCGCGCTGACCCTGCGCTACTACCCGGGTGTGATTCCGGACGAGGCGCTCGCGATGACGCGACGTGGGTGCCCGCGGCTGCTCGCTCGCGCGGCGCGCGGGCACGTGCTCGCGGACGTCTCGTGGTCGCGGTTCCGGATCCAGGCCTTCCCGGGCATCGAGTGGGCCACCACGCCGCTCGAGGCTGCTCGCTTCGCGTTGAGCCGGCTATGGCCGACACCCGAGGCCCTCGGACAGCTCAGGCTTACCGCCCAGAAGCATTCCTGGGCGAAGGAGATTCCCTGGTACGGCCAGCCGCACCTGACGCGCATCGTGCGCTGGCTGGTTTCGCGGCCACCGCGAGTGCAGACCCTTTACTCGGTGCGGGCGGCCCTGGCGGACCGATAGAGCCGCTCGAAGGAAGCCGCCGTGTACGACGCGTCCTGTTCGCACGCACGCCGCTGCGCCTCGTGTGCGAGCCTCCGCCGCAGTGTTTCATCGTCGAGCAGGCGTCCGACGGCAGCGGCGAGGGCCGCCGCATCGCCCACGGGCACCGCGAGAGCCGCGTCGGGCGACCATTCGGTCAGGTGACCGACCGCCGTCCCGACGGTCGGCACGCCGGTGACCGCCGCCTCGAGGACGACTAACGGCCCCGCTTCGTGACGTGAGCTCACGAGGTTGACGTGCGCGCGCGTCATCAGCGGGTGCAGCCGGCGCTGGGTCACGTATCCGTGAAACATGACCTTCGATGCCAAGCCCAGCTCGCGCGCAAGCGACTGGACGGCGCCGCCCAGAGTGTCCTCGCCTACGACATCGAGACGGAAGTCGACCCCCGTCGCCGCGAGCGTCGCCATCGCTCGCAGCAGCGTAGCCTGGTCCTTCACGAGATTGAGGCTCGCGACGTGGATCAGTCGGGCCGGCTCACTCGCTTGCCGCGCGGCCGGTGGCCGAACCGGCCAGGCGGCGAGGTCGACGCCCAGAGGTATCCGTGATGCAGCGACGCCGAGGGCCGCGATCTGCTCGAGGATCTGCGCGCTGGCTGCGGTCACGGCGCTCGCGCGACGCAACGTCCAGCGCCCTCGCAGGCGTGTCACCAGCCGGCGTGCGCCGCCGTAGCGGATGTCGTCGAGCGCTGCCAGCTCGCCACCCGCCACGTGCACGATGCCCGGCACGCCGATCCACCGCGCGGCGGCGACGGCGGCGAACCCGCAGCTGCCGCCAAAGATCGCGTGTACGACGTCGAACGGCTGCGCACGATGTCTGCGGACGACACAGCTGACGCACCGCAGCTGCGGCAGGGGGTCGCCGACGTTGTGCACGCGCGCGCCGTGGAGAATCCATTCGCCCGGCGATGCTTCCTGACGAAGCGCGAACACCTCCACATCGTGCCGCGACGCGAGCTGCTTGATAAGTGCGAGTATTGCCGGGATCGTCCGGTACTCAGCCGAGCGGTCGACGCCGCCGGGAACGACCAGGGCGATTCTCATTCCGACGTGCTCTTACCGTTCCCGCTCGCACCCAGCTGAAGGCACGGCGGAAGCGCGCTCGGTGAATGTTTCGCCGCCCACGAGTCGCCCGCCGTCGAGCTCGAACAACAGATCGCAGTCGGCGAGCGTGCTCGACCGATGAGCGATGAGGATCGCGGTGCAACTGCCGCGCAAGGCACCGAGGAGCGCCACGATCTCCGCCTCCGCCGGCGCATCGAGCGCGTTGGTGGCCTCGTCCATCATGAGCAGCGACGGGCGCCGGTAGAGTGCGCGCGCGATTCCAAGGCGTTGACGTTGTCCGCCGCTCAGCTGCAGGCCATTTTCTCCGATCACCGTGGCCAGGCCGTCGGGCAGCGCGGCAACGACGGGTCCCAGTCGCGCGCCGTTCGTAGCCTCGCGAACGCGTTCGAGGTCGACGTCGTCAGGACCGATGCCAAAAGCCACATTCTCAGCAATAGTGGCATCCAGGAGCACGATTTGCTGCGGGACGTGAGCGACAGTATCGAGCCATGAGTCCCGATTTTCGTCGTCGAGCGTCTCGCCGTCGATCTCGACGTATCCCGTGTCGGGCCGCAGCAGCCCGAGAATGATCCCCGCAAGCGTGGTCTTGCCGGCGCCGTTCGGCCCCACGAGACCGACGAGCGTGCCGGCCGGAATCTCCAGCGAGACGTTGCTGACGCCGCCGGCACGCCCCGGCGAATGCCGGTACGAAACGTCGACGAGGCGGACCGACCGTTGCGGCCGTCCTCGCCACGCGCCACCGTTAACCGCGGGCCGCAGCCCTGCGGCCCGTCGTTGCGCGCAATCCAGGTCGTCGGTGATGTTGTCGAAGCCGGCACGATCCGCGCGAATGCGCGCGAACGCCGCAAACACTCGTTGGAAAGCGGGCAGCAACCGGTAGGCTGCCAGGCCGAGAAACGCGAGCTGCGGCAGCCAGTCACCCGCGCCGGCCCTGTCGTGAATCCATAGCGCAGCCGTCACGAGCCCGGCTCCGGTGACGCACTCGAGCACGTACTTGGGGCTTGCCGCGATGGCCGGCGTGCCGGCTTGGGCTGCTGCGAGCGCCGCTGAATGACGGGCCACGCGGGCCGTCAAATCGCGTTGGCCGCGGAACAGGATGACTTCCTCGATTGCGGCGAAACTCTCGGCGATGACCTTCGCGCGCATTCGCGAGTGCCGCGTGACGACGGCGCCGTTGCGGATCAATCTGCGGCGTACGAGCGCGTAGATGAACGTGTAGCTCGCGCCGAGCAGCAGAGCCGCGACCGCAGCGACGACTGGATTTACGACGACGACGGCGCCTACGATCAATACGATGCTGACGACACCGCCAATGATCGTGAGTCCGCTTTGAATGACGCCGCTGACCGTGCGATTGACGTCCAGCACCACGCGCGTCGTCAGCTCCGCGCTGTTGCTGCGCCGGTGGTACGCGAGGTCCCTATGCAGATACTCGTCGAACAGTTGCGTGTGCAGACGCGCGCCGACGCCTTCGAAGAAGCGTCCGATCGATCGCAGCGCCACGTAGTCGGTGACATTGGTGAGCAGCAGCAACGCCATGAACGCGACACCGAGCCCGACGAGCAGGCCCTGCGGCGTCTGGATCGAGAGCGCCTGCTGCAGCCCGGCCAGCAGCGGGCTCCGATCGATCACAGTCGGATCCGCGAGTACGGCAAAAAACGGCGCGATCCCGGCAATCCCGGCCAGCGTGACGCCGGCGGAGACGATCGAGATCAGCACAACGAGCAGGCATTCGCGCTTCTGCGCGGGGTCGAACAGGCGCCAGATTCGCAGTGCCAAATCGAGCACCGAGCCCGTGCCGCCAATCCGGCTCACGGCGTCACCACGTTGGCCGCGGCGTGCGAGCGCTGGCCAACGACGGACTGGTAGGCCGCCGACCATTTCCGAGCGAGCGCCGAGCTGGAAAGCTCCTGATCGAAGTGGGCGCGGACCCGCGCTCGCGGGCGCGTTGCCAGCTCCGCGGCGCCCCGTCGCAGCGCGCTGCACAGCGACTCGGGGTCCCCGCAGCGCCACAAAGCGCCGACGGAGGCATTTCCGATCAAAGCCCGCGACGCGGGGATGTCCGTGACGATAGGCGTCAGCCCCGTTGCCATCGCCTCGAGCAATGCAAAGCTGCAGCCTTCGCGGCGACTGCCGAGCACGAAGAGATCGGCTGCCTGCATGAGCCGCTCGATGCGCTCATGCGGAACTCGGCCCAGCAGGTGCACGCGCTCGCGAAGTGCCGGATCGCCGCCGATGCGAGCCTCCACGGCCGGCAATAACGGCGCGGAGGCGTAACAGCACCAAAGCCGCAAGCCCGGCAGGTCGCGGGCGGCGGCGCTGACGCCCTCGAGCACCGTGAGAGGGTCCTTGTTGGCGTTCAGATGGCCGACCCAGAGCAGCGCCGGAGCGCCGTATATTCCCGTCGCGACGCGCGCTGCAAGCGCGTCTCCGGGGACGAAATTGCTCGTCGACTCGGGAATCTCGAAGATTCCGATGCCGGGTGTGAGCAGCCGTGCACGGCGGAAAGGCTCGGCCTGCGTGCGGGCGCAGAATGAGATACCGTCCGCGACCGCGGCTCCGCGGCGCCAGATGGCGCGGCGCCAGAAGCTCGGCACGCGATCGGCATGATCCTGCAGCAGAATCGGCACGTTCGGCGCGAGCGCGCGCAGCTCGACCACGTCGCGCGGGAAGCCGAGGCCATGCACGTGGAATACGTCGGGCTTGAGTTCGCGCACTAGCGCGCGAAACGCGACGGCGTGCACAAGTGCGCCCGTGACGGGCGGTGCGACAAAATGAAACGCAACGCCTGACTGCTTGGTCTCGCCCGGAACCATGCTCGCCTGGACGACCGTGACTCGCGTACCCGCAGAAGCAGCCGCCGCTGCGACGTCGACGAGCGAGCGCCAATCGCGGAGCAGCGCTGTGGGAGGGCGGCGCTGCGGATCGACGAAGAAGCTTATCTGTACGACGTGCAACTGGATTCCGGGATCTCAAATGCTCGTGGCACGCGGATCGAGCAAGCCGATGAGGTTTTGCGACGCCGTAAGCTCCCACGGCCGATCGTAGTAACGCAGCGCGTAGCGCCAGCCCGCGAGCCCGCGCAACGTTGCCTTCGCCCAGCCGGGCGACCGCGTGTCCTGTACGGTCGGGAAGCGGCAACGCAGCACTGTGACGAAATTGCGAATGCGCTGCCGCAGTCGGTCGCTGAGCCAGGGCGCATCGGCATGGCAGGCATAATCGACCCACTTGCGCTCGGTCCACTCCTCGGGCGTCTTTGGAAACTCTATCGGCGCGCCGTGCACGTCGCGCAGCGGCGCGAGATTCAGCCTATGCGCGTCGGGAACGCTGGTCGGAGGTAGCGGCGTGTGGATATAGACGATGATCTCTGCATCCGGGTTCACCCGCTTGACCTGGCGAATGAAGTCGAACGTGCGCTCGGTCTCGCCCTCCGGGTCTTCCGGCGGCGCCACCATGAACGATAGCTCCGGAATTACGCCGTTGGCCCGACACAACTCGACCGCTTCGAGCGTCTGCTCGGACCGGGTGCCCTTGCGGATCGACTTGAGGAACTGATCGTTCGGCGTCTCGGCGCCGATGTACGCCATTCGCAGCCGGCTCTGGCGGACGAGGCGCCACGACGCAGGCGAGAGGTTCACGAGCGCATCGGCGCGCGCATAGCACCACCACGGCAGCGCATGATGAGCGAGCACCTCGAGCAGCGGCACCATGTCTTCTTCGCGGTCGAAGAAATTGTGATCGTAGAACTGGATCGAGTCGGCGCCGATCTGCGCAAGCAACGCGAGCTCCCGATCGAGCCGCGCGGCCGGCGGCAACGCGGTCGCCCCCCCGAACATCGCCGCAACGCCGCAGAAGGTGCAACGAAAGCGACAGCCGAGCGCTGCCTGGTGCCCGGCCGTGCGCTGGCCGAGAAACGTCTTGACGAGGTAAGACCTGGCGTCCGGCAGCCGGTCGTACCGCAGCACGGGCGCGATGTGCCGACGCGCGAACGCGCGCTGGCGATTGTGGACGGCGATGCCCTCCCGCCGCCAGCTCAAGCCCTCGACCTGTGCCAACCTCTCGCGATCACCGCAGGCGAGCGTGCCCAACAGCTCCGCAAGCGTGTCCTCGCCCTGGCCGCGTACGACAAAATTCACGTAGTCGCTGTTGAGCGCCACATCGGGATACAAGGTCGGAAAGTAGCCGCCCCAGACGATCGGCAAGTCGGGCCGCGCCGTGCGCAAGGCGCGCGAGACCTCGATCGCCGTCGCGACCTGGGGCCCGCCCATCACGCTGACGCCGGCCGCGGCGAACGATTGCGCCCGCACGGCGTCACAGGCGGCGCGCACGGCGGACGCGTCGACATTGCCGTCGATCAGGATCGAGTCATAGCGGTCTTCGAGCGCCGCGGCCATCGTCATGAGCGACAGCGGGAAGCGTGCGTGCCGCCGCGCCGTGATCTGCGGATTGATCAACAGCACCCGGCCGCGGGCCTCGCTACTCACTGCGCGGAGCCTCCGCGAGGTCGTGCGCGGCCTCGAACTCGCCCGCCGGCAGCCGCCGGGCCTCGAAGATGTAGTGGTCGGCGAGCGCGGCCAGCGGCTGCCAGCGTTGCGCCGCGCGCTCGACGTGCGTAAGCGCGGCCAGGAGACGCGGCGAGCCCTCGAGCGAGCCCGCGGCATAGCTCGGGGGCAGCACGAGGCCGAGCGAACGACGGCGCAGCGGCGCGAAATACGGGGCGAGCATCCGCTCGAGCTCTGTCGGCGTCGGATAAAAGACTTGCAGTCCCTTCCAACCCACGCCGCCCTTGTGCCAACGGCGGAAGGCTTTTTGTCGGTCGCCGCGCGCGAGAAACCAGACCCACTCCCAAGGGACATGCCGTCCCATGACGACCCAGACCAGGCGCGCGCCGGGGTTGAGCAGAGACGCGACCTCCGCAACGACGATGTCGAGCCGGGGTGCGCAATTGATCGCGCCGAAGTTCGAGCACACCCCGTCGAAGCGCTCGCCGGAGAACTCGGCGCCCAGATTTTCCATGGGCACACATCGAAACTCTATGCGCTCCGCGCAGCCGGCGCGTTCCGCCTTTTCGGCGGCCACGCGCAGCATCGACATCGACGGGTCCGTCGCGAGCACGCGGACGCCTCGACTGGCGAGGTGCACGGCATCCTCGCCCGTACCGCAGCCGATCTCGAGAACGTGGTGTGCCGCTCCGAATGCCGCGTCCAGGCGCTCCCAGGCCAACGCGCGCAGGCACTTGCCGTACGCCGTGGCCGTGAACGAAGCGTCGTAGGCCGCCGCCAGGTCGTCGAACGGGCCGGCCTGCACTCGCAGGGGTACTGGATTTGCCAGCGCTTTGCCGCTCATCACTGCGGACCGCCCACGGTTGCGGCGAACGATTGCGGATCGCGCCACATCGAGCAAACGCAGGTTACGCACTCGGCGCGGCGTTGCTCGCGAATGTCGGCACGCAAGCTCGCCATCGCATCATCGTTCACTGCTTTCTGCAGATCTTCGCCTGCAATCGTCCCGGGGCCGGGAATGAAAAAGCACGGCCTCAGCCGTCCGCCGGGCTCGATAACCGCAGAGAATTCCGGTGCATTGCACCTCACCGGTGGATAAGCACCACGGCCGCAGATCGCCGTATAGTAATCCAGGATGCGGCGCAGCTTTTGCGGGCTCTCGGCGATGAATCCGGAGCGAAAATCCTCCGCGTGCGCGTGCTCCATTGTTTCGAGAATACGTTCGAGCTCGGGCAAGTCAACTGCTTGCAGCGCAATGTCGCCCGCGAATCCATCGGGCAGATTCCGGCCGAAGGCGTGCGGATTGCTCACATCGGCGGCGAGAAAGGACACCCGGCGCGCGCCGTTATCGCGCGCCAGCTCGACGAACAGCGGTAACTCCCGGTAGTTGGCTCGCTGAACCGTTACGCGCATCTCCACCGATGTACCGAGCCGTGCAACGGCGCGCATCCCTTCGCACACGTTATCGAATGCGTCCAGGCCGCGAATGGCGGCATAGGTTTCGCTCCGGACTCCGTCCACAGACACGGTGACGGACTCGAACGACTCGCAGACACGCTCGGCATGCTTGGCGAGGGACAGACCCGATGTGAGCAACCACAACTTCAAGCCCTGCGACTTCAACAGCTGCGCAATTGGCACCCACTGCGGGTTGAGGAGCGCCTCGCCCCCCGATATAAGAACCACACTCGTGCCAAGCGCCGCAAAACCAGGCAGCCAGCCCGCGATCGATTCCAGCGTCATGTCCACGCGGCCAAAGCGCCAGTAATCGCAGGTCACGCAGCGTGAATTGCATCGCTCCGTCAGATATAGGGTAACCAACGGCAACGACCGCACTGCCGGAGCCGGTTGTAAGGTCCTGTGCATCAAGCCCGCCATCGCCGCAAGGCGATTCGCCGTCTGTGGTAAGTGGCTGAAAACCGGATTAAAGGTCTGTCTCGTAGTGTACCTTCAGCGGCACAGGTCGGTTACCGTGAATCGCGATACAGGCACTCCATCACCCGGGCTTCTTGGCGACACCGCAACGCGGGATTATTCGCGCAAACTAAGGCTGTTCAGCGCCTTCGCCGCGCCGGAGCTGCGCCAGGCGATCGCCGACCTGAACCTGCGCTCCGGTATGCGCGTGCTCGATGCCGGTTGCGGCACCGGCGAGGCACTGCACTGGCTTGCGCAAGCGGTCGAGCCGAATGGCAGCGTTGTTGGCGTCGACCTCTCGACCGCGCATGTCGCCGCCGCCCGCACTGCCGCCACGAGCGCAGTGCAGGTACTGCAGGGAGATCTCCGCGACCTGCACCTGCCGCGCGCCGACTTCGACGTCATCTGGTGCGTTAACACCATTAATCACTTCCACGAACCCCTCGCGACGGTCAAAAGCCTCGCGACCTGTTTGCGACCGGACGGCCGCATCGCGCTCGGCCAGAGCTCGTTTTTACCTGACATGTACTTCGCATGGGACGCGAGGCTCGAACGCCTGACCACCGAAGCGGTGCGTCGTTACTATCGCGAGCGTTATCGGCTCAACGAACGGGATCTGACGGCGGTGCGGGCGATCGCGGGTCTGTTACGGCGTGCCGGACTGCAGGACGTCATGGCCCGGACGTATTCGATCGAGCGTTTATCCCCCCTCGGTCCGGAAGCCAGGAGTTATCTACTCGAGGCCATCTTCCTTGAAACGTGGGGAGAGCGACTACGCCCATATCTGTCGAGCGATGACTACGGGGAACTGGCCCGCCTGTGCGATCCGCATAGCGCAGAATTCGCGCTCAATCGCCCGGATTTCCATCTCATTCAAACTTTCACTGTGGTCACCGGCATCGCTGAGCGCTGACCGCTAGGCCGAGCGCCTCGCATTTCAGGGGAACGACGATGTCAGGGCGGCTACTCCAGCAGTGGAGTTCGAATCTCTCCGGGCGCACCAGTGAAATGAAAAAGGGGTCAGTCGAGAGGCTGACCCCTTTTCCATTTCACACGTGTGTCTACAGAGAACGTGGAGAACTCCCGACGTCGTCGGGAGGTCGACAACCACGCGCAG
>JANNGT010000224.1:0-6778 GCA_031404015.1 Gammaproteobacteria bacterium | reverse complement strand
CTGCGCGTGGTTGTCGACCTCCCGACGACGTCGGGAGTTCTCCACGTTCTCTGTAGACACACGTGTGAAATGGAAAAGGGGTCAGCCTCTCGACTGACCCCTTTTTCATTTCACTGGTGCGCCCGGAGAGATTCGAACTCCCGACCTTCTGGTTCGTAGCCAGACGCTCTATCCAACTGAGCTACGGGCGCATGAATCTGCTGGCGGAGAGAGAGGGATTCGAACCCTCGAAGGGCTTTTGACCCTTACGCCCTTAGCAGGGGCGCGCCTTCGACCACTCGGCCATCTCTCCGTTTTCAGGAGAGCCGCGAAGGATAAACAAGTGGGGCCTCCCCGTAAAGCAAAAGCGGGAGCGGGCTGGCGTGTCAGGGAAACGAATCGCCGTCCGCGTGACCGTTGCCGTTGCTGCTCACGAGCGCCGGTCGCGCCGTCGTCGCCGTGCTGCCGCCATCCTGCTCTTCGCGCTTGATGCGCTCGAAAATCTCTTCGCGGTGCACTGCGACGTCGCGGGGAGCATTTACGCCCACGCGCACCTGGTTGCCCTTGACGCCCAGAATGGTGAAAGTCACGTCGCTACCGATCATGACCGTTTCACCTACGCGCCGAGTGAGAATCAACATGCCGATCTCCTAGCCAGCTTGGCTTCGAACTGCGCCGGACCCGATTCCGTTCAATCCCTGCGCACTGCATCCGGCCAGGTAGGACCCGCACCCTCGAATGCCTGCGTTGTGCCGGCGCCCACCCCTGAACCACCGCCCGGAAAATGCGCATATATATGCGCACGATTTCCGTGCAGCGAACAATAGCGCGCAGGTAAAAAAAAGTCAGTACTGACTGTATGTTGTCGCGACCTAATTGGATCGATTTTTCTTACGGTCCGAGAACCGGAATTTTCCAATCAGTCGAAGCGTCGTCTCTTCACGACACCCGGGGGGCCAGCCACCCGGCGAGACTCTCGAGCGCGGCGGCGAGATTGGCAGGCTGGGTTCCGCCAGCCTGTGCGAGGTCCGCGCGCCCGCCGCCTTTGCCGCCCACCTGCTGCGCGACGTGGTTGACGATTTCGCCCGCTTTCACGCGCGCGGTGAGGTCGTCGGTCACGCCGGCGATGAGCGCAACCTTGTCGTCGCCGGCCGGCGAGCCCAGCACGATGATCGCGCTGACGAGCTTGTTTTTAAGCTGATCCACGGCCGCGCGCAGCGCTGCTGCATCCGCGCCTTCGACGCTGGCCGCGACAAGTTTCACGCCATTGCCGATCGAGATTGCTTCCGCAGCGAGGTCGCGTCCGCTGCCACTCGCGAGCTTCTCCCTGAGCTGCGCGAGCTCTTTTTCCATGCGGCGGGCACGGTCGAGCAATTGCCGCACTTTGTCCCCGACGTCGTCGCGCGATCCACGGACCAGGTTCGCGACGTCGCGCAACTTATGGTCCGTCTGGACCACGTAGTCGTAGGCACCCTGGCCCGTCACCGCCTCGATGCGACGAACGCCAGCCGCCACACCGCCTTCGCTGACGATCTTGAAGAGGCCGATGTCGCCCGCGCGACGCACGTGCGTGCCGCCGCAGAGCTCGGTGGACATGTCTCCAATGCGCAGCACACGCACCTTTTCTTCGTACTTCTCACCGAACAGCGCCATGGCGCCGGCCGCCACGGCCGCTTCGAAGTCCATCACGTTGGTTTCCGCGTCCGCGTTGCGCCGTACCTCGACGTTCACGATCGACTCGATCTGCAGCAGCTCATCCGGCGTGACTCCCGAATAATGCGAGAAGTCGAACCGCAACCGGTCGGGCGCGACGAGCGAGCCCTTCTGCGTGACATGCGTGCCCAGCACCTTGCGCAAGGCGGCATGCAACAAGTGCGTTGCCGAATGGTTGGCGCGTGTCGCGTGTCGCCGCGCACTGTCGACTTCGGCGGAGACGGTTTCGCCCATCTTGAGCGTGCCCGTCGTGAGCTTGCCTACGTGCAGGTACGCCTTGCCGAGTTTCTGTGTGTCGGTCACGGCGAACCGCGCATGGGCCGTGGAGAGTTCGCCCGCATCGCCAACCTGGCCACCGCTCTCCGCATAAAAGGGCGTGACGTCGAGCACGACCTGGCCGTCGTCGCCCGCCTGCAGTTGTGTAACCGCTTCCTTGCCGCGGAACAGCGCGACGATGCGGCCCGGCCCGGTCTCGCCGTCGTAACCGACGAACGAGGTGTGGCTGTCCACGCTCATGTCGCCACGCAGGTCGACGTTGAACTTGCTCGCTGCACGTGCGCGAGCGCGCTGCGCGTTCATCGCCGCCTCGAATCCAGGCTCGTCGACGGCCAGGCCACGCTCGCGCGCGATGTCGTTGGTGAGGTCCACTGGAAAGCCGTAAGTGTCGTAGAGACGGAACACCGTTTCGCCCGGGATCTCCTTGTTGTCGCCGAGCGTGCCGATCACCGTGTCGAGCAGGCTCATGCCCTGTGCGAGCGTTTCCGCAAAACGCTCTTCTTCCTGCAGGATCACCTTCTCGATGTGCGCGCGCTGGGCCGTGAGTTCCGGATAGGCCACGCCCATTTCCTGCTCGAGGGCCCGCACCACCGTGTGGAAGAAAGGTTGGCGCTGGCCGAGCATGAAGCCGTGACGGATCGCGCGGCGCATGATCCGCCGCAGCACGTAACCACGCCCTTCGTTCGATGGCTGCACGCCGTCCGCAATCAGGAACGACGCCGCACGAACGTGGTCCGCGATGACGCGCAGCGAATTCGAGCTGAGATCGCTGGTGCCCGTCGCTTTGGCCGCCGCGGCGACCAGGCTGCGGAACAGGTCGATGTCGTAATTGCTGTGCACGCCCTGCATGACGGCAGCGACGCGTTCGAGCCCCATGCCCGTGTCGACCGACGGCTTCGGCAGTGGGTTCATCGTGCCGTCAGCGGCGCGATCGAACTGCATGAAGACCAGGTTCCAGATCTCGACGTAGCGGTCGCCGTCTTCGTCGGGCGATCCCGGCGGGCCGCCCGCGACCTCTGGACCGTGGTCGTAGAAAATCTCGGTGCAGGGGCCGCACGGTCCGGTGTCGCCCATCGCCCAGAAATTGGACTTGGCGCCCATGCGCGTGACCCGAGCGGGATCTACGCCGATTTCCTTCAGCCAGATTTCGGCCGCGCCATCGTCGTCTTCGAACACGGTGACCCAGAGCTTCGACGCAGGAATGCCGAGCGTGCCGGTGATGAAGTCCCAGGCGAAGCGGATCGCGTCCTGCTTGAAGTAGTCGCCGAAGCTGAAGTTGCCCAGCATCTCGAAGAACGTGTGGTGGCGCGACGTGTAGCCGACATTCTCGAGGTCGTTGTGCTTGCCGCCGGCGCGCACGCAGCGCTGCGAGGTGGCCGCGCGCACGTAGCCGCGCTTTTCCTTACCCAGGAACAGGTCCTTGAACTGGACCATGCCCGCGTTGGTGAACAGCAGGGTGGGATCGTTGCCCGGGACCAACGAGCTGGAAGGCACCACCGCGTGACCGCGCTCCTTGAAAAAATCAAGGAAAGCCGCTCGCAACTGCGTGCTGGTCATGAACTTGGCCGGAGCGTGGGGCGTGCTGGTCATAGGTCTGGGTCGTCTTCGCCGGGGCCGAGAGCGGCCCGGATCTGATCGGAAGAAAACCCGCGATATTGGAGGAAGCGTGCCTGTTTTGCACGTTCGCGCAGGTCGGCTGGCGGCTCGAGCCCGAACTTGCGGCGGCGAGCCTCGCGTGCGGCCTGGATCCAGTCCGTTGCAGTGGTGCCGAGGGCATTGTCGATTGCCTCGGCTTCCACACCTTTTTCGCGCAACCCCATGCGGACGCGCACGGGACCGTGGCCCCGCCGGGCGCGTTGGGACACGAACTGCTCGGCGAACCGGTCTTCCTGCAGGAACCCTTCCTGCACGATGCTGGCTACGGCCTGCTCGACGACCGCGGCGCCATACCCCTTGCGCAGCAGGCGCTCCGTGAGCTCGTGGCGGCTGAAGTCACGCCCTGCGAGCAGGGCGTAACCGGCGGTGCGTACAGTGTGCTCGTCCGCGTCCGCCAGCGCCCCGGGCTCAGGCCTCCGACGCCTCATTTGCCGGCGCCTCGCCCTTTTTCGCGACCAGCAGCTTGGCGCGGATTGCGGTTTCGATTTCGCGCGCGGTGTCCGGGTGCTGCGTGAGGTAGGTGCGGACGTTTTCCTTGCCCTGGCCGATGCGCTCGCCCTTGTAGGCGTACCACGAGCCGGACTTCTCGATGATGTTCTGCGACACGCCGAGTTCGATGATCTCTCCCTCGCGCGAGATGCCGACGCCGTACATGATCTCGAACTCGGCCTCGCGAAACGGCGGAGCGACCTTGTTCTTCACGATCTTGACGCGAGTCTGGTTGCCGACGACTTCCTCGCCCTGCTTGATCGCGCCGATGCGGCGGATGTCGAGGCGCACGGAGGCGTAGAACTTGAGCGCGTTGCCGCCCGTGGTGGTCTCGGGGTTGCCGAACATCACGCCGATCTTCATGCGGATCTGGTTGATGAAGACGACGATGGTGTTGGAACGCTTGATGTTGCCCGTGAGCTTGCGCAATGCCTGCGACATCAGGCGGGCCTGCGCGCCCATCTGCATGTCGCCCATCTCGCCTTCGATTTCAGCCTTCGGCGTGAGCGCCGCGACCGAGTCGACCACGACGATGTCGACCGCGCCGGAACGGACCAGCATGTCGGTGATCTCGAGCGCCTGCTCGCCGTTGTCCGGCTGCGACACCAGCAGTTCATTGACGTCCACGCCAAGCTTTTCAGCATAGGACGGATCAAGCGCGTGCTCGGCATCGACGAAGGCGGCCGTGCCGCCGGCCCGCTGCACCTGCGCGATGACCGTGAGCGCGAGCGTGGTCTTGCCCGACGATTCAGGCCCGTAAATTTCGATGACGCGGCCCTTGGGCAGGCCGCCGACGCCCAGCGCGATGTCGAGCCCGAGCGAACCCGTGGAGATGACTTCCACGTCGTAACTGTTGGAGTCGCCAAGGCGCATGACCGAGCCCTTGCCGAACTGCTTCTCGATCTGGCCGAGCGCTGCGACCAGGGCCTTCTTGCGGTTTTCTTCCATTGCGTTGCTCATGAGTTTGGTCGTGGGAGCCGGGCGTGCCCGGCTCGGAAAAATAGGCTTCAACGGGATGAGTGCATTATTCCACAGCCCCGACTGCAGGCGTTCCGAAAAATTGCCGGGAATCGCTGGTTTCTCAGCCGCTTCGAACTGCGCCATTCCAGCAGGCGATGGGCTCATGGCGTGAGCCTGCAGGATCCGGCACGGACCGCACGAGCGCGACGAACTGCCGGTCGCTCATTCACGCAGCAGACGTTGCAACGCCGCCTGTACCGCCAGGCGTCGCACGTCCTCACGCTCGCCCGGGAACAGGACCCTGCTTGATTCCGTGCGGAAAGAACCATTCGTTTGACGCCAGGCCCAGGCCAGCCAGACCGTGCCTACCGGCTTGTCGTCCGAGCCCCCATCGGGGCCGGCGACGCCACTCACGGCCACGCTCAGGGTAGCGGCCGTGCGCTGCAGGGCGCCTTCCGCCATGGCGCGCACGACGGACTCGCTGACCGCGCCATGATGCGCGAGCAATGCGCTGGAAACGCCGAGCAACCCCGACTTGAGCGAGTTCGAGTAAGCGACGAAACCCCCGAGAAACCAACCGGAGCTGCCAGCCACGTCCGTGCACGTCTTGGCAATCCACCCGCCCGTGCAGGACTCAGCCGTGACCAATGTCGCATTGCCGGCCACGAGCCGCGCGCCCACAGCCCGGGCCAGCAGTTGCAGGTCGACATCGGTGGGGGGGCTCATGCGACAATTGTACCGGCCCCTTGCAGGCATCGGCGCGCCGTCGGCACCGTGCCCGCGGGGGCTTGGAAACCAACCAGACAGGACCACCCATGAAAATCGCTACGCTTGCAGCGGCCCTCGCCGTCGTTGCGTTTCCCGTCCTCGGCTACGCGCAGGCTGCGCCTTCGACGGAGGGCGTCAAGACCGACGAGCAGATCATCCTGAAGCAGGTCATGACGGACAAGCGCGCCGTGTTCGCGCAGAACTTGCAGCTGACCGATGCCGAAAGCCGTGCCTTCTGGCCGGTCTACGACGAATACGAAGGCAAGCTCAAGAAACTCAACGACGAGTTCCTTGGCCTCGTCGATAACTACGCGAGTAAGTTCGGCTCCTTCACGGACGCGGACGCCACCGCCATGCTCAAGCAGAAGATGCGCATCGAGAGCGATCGCGAGGCGCTCAAGCAGACGTATACGAAGAAAGTTGCGAATGTGCTGCCGCCGCTGAAAGCCCTGCGCTACGCGCAGGTCGAGACCCGGGTCGACAACATGATCCGCAATGACGTGTACAGCCTCATTCCGATTGCGCAATAAAAATCCGCCTGAAGATCCGGGAGTCGACCAGAATGAAAAACCTGAAATTCGCCTTCGCCGCCACGGCCCTGCTTGCCGTCGCCGCGCCCTTTGCCGCGCAGGCGCAATCGGCCTACGACGAAACGCAGCAACTGATCGCACAGATCCAGTCGGACAAGCGCGCGGTGGTGCTCAAGGCCATGGCACTCGACGACGCGCAACTGACTGCGTTCGGGCCGATCTACGACTCGTACCAGGCCGAGCGCAAGCTGCTCATGCAGCGCGGCGTCGACTTGCTGAACGCCTACGCGTCCAACTACGACAGCATGACGGACGGTGCCGCCAAGGGCCTGCTCAACGACTGGATGAAGCTGCAGGACGACGAAGCGGAGCTGCTGCGGAAATACGTCAAGCGCTTCGACAAGGTG
>JANNGT010000223.1:0-17550 GCA_031404015.1 Gammaproteobacteria bacterium | reverse complement strand
CACGTAACGTGGGTTCTCATCCACCTCTCGGGCCAGAAACGACGACGCCCCGCATAGCGGGGCGTCTTGCGTTTTCTGGCGGAGAGGGTGGGATTCGAACCCACGTATACCCGTTAAGATATAACTGGAATTCCAGTCCAGCGCCTTCGACCACTCGGCCACCTCTCCACAGGGGGCGGAAGGGTACACGCCCCTCGCCCACCCGGCTAGTAGTCCGGTCGCCCTGGCGGCCCGGCGATCGGGCGATCAGGCGAACTGGATACCGGTCGCCTTCATCGCGGCCAGCATCTCGTCCTCGAGGCGCTCCGACAGCGGCGTCAGTGGCAAGCGGATCCCCCGGCCCATGAGGCCCAGCCGTGACATGGCCCACTTGACCGGGATCGGGTTCGGTTCGAGGAACATGGCGAGGTGCAGCGGCATCAGCTTTTCGTTCAGCGCCGCCGCCTCGGCGTGGTGGCCTGCCAGCGCCGCAGCGCACATGTCATGCATGGCCCGCGGCGCCACATTCGCCGTCACCGAGATCACGCCACACGCGCCTCGCTTCATGAGTTCGGCGGCGGTGGGATCGTCGCCGCTTAGCAGGACGAAGCCCGCCTTTGCGTGCCGCAGGATCGGTTCAGCGCGCGACAGATCGCCGGTCGCTTCCTTGATGCCGACGATGCGCGGATGTTCGCTCAACCGGACGACCGTCTCGGGGAGCATGTCGCAGGCGGTGCGTCCGGGGACGTTGTACAAAATGACGGGCACATCGGCCGCATCGGCAATCGCAACGAAATGTCGATACAGTCCTTCCTGTGTCGGCCGGTTGTAATACGGCACCACTGCCAGCAACGCGTCAGCGCCCGCGGCCGCGAGTTCCCGCGACAAGTCGATGCTCCTGGCCGTGGAATTGGTGCCGCTGCCGGCGATGACCGGCATCCGCCCCGCGAGGCGCGCCCGGGCCCGTCGGACGAGTTGCGCCACCTCGGCGGGCTCCAGCGTGGGTGACTCGCCAGTGGTGCCGCCGACCACGACCGCATCCGTGCCTGCCGCGACGTGGAAACCCAGCAGCCGGTCCCAGGCCTCGAAATCGACCGCTCCGTCAGCCGCCATGGGCGTGACGAGCGCAGGGATGCTGCCCTTGAACATTCGGCTGGGGCCTCTGTGGGAAGACCTCGCATGCTACGCAAGCGGAAAGCGGCGAAGCAAGGCAAAATCGCGGTACACGCGCCTCCCGTGGCGCCCGCTACACTGAGTCCACGCATCCATGAAGCAATTGATCGCGATCTGTGCCATCGGCAACGACCGAACCGGGCTGGTTTATGACCTGACCCGCGTCGTCGTCGAATCCGGCGGTAATGTCTTGGAAAGCCGCATGACGGCGCTCGGCAACGAATTTGCGATGCTGCTGCTTGTAGCGGGCAACTGGCACACGCTCGCCAAGCTCGAAGGTGAACTGACCAAGCTCGGCGAAGCCTCCGGTCTCACGATCACCGTGCGTCGCACGGAGCAGCGCGCGCCGCGCGTGGACATGGTCAGCTACACAGTGGACGTGGTGTGTCTCGACCAGCCCGGCGTGCTGCACACGCTGTCAGGCTTTTTCTCGTCGCGGGGCATCGACGTGGGCGACATCAGCACTCGCACGTACAATGCGGCGCACACCGGTGCCCCGATGTTCTCGGTGTACATGGTCATCCATGTCCCGACGCGGATCCACATCGCCGCGCTGCGCGAAGAATTCATGGATCTGTGCGATCACATGAACCTCGACGCCATTCTCGAACCCCTGAAGTCGTAAGGCCACATGACAGACAAGACCGTCACGCTCGATCGCAAGGTGCCTGCCTTCACGCTGCCCGCCAGCGGCGGCAAGACGTGGCAGCTGGCCGATGCGGCCGGCAAGAACCTGGTGCTGTACTTTTACCCGAAGGACAACACGTCGGGTTGCACCCAGCAAGGCGAAGCTTTTCGAGACATGCACGGCAAATTCAGGAAAGCCGGCACCGAAATCATCGGCATCTCGCCCGACAGCGTGGCTTCGCACGACAAGTTCATCGCCAAGTACGGCTTTACCTTCCCCTTGCTGGCAGACGAGGAAAAATCCGTCTGTGAACTGTTCGGCGTCTGGAAAGAGAAGAGCATGTACGGCAAGAAGTACATGGGCGTCGAACGCAGCACGTTCCTGCTCGACGCCAAGGGCGTCCTGCGGCATGAGTGGCGCAAGGTCAAGGTGCCCGGCCACGCCGAAGAAGTGCTCGCAGCCATCGCGGAGCTCTGAGCCGTAGCCTGCCTGCAGCGCTTTCGCGCGCGTCGCGCCCAACCCTCTTTGATCGACCCCAACGGAGCACCAATTGGCCAAATCCCGGAAGCAGATCGAGCCGCGCAGGATTTACGTGCTCGATACCAACGTGATGATGCATGACCCCGCCGCCATCTTCCGGTTCGAGGAGCACGACATCTTCATTCCGATGACGGTGCTCGAGGAACTCGATGCCGGCAAAAAAGGCTTGTCGGAAGCGGCCCGCAACGTGCGGCAGGTCAGCCGTTTCCTCGATGAGTTGATGGCCAACTCGCCGAAGCTCGACATCAACCGCGGCATCGAACTGCCCACGGCCAAATACGTGCCCGGCGGCAAGAAGCCGCCGAGCGGCAGGCTGTACTTCCAGACGAAGCAGTTGAACGGCAACCTGCCACCGACGCTCCCAGGTCACGGCGCCGACAACGCGATCCTCGCGCAGACGCTTGCGCTGCAACAGCAGCACCCTGAAGCGCGCGTCACGCTGGTGTCGAAGGACATCAACCTGCGCATCAAGGCCGCGATACTGGGCGTGCGCGCCGAGGACTACTACAGCGACAAGACGATCGAGGACGCCGACCTCCTCTACACCGGCGTCGAAAAACTGCCGGGCAATTTCTGGGACAAGTCCGGCAAGAAGCTGGAGTCGTGGCATGAGAACGGCGGCCGCACGTTTTATCGCGTGCGCAACAAGCTGATCGCCAACTGGGCGCCGAACCAGTTCGTTTACCAGGCCGATGAACACGGGCTCGAGGGCATCGTGCGTTCGATCGACGGCGACTCGGCCGTCATCGAAGTGCTGCGCGACTATCGCAACGAGCGCCACGGGGTGTGGGGCATCAGCGCGCGCAATCGTGAGCAGAACTTTGCGTTGAACCTGCTGCTCGATCCGGAAATCGACATGGTCACCATCCTCGGGCCGGCAGGCACGGGCAAGACGTTGCTGACTCTGGCCGCCGGCCTGTCACAGGCGCTCGAGACCAATCGCTACACCGAGATCATCATGACGCGCGTGACGATCCCCCTGGGCGAGGACATCGGTTTCCTGCCGGGCACGGAGGAAGAAAAGATGGAGCCCTGGATGGGCGCGCTGATGGACAACCTCGAGGTGCTCACGCAAAGCCAGGAAGGCGGGAGCTGGGGGCGAGCCGCAACGAACGACCTGCTGCGCAACCGTATCAAGATCCGATCGCTCAACTTCATGCGCGGCCGCACGTTCCTCAATCGATACCTGATCCTCGACGAGGCGCAGAACCTGACACCGAAGCAGATGAAGGCACTGGTCACTCGCGCCGGTCCCGGCACCAAGCTCGTGTGCCTCGGCAACATCGCGCAGATCGACTCGCCGTATTTGTCGGAAACGACATGCGGCCTGACGTATGTCGTCAATCGCTTCAGGGGCTGGCAGCACTACGGTCACATCACGCTGACCCGCGGCGAGCGCTCCCGGCTGGCGGACTTTGCATCCGAGAAGCTGTAGTCCCCGCCGAGGAACCCTCGGCGGGACCGGCTGTCAGAGGGAGACGATGCATTTCACCCCAACATTGCGGCGCGGCCCGCGGGCAATAGCGGCGATCACGCTGTTTTGCCTGGCCACGCTGCCCGCGCTGGCGCAGAGCCAGAGATCATCCCAGGACACGCTGCCCGAGATGGGCACGGCGGCGCAGGCCGCGCTCAGCCTCGAAGACGAAAACCAGATCGGCCGCATGGTCATGCGCAACCTGCGCGAAAGCGGCATGCTCCTCGACGACCCGGAAGTGCACGAGTACATCCAGTCGCTGGGCCTGCGGCTGTCGAGCAATGCGCAGGACGGCAATCGCACCTTCAACTTCTTCGTCGTGCGCGACCAGGCCATCAATGCCTTCGCTCTCCCGGGCGGTTATGTCGGCATCCACTCGGGTCTCATGCTCGAGACCAAGACTGAAAGCGAGCTGGCCGGTGTCCTTGCGCACGAAGTGGCGCATGTCACGCAGCGTCACATCGCCCGCGGCATCGAGGCGCGCTCGCGCGTGAATCTCATGTCCACTGCAGCCATGCTCGCTGCCATCCTGGTCGGCGCAGCAGGCGGCAGTTCCGACGCGACGATGGGCGCGATCACTGCCGCGCAGAACATGGCGGCGCAGGCAGGCATCAACTTTACGCGAGAGAACGAGTACGAAGCCGACCGCGTCGGCATCGGAGTGCTCGCCTCCGCCGGGTTCGACCCGAACGCGATGCCGGCATTTTTCGACACGATGTTCCGGCGCACGCAACTCGGACCGGACCGTGTTCCGGAACTGCTGCGCACCCACCCGGTCACGAGCAACCGCATTGCGGAGTCCAAAGACCGGGCGCTGCAGTACCCGCCAGTGAACCAGAAGGACAGCCTCAGTTACGCTTTGATGAAGGAACGCATCCGCGTGCTGCTGGTGTCGCGCACGGGCGATCCCAAGGAGTATTACCGGGCGCTCGGCAGCAACGACGCCGACCTGTCGCTCGCGCAGGTTTATGGTCGCGGGCTTTCGCAGTTGTATGGGAACGAAGCGGCGGCGTCCGTCGAGACGTTCCGGCGGTTGCGGCAGCAATACCCTGAGACGCTCGCGTTTCATACGGCGCTGGGTCAGGCGCAGCTGGCCACCGGCCAGACGCAGGATGCGCTCGAAACGCTCGAGCGCGCCCGCGAACTCGCGCCCCGCAACGTGCCGGTCACGGTGCGCTACGGGGAGGCGCTGCTGCAGGCGGGACGCCCGAAGCGGGCGCACGAGGTGCTGCTCGACCTGTTCAACAACGTCGCGCCCACGCAGGACCAGATCCGGCTCACCGCCATGGCGGCCAATGCGGCGGGCGATGTGGCCGACGCGTATTCCTACATGGCGGAGTATCACCTGATGGGCGGTGATCTAATGCTGGCCATCAACCAGCTGGAGCTGGCGCTGTCGGTGCCGAGCATCACCGGGGTCCAGCGTTCGAAGTTCGTGGCTCGCCTCAAGGAAATCCGCGAATGGCTGCCAAAGGAACGCAGTCGTGCCAAGTCGGCGACCGCTGACGGGCCGGATGGCGCGGAGCCGGGCAGTTCGAGGCTGAGGTGAGCGGCTGTAACGGCTAGAATGCATCGTCCGTTGAGCCCGGCCGGCTGGCCGATGCGCTACGTTAAACAACTCGAATCAAGGTCGGTGTGCATGCGGTCGGGTCCTGCCAAGCTTTGCCGTTTTGTGTTTACGCGCACGCCGCGCATCGCTGCGGGCCTGTTGCTCATGCTGGTCACCGTCGCCACGACGGGGTGCGCGACCACGTCCCAAGCCGGCAAGGACCCCGACACCGCGCCACGCGTGAGGAATCCGGATCCGTTCGAGCCGATGAATCGGGGCATCTTCGGGTTCAACCAGGTGCTCGACCGCTACGCGCTCAGGCCTGTTGCCAGGGCATACCACGAGTACACACCGCACCTGGTGCAGATCGGCGTGGGCAATTTCTTCGAGAACCTGAGCCTCCCGACCACGATCCTGCACCAGTTTTTGCAGGGCAAGCCCAAGCAAGGCACCCAGGACATTGGCCGCTTTGTACTCAACACCACCCTCGGCTGGGGCGGCGTGATCGACGTTGCGTCGGGCGGCACGAACCTGCCGAAGCACCAGGAGGACTCCGGCCAGACCCTCGGCCGGTGGGGCGTGCCGCCAGGACCGTTCCTGATGCTGCCGTTCCTGGGTCCGGCAACGGTGCGGGACACGCCTGCGCGCATCGCGGACGACTTCACGCAACCGTTCCGCTGGTATGACTCGGGTGCAGAACGGTGGATCTCGCTTGGCCTGAGCCTGATCGATACGCGTGCCGGCCTGCTGCCGCTCGACAAGGTGCTCGAACAAACCTACGACCCGTACGCGTTCGTGCGCAACGCATACCTGCAGCGTCGCCTGTACTTAGTCTTCGACGGCAATCCGCCTGTAAACGCTACCGCGCTCGAGGACGAAGCCGGCTGGGCCGAAGAAGCACTGCAGGAAGACGCCGCAGACGCCGGCGACGCGGCAACTCCGGCCGAGAGCCCGCAGCCGCAACAGTGAGCGGCCGCCACACGTTCAGGTGGCGCACGCGCAGGCAACACGTGGCGGGTGACTTCCTGGCCGCTCCGTGTCGGACGCCGCAGCTCGAGCGCAGGAGCGAAGCGGCACTGAAGCTCAGTCGCTGCTCCGCTGACACCATCGCTTCGCTCCCGTTCGAGCAAGGCTCGCCGTGAAGCGCGCGGGTCCTTCGCGCGATTCACGAAGCGCGGGAGACGTCGGAGCGGCCAGGAAGTCACCCGCCGCGTGTAGCCTGCATGAGCCGCATGAGCCGCGGCTCCGCTCACTGACTGTCGGTCAACAGGCTTTCGAGTTCGGAGATGCGCGCCACCGCGAGGATCTGCGCCGGTATCGCTTCGTAGTGAATCGTCGCGCCGCGCAGGCGCGCAGTCGCGAGCCATTCGACCAGCACCGCGAGACCGGCGCTGTCTGCCTCCGTGACGCGAGACAAATCGATGGTGAGCGGCTGCCCTTTTGGAATCAGGGCGAGGCCGGCGGGCAATGCCGTTCCCGCGCTTTCATAGCCCAACGCCCCGCTCGCCTCGAGCCGGCCGTCCCCCACGTGCTTGATCGTGAACTTCGCCACGTGCGCCGAACTGCTGCGCGCGAGTATCGGTGACAAAAGGTCAGCGGCCCGGCTTCGCGGCCGAGTCCGTGCCCGGTGCATCGGGTCTGCCCGATGCGTTCTGTGACTCGAGCCGCTTGATCACGGCGTCGATGCCCTTCTGCTCGATCTCGGTGCCGAAGTCGGTGCGATAGTTTTTCACGTATGAAATGCCTTCGATCGTGACGTCCCACGCCTTCCACCCCTGCGGCGTGGCACGCATGCTGTAGTTGACCGGCACCGGGGTGCCGTTATCGCGCCGGACTTCCGATCGCACCGTGGCCACGCCCGAGGCAAGATCGCCCTTGAAAGGCAGCAGCTTGAGCCGGTCGGACGTGAAGTCCGCGACCGCGTCCCCGTAGTTACGCATCAGCGATTGATAAAACGCGTCGATGAAGCGCTTCTTCTGCGCCTCGGTTGCCGTGCGCCAATGCTTGCCGAGCACCAGGCGCGCAGAGTAGTCGACGTCGAAGTTCGGCATCAGGTATCTGTCGGTCAGCGCGCGCAGCTTGGTCGGGTCCTTGGCGTAAGCCGCGCGATCCGCGTCGAGCTCGCGCAGGATGTCCTGCGACACCTTCTGCATCAATTCCTGCGGGCCCGGCCCCGGCACTGTCGCGACTGGCTTGGCAGCAACAGCGGCCGGCGCCGTCTGCGCCGGCAAGGTGAGCGGTGCCAGCGCGAGCATCGCACCCAGCAGGATCGAGCAGCGACGGGAAGTGATGCAGGTAGGCTTGGGCATGTCTCGTCTTACTCCTGGGCTGCCGCGGGCGCCGATTCCGGCGTCGTGGGCGCCTGGTCCGACTTCGTCGCAGCCGAATTGAAGAGGTATTTGCTGATGAGGTTCTCGAGCACTACGGCGTCCTGCACCATCTCGACAGAGTCCCCGTTCTTGAACGGCTGATCCGATCCGCCCGGCGAAAGTCCGATGTACTGGCCGCCGAGCAAGCCGGCCGTGAGGATGCTCGCATCACTGTCGTTGGGAATGGCGTTGTACCGGCCGTCGATCCGCAACGTAGCCACTGCCTTGAACAGGTTCATGTCGTACTGGATGTCCTCGACGCGGCCAATGGCAACGCCAGCCATGGAGACGGGAGCCCCCGGCTTGAGACCGCCTATGTTCTCGAATGCAGCCTTGAGGCGATAGGAGTCGCTGCGCAGCGAAAACTCCCTGTTCGTGATCTGCGTGACCATGAACAGGATCGCGGCGAAGCCGAGCATCACGAACAGTCCGGTGGAGATATCGAGCGTGCGCGTTGAACGCATGGTTGTCCTACAGCATTGAGGCCGTGATTATGTAATCCAGTATCAGCGTGACGACGGCAGATAGCACCACCGTTCGCGTCGTCGCGCGCCCAACACCTTCGGCGGTGGGATCCGCATTGAAACCTTCGTAGACCGCGATAAGGCTGCAGGCCACGCCGAACACGGCACCCTTGATCAGACCTTCGCGCACGTCGTCGAGTTCCACGGCGTCCTTCATCTGCGACCAGAAGCTGCCCGCGTCGATTCCGTAGAACTGCACGCCGACGAGTTGCGTGCCGAAAAGCGCGACAACGACAAAAACCGACACCAGCAGCGGCATCGCGATGACGCCGCCCACGAAGCGTGGCAGCACCACCCGTCGCATCGGGTCGACTGCCATGATCTCCATCGCGGCGATCTGGTCGGTGGCACGCATCAGGCCGAGTTCGGCCGCAAGCGAGGTACCCGCCCTCCCTGCAAACAGCAGCGCCGTGACGACCGGTCCCAGCTCGCGCAGCAGGCTGAGCGCGGTGGCAACGCCCAGGTATTCTTCGGAGCCGAACCGCGACAGCAAGTCGTGACCCTGCAGTCCCAGCACCATCCCGATGAACAGGCCGCATGTCATGATGATGACGAGCGATCTTGCACCGGTATTGTAGACCTGCTCGATGATCGGGCGCACCCGCAAAATCCCCGACGGCAGGATCACAGCGAGGCGCAACGCAAAGCGCACCAGCAACCCGACGCGCTCGAGGAATGAGAAGACGCTCGCCGCAATCTCGCGCAGAATCGTGATCATTCGAACACACTGCCGCCGAGCAGTTGCTCGTGATACTCAGGCGCGGGGTAGTGGTACGACACCGGGCCGTCCGCGAGTCCATCGACGAACTGGTGCACGATCGGCGACGGATGGTCGCGCAATTCGGCCGTCGTCCCACTCGCCACGACCTTGCCCTCGGACAGGATGAAACTCGCGTCGGCAATCTGCGAGATCTCACGCACGTCATGCGTCACGACGATGCTGGTGATGCCCAGCGCATCGTTCAGGGATCGGATCAGCCGCAGCACGACGCCCATCGAGATCGGGTCGAGACCCGCGAAGGGCTCGTCGTAGATCAGGATGTCGGGGTCCATGGCGATCGCACGCGCAAGTGCAACGCGGCGCGCCATGCCGCCCGACAGCTGCTGCGGGTAAAGGTTGGCCGCGCCGCGCAGCCCGACGGCATGCAGCTTAGAGAGCACGATCGTGCGGATCAGGCGCTCGGGCAGCCGGGCGTGTTCACGCAACGGAAATGCGACGTTCTCAAAAACATCCAGGTCGGTCAGCAGGGCGCCGTTCTGGAACAGCATGCCCATGCGCCGCCGCAGCGCAAAGATCTGACGCCGGTTGAGCTTGGCCAGGTCGAGCCCGTCTACGATGACCTGGCCGCGGTCTGCACACACCTGCCCGGTGATGAGCTTGAGCAGCGTGGTCTTGCCGGTGCCGCTCGGCCCCATGATGGCCGTGACGGCGCCGCGACGGATCTCGATGTCGAGGCCGCTGAACACGTTCTTGCCCGAATCCACGGCGAAATGGACGTCGCGCAGAACGGCAATGGACGGCGATTGGGCCGCCGGAAAAGTGCCGGTTGGCCCGGATTGCGTGCTCACGAATTGGTCGTTGTGGTGTCGGAAGACCGTCGAAGGCGCAGAATTCTAGCAGATTGGGGCCTTCTTACCGCTCACTGGGGTTCCAAAGGGTTGGCGCGGCGCGCTAATAGGACTAAAATTGTCCCAATTGGACGGACACCCATGTTACGCATCAGCAAACTCACCGATTACGGCACCATCATCCTGGCCTGTCTGGCAGCGACTCCCGGCAGTCGACTCACGGCTGCCGAGCTTGCTGAGCGCACGCATGTCGGCCTGCCGACCGTCAGTAAGTTGCTGAAAAGTTTCCACCGCGCCGGCCTGCTCACTTCGACACGCGGCTCGCGCGGTGGCTACCTGCTGGCACGTCCTGCGTCGGCCATCAGCGCGGCCACGATCATCGACGCCATCGAGGGCCCGGTGGCGATCACTGAATGCAGCGGCATCCACAGCGCGTGCGATCTCGAACAGTCCTGCAGTACGGGCAGCGCCTGGCAACGTATCAACGGTGCGATCCGCCGCTCGCTCGACGACATTTCGCTCGCACAACTGTCCGGCCAGGAAGCCGTCGCCGTATGGCGCCCGGTCCTCGGCGGTGCGGTTCGCAACCCTGCCGCGCGCTAGCGGCGGGCTCTGAGGTATTTGATAGTGGCCAGTTCCCCCACCGACCTCGACGTGCTCGTCGCGCAGAAGTACCAGCACGGCTTCGTCACCGACGTCGAATCCGACACGTTGCCTCCCGGCCTCGACGAAGACGTCGTGCGCGCGATCTCGAAGATCAAGCGCGAACCGCAGTTCATGCTCGAGTGGCGGCTGCGGGCGCTGCGGCACTGGCCCACGATGCGGAATCCCGACTGGGCGCATTTGCGCATCGCGCCGATCGATTACCAGTCGATTTCGTATTATTCGGCCCCCAAGGTGAAGACCGATGGGCCGAAAAGCCTCGACGAAGTCGACCCGAAGCTGCTGGCCACGTACGCAAAGCTGGGCGTCCCCCTGCACGAGCGCGCGCGCCTTGCCGGCGTGGCGGTCGATGCCGTGTTCGACAGCGTTTCGGTGGCAACCACGTTCAAGGACAAGCTCGGCAAGGCTGGCGTCATTTTCTGCTCTTTCTCGGATGCGGTGCAGAACCATCCCGAACTGATCGAGCGTTATCTCGGCACCGTCGTGCCGTACACGGACAATTACTTTGCGACGCTCAACTCAGCCGTGTTCTCGGACGGCTCGTTCGTCTACGTGCCCAAGGGCGTGCGCTGCCCGATGGAACTCTCCACGTACTTCCGCATCAACGCGGCCAATACCGGCCAGTTCGAACGCACGCTGATCATCGCCGACGAAGGCAGCCATGTGAGCTACCTCGAAGGCTGCACGGCGCCGATGCGCGACGAGAACCAGCTGCATGCCGCGGTGGTGGAGCTCGTGGCGATGCAGGACGCGAACATCAAGTACTCGACCGTGCAGAACTGGTACCCGGGCGACGAGAACGGCCTGGGCGGCATCTACAACTTCGTGACCAAGCGTGGCGAATGCCGTGGCGCCAACTCGCGCATCAGCTGGACCCAGGTTGAGACGGGCTCGGCGATCACCTGGAAGTACCCCAGCTGCGTGCTCACGGGCGACAACTCGGTGGGTGAGTTTTACTCGGTCGCGCTGGCGAATCATTACCAGCAGGCCGACACCGGCACCAAGATGATTCACATCGGCCGCAACACTCGCAGCACGATCGTCTCCAAGGGCATCTCGGCCGGTCACGGCCAGAACACGTATCGGGGCCTCGTGAAGGTGCTGCCCTCGGCGGAGGGCGCACGCAACTTTACGCAATGCGACTCGCTGCTGATGGGCGACCAGTGCGGCGCGCACACGTTCCCCTACATGGAAATCAAGAACCCGACGGCCGTCGTCGAGCACGAGGCGACCACCTCCAAGATCGGCGACGACCAGCTTTTCTACTGCCGCAGCCGTGGCGTGTCGGAAGAGGACGCGGTCAACATGATCGTCAATGGCTTCTGCAAGGTGGTCTTCAAGGAGCTGCCGATGGAGTTCGCCGTGGAAGCCCAGAACCTGCTCGCCGTCAGCCTCGAAGGCTCGGTCGGCTGATCGGCGACATCGAGAGACACACAGACATGCTCAGCATCCGCGACCTGCACGCCCAGATCGGTATCCGCAAGATCCTCAAGGGCGTGAATCTCGAAGTCAACCCGGGCGAAGTGCACGCCATAATGGGCCCGAACGGCTCGGGCAAGAGCACGCTGACAAACGTGTTGGCGGGCCGCACCGGTTACGAGGTGACCAAGGGCACCGCGAGCTTCGAGGGCCAGGACCTGCTCGCGCTCGAGCCGGAAGAACGTGCGCGCCGCGGCGTGTTTCTGGCGTTCCAGTATCCGGTGGAAATTCCAGGCGTGAACAACGCGTACCTGCTGAAGGCAGGGCTCAACGCGATTCGCAAGCAACGAGGCCTGTCGGAGCTCGACGCCTTCGACTTCCTGGCGTTGATCAAGGACAAGATGAAGCTCATGCAGATGGACGAGAGCTTCCTGAGCCGCGGCGTCAACGAAGGGTTCTCGGGCGGCGAGAAAAAGCGCAACGAGATCCTGCAGATGGCGGTGCTCGAGCCAAAACTCGCGTTGCTCGACGAAACGGACTCAGGCCTCGACATCGATGCCCTGCGTGTCGTCGCGACGGGCGTCAACAACCTGCGCTCGCCCGAGCGAGCCATCGTGATGGTGACGCACTACCAGCGCTTGCTCGACTACATCGAACCCGACTTCGTGCACGTGCTGTCCGATGGCCGCATCCTGCGCACGGGCGACAAGTCGCTCGCCAAGGAACTGGAGAAGCGCGGGTACGACTGGGTCAAGCAGGAGGCGTCCGCCGCATGAATGCGTCCGTCACTTCTCCCGCTGTCGCGCATTACCGCGAAGCGCTGGTCCGAGTGGGCCCTGCGTTGCCGGGTTCGCCTGCGCGTCGCAACGCGGCCATGGCGCGTTTTGCGGAATTGGGCTTCCCGGGCGGTCGCGACGAAGCGTGGAAGTACACGAACCTGCGGCGTCTCGAAGCGCGCCGCTTCCAGCCTGCGACAGCCGGCGATGCGTCGTCGGCATTGGCCGACAACGTGCCGACGGCATTGGTGGCCCACCGACTCGTGCTCGTGAACGGCGCGCCCGCGCCGGGCATGCCCGCGACGATGGGCGGGTTTGCGCTCAGCTCGTTGCATCCGGGATCCGAAGACCACCTGCTGCGCGCGATCACGGGCGGAGGCACAGAGCGATTCGCCGCATTGAATGCGGCACTGAGCCCTGCTCCGCTCCTGCTCGAGATGGCAACGCACCAGCACAGTGACGACGTGCTGCAACTGTCGCTGCTGACCAGCGGCGAGCTGTCGACGCTCGCCTGCCCGCGTCTGGTCGTGCGCATGGCGGCTGGCAGCCGCGGACGTCTGTTGCTCGACCATGTCGACGATGCGGCACGCGAGCATTTTACCAATGTCGTGCTGGACATCGAGCTGGCCGAAAACTCGCACTTGACGATCTACCGGTTGCAACGGCAAGGCGTGCAGGCGTTCCATGTCGAGCGTATCGAGGCTCGTGTCGCGGCGGGGGCCACGTTCATCGTGCGGGACTCGCAACTGGGCGCGTCGCTGGCACGCCTCGACGCCAACGTCAGCCTCGAGGGTCGCGCTGCCCACGCCGAGATCACCGGCGTGTTCCTGGCCGACGGCTCGCGTCACCTCGATTCGCACATCCTCATTCATCACCGCGCGGTCGAGACCACGAGCCTGCAGGACTACCGGGGTATCGCGGCCAACAAGGGCCGTGGCGTGTTCAATGGCAAGACCATCGTGCATCCGGGCGCTCAGCAGTCGAACGCGCGCCAGGTCAATCGCAACCTGCTGCTGACCAGCGGCGCCGAGATCGACACCAAGCCCGACCTGGAGATCTACGCCGACGACGTGCAGTGCAGCCATGGCACGACCACTGGCCAGCTGGACCCGGCGGCGCTGTTTTACCTGCGCTCACGTGGACTCAGTGAAGCCGCGGCACGCAGCGCACTGACGCGCGCGTTTGCAGGCGCGGTCCTGGCAAAAGTGGACGAGCCGGCGCTCGCCGCGCTCGTGCAGGACGAACTGGACCGACGCCTGGTCGGCCTGCTGGAGCTCGACGCATGAACGCCATTCACGCCGTGCAGCACGCACTTTTGCCACTGAACGTTGCCCAGATCCGCCGCGATTTCCCGATACTCGAACGTACGGTGCGCGGCCGTCCGCTGGCGTACCTGGACAACGCGGCGTCGAGCCAGCGGCCTCGTGCCGTCATCGACGCCATGTCGCACTACTACGAGCACTCGCATGCCAACGTACACCGGGGCGTGCACACGTTGAGCCAGGAAGCGACGGACCTCTTCGAGGGGGCGCGGGAGAAAGTTCGCCGCTTCATCAACGCGCGAACGACGAAAGAAATCGTGTTCGTGCGCGGCACGACCGAGGCCATCAATCTCGTCGCCCAGTCCTACGGACGTCCGCAGTTCGGGCCTGGCGACGAGATCCTCATTTCATGGCTGGAGCACCACGCGAACATCGTGCCGTGGCAGCTGCTATGCCAGCAGACCGGAGCCACGCTCAAGGTGGCTCCGATCACGCAGACCGGCGAGGTCGACTTCGACGCATTCGCTGCCCTGCTCTCACCCCGCACGAAGCTCGTTGCACTGACGCACGTATCAAATGCGCTCGGCACGGTGGTGCCCGTGCAGCGGTTCATCGCGGCGGCAAGGGCACGCGGCGTGCCGGTATTGCTTGATGGCGCGCAGGCGGTGCCCCACCTGAAGGTCGACGTGCAGTCGCTGGATTGCGACTTTTATGCATTCTCAAGCCACAAGATGTGTGGCCCGACGGGTATCGGCGTGCTGTACGGTCGTGAGTCGCTGCTGGCAGCGATGCCGCCGTGGCAGGGTGGCGGGGACATGATCCTGGCGGTCTCTTTCGACAAGACCGTCTACAACGCCCTGCCCTACAAGTTTGAAGCGGGCACGCCGGCGATTGCGGAAGCCATCGGCCTGGGTGTGGCGATCGATTACCTGGAAGCACTGGGCATGGATCGTGTCGCGGCCGCGGAACACGACCTGCTCCTCTACGCCAACGAGCGGCTGTCGAAAGTGCCGGGCTTACGGTTCGTCGGTACGGCCCCTGACAAAGCGGCGGTCGTTTCCTTCACGATCGACAAGATCCACCCGCACGACCTGGGTACGATCCTCGACCACGAAGGCGTCGCGATTCGCACGGGCCACCATTGCGCGATGCCGGTCATGGAGTTCTTCGGCTTGCCGGCAACGGCTCGGGCATCGTTCGCCTTCTATAACACCCCCGCGGAGATCGACCACCTGGTCGATGCGCTGCACGCGGCACGGGAGATGCTCGGCTGATGGACCTCAAGGACCTCTACCGCGACGTCATCGTGGACCACAACCGGCACCCGCGGAATTTCCGCGAGATCGCGGACGCGGACCGCCGCGCCGATGGCTTCAACCCGTTGTGCGGCGACAAGCTGACGATGTTCGTGAAGCTCGAGGGCGACCGGATCAGCGACGTCGCGTTCAACGGCAGTGGTTGTGCGATCTCGGTGGCCTCCGCCTCGCTGCTCACCGAAAGCATCAAGGGCAGGACGATCCCGGAAGCGGAGACGCTCTTCAGGCAGATGCACCAGCTGCTCACGCAGGATGACGCGCCGGTCGACGTGTCGAGCCTCGGGAAGCTGGGCGCGCTGTCCGGGGTGCGGGAGTTTCCGGCACGCGTGAAATGCGCAAGCCTCTGCTGGCACACGCTCGATGCAGCACTGCACCAGCAGGAACAGGTTTCGACCGAATAGCGCCTCGACGATCCACACGCGCAGACAGGCAGACGTGAGCGTCTGACCCGACAGGAGCTTGCCTTGTACCGAGCCGACAACGAGCCCGTGAACTTCACCCGCGACGTGGACGCGGTGATCGTTCCCGCGGGCGTCAACGTGAAATTGCGCCAGGGCCAGCAGGGCTACATCACCCAGGCGCTGGGTGGCAGCTTCACCGTCTACGTGGAGGGCAACCTTTTCCGCATCGCGGGCAAAGACGCGGACGCGCTCGGCAAGGAAGCGGTCGAGACGCCGGAGTTGCCGCCGAATGCGAGCGACGACGACGTGAAGCAACTCGCGTGGCAGCAGATGAGAGGCTGCTATGACCCGGAAATACCGATCAACATCGTGGACCTGGGCCTCGTGTACGAGTGCGAAGTGCTGCCGGCCGACGGCGGTGACCGCGTGCTCTCGATCAAGATGACGCTGACCGCGCCGGGCTGCGGCATGGGCGACGTGCTTGTCGCCGACGTCAAGGAAAAGGTCGAAGTCATCCCGACGGTGAAGCACGCCGACGTCGAACTCGTGTTCGATCCGCCCTGGGACCAGTCGATGATGTCCGAGGCGGCGCGACTGCAGACGGGGATGATGTGACTAGAGGGTGTGCAGGTGTAGCGCCCGGCCACCCGGGCCAAATTGCGGTTCGCCGGGATGCCGTAAACCCATCCATGGGGGCTCTGGGCTCGGCATCCATGCCTCGCACAGCCCGGCGAACCGAATCTGGCCCGCGTGTCCGGCGCTGGACCATCGCAACCAGCGACGTCATCACCTCCCCACTGCAGTCATGACCACCTGGATACCCGTCGCGCCCGCCGCGAACATCGCGCCCGGTGACTACGCCTCGGCCGAGGTCGACGGCGCGTTCGTCGCCGTCTACAACATCGACGGAGAATTCTTCGCGATCGACGACGTCTGCACCCACGACGGCGGCGGCCTCGCCGGCGGCGAGGTGCAGGATCACCAGGTGATCTGCCCACGGCACGGTGCCCACTTCTGCCTGCGTACCGGCAAGGCGCTCACTCCCCCCGCTTACGAACCAGTAACGAGCTACGCCACGCGAGTCGTCGACGGCGTCGTGGAGATCGCGGGCGAATGAGTCTCGGCAAAGCCAGCAAGAGCAAGGTGCAGGGAGTGGAGGCCCGCCGCAAGGTGGCGGCCCACATGCGTCGATTGACTCTCGTGCGCCATGCGAAGTCCGACATGGGTCTGCCCGGCCAGCAGGACTGGGACCGCGTGCTCAATCGTCGCGGCCAGCAGGACGTGCCCGAAATGGCGCGGCGCTTCCGCGAACGCGGCTTCAAGCCCGACTTGATCCTGACCAGCCCCGCCGTGCGAGCGCTGTCGACGGCAAGCATCATGGCGCGCGAACTCAAGGTGGCAGCCAGCCTCATCGCGCCGGACGAACGGCTGTATCTTGCGCAGGCCAGCGTCATTTGCGAGGTCGTGCGCGAACTGGGCGGCGATGCGCGCCACGTGATGCTGTTCGCGCACAACCCAGGCATTACGGACTGCGCGAACGAGCTTTCTGCCGGCGAGCGCATGGACAACGTGCCGACGTGCGGGGTGTTCACCGCCTGTTTCGGTATCGACACCTGGGCAGACCTGGACTGGAATCGCGGCCAGGAAGCGGAATTCGACTATCCCCGGAACCTCGGCTGACCCTGCGCCAGGGGTCGACGCGATGTCGCCATCCACCCCGGTTAAACAAATTTTGCTTTGCGTTGCAGCATTCCTTTCATTGCGAAAGCTGCTAATTTCTGACCGCGGCGCAAATTCGCGCCGTGAAAGGGGGAAACAATGCGAACGATAACAAAGTCGATGCTGGCCTTCGTGCTGTGTGCCATGTCTGTCATGACGGCTACACGCGCCGTTGCAGACGAATATCCG
>JANNGT010000222.1:0-18351 GCA_031404015.1 Gammaproteobacteria bacterium | reverse complement strand
CAGGCCGCGCCAGAACGATTCACGCCAGCCCTCTGCGGAACGGATCACCGCCTGGCGCTGCGGGAAGTCGTAGTGGTCACCGAAGTAGCGCGCGACGCTGTCGCGGAGCATGTCCTGTTCGGTCGTGAAGTTGAAGTCCATCTGGTGTCGCTTCAGAGGCCGAGCACGGCCTTCGCCAGAATGTTGCGCTGGATCTCGTTCGAGCCGCCGAAGATCGACGTCTTGCGCATGTTGAAATACGTGTCAGCAAGCCCGATCGCGGCCGGCATGGCAACCGCACCCTCGCCTGCCGCCTGCGACTTCGGTACGCGCAGTGCCGCATGCTCGCCCAGCGCTTCGAGCGCCAGTTCGTTGAGGCGCTGTCGTATCTCCGTGCCGCGGATCTTGAGCATCGAAGCTTCGACACCAGGCGCTTTGCCCGCGTTCTCCGCAGCCAGCATGCGCAGCTCCGTGAACTCGAGTGCAGTAAGTTCGACGTCGACTTCTGTCACTTTGCGCTTGAAGACGGGATCGTCTGCCAGCGTTCGGCCACGCTCACCAATGTCCGCCACCATGCGTCGCAGCTCGGCCAGTATGACCTTGGACCGCGCGACCATCGCGATGCCGCTGCGCTCGTGCGAGAGCAGCATCTTGGCGCAGGTCCAGCCCTTGTTTTCTTCGTGCACCCGGTTCTCGACCGGCACCCGCACGTCCTCGAGCCAGACCTCGTTGACTTCGTGCGCTCCGTCCAGCGTGATGATCGGACGCACGGTGACGCCGGGACTCTGCATGTCGATCAGCAGGAAACTGATGCCCGCCTGCTTGCGCGCCGCCGGATCCGTGCGGACGAGGAAGAAGCCCCAGTCCGCGTGCTGCGCAAGCGTGGTCCATGTTTTCTGGCCGTTGACCACGTAATGGTCGCCTGCACGCACCGCACGTGTCTGCAACGACGCCAGGTCCGAGCCTGCGCCCGGCTCGGAGTAGCCCTGGCACCACCACACGTCACCGGCGACGATCGGCGGCAGGAACCGCGCCTTCTGCTCCGGCGTGCCGAAGGTGTACAGCACCGGGCCGACGAGGTTGGTCGAGAACGCGATGACCGGAACGGTGTCGGCGCGCGCGAGCTCGTCGTCGAAGATGTAACGCTGGGTCGCAGTCCACCCCGTCCCGCCGTATTCGACGGGCCATGCGGGAACCGACCACCCCTTGCGTGCAAGGGTCCTGTGCCAGCTGAGGAAATGATCCTTCGTCAATTCCAGCCCGCACTCCTGCCTGACGCGCACGTCGGCCGGGTATTGCGCAGCGATGAAGCTGCGCACTTCGGCGCGGAATGCGTGTTCTTCGGGCGTGAACTCAAGTTGCATTGATACTGCCCTGCCGGGGAAAAAAGCTTCCGTGCGAGGGTATGGGTTCCACCACGACCGGTCAATTGCGCAATTAGACTCAGGCTTCAGCTGTAGATCTCGAACAACCCCGCGGCACCCATGCCGCCCGCCACGCACATCGTGACCACGCCGTACTTGGCGCTGCGGCGACGCCCTTCGTGCAACAGGTGTCCGACACAACGCGCCCCGGTCATGCCGAACGGATGCCCAATCGCAATCGAACCCCCGGACACGTTGAGCCGTTCGTTCGGAATTCCGAGCTGATCGCGGCAGTACAGCACTTGGCTGGCGAAGGCCTCGTTGAGTTCCCACAAGTCGATGTCGTCGATCGAGAGGCCGTTGCGCTCGAGCAACTTCGGCACGGCAAGGACGGGGCCAATGCCCATCTCTTCAGGTCGACACCCCGCGACGGCCAGGCCGCGGTAGGCTCCGAGCGGCTGCAAACCGCGTCGCTCCGCCAGCTTCGCATCCATGAGCACGAGCGCTGCGGCGCCATCCGACAATTGTGAGGCATTGCCCGCGGTCACGCAGCGACCGACAGGGACGTAACGGCCGCCGCTGAGGACGGGCCGCAGTTTTTCCAGATCGGCCAGGGTCGTCTGCGATCGATTACCTTCGTCCAGCCGCAACGTGATGTCCTGGTGGTGCACGGCGCCCGTCGCCTTGTCCTGCACCCGCATGCGCGTCGAGATCGGCGCAATTTCCGCGTCGTACCGGCCCGCCGCCTGTGCGGCGGCCGTGCGTTGCTGCGATTGGAGTGCGTAGACATCCTGCGCCTCGCGACTGATGCCATAACGTTCCGCCACGATCTCGGCCGTCTCGATCATCGATGTCGCCAGTTCGGGATAGTGCTCACGCTGCCATGCGTCGCCGATCCGGTCGTAGTTGATGCGCTCGTTCATGACGAGCGAAACCGACTCCACCCCGCCGCCCACCGTGACCGCTGCGCCGTCGACGATGATGTAACGCGCGGCAGCGGCCACGGCCATGAGACCGGACGAACACGCCCGATCGATCGTCATGCCAGGCACCGTGACCGGCAGCCCGGCGCGCAGCGCAGCGAAGCGCGCAATGTTCTGGCCCGTGGTTCCCTGCTGCACGGCGCAGCCGAACACGACGTCGTCGACTTCGTCGGGAGCAATTCCCGCGCGTCGCACGGCTTCGGCGACGACGTGGCCCGCCAGCGTGGTGGCGTCCGTGTCGTTGAAGGCCCCGCGATGGGCACGGCCAATTGGAGTGCGGGCGGTGGCAACGATGACTGCGGCGCGGGTCATTGACGTTAGTCTCTTAACGAAAGTTGCAATTGACCCCTGTCTGAAGGTTCATGTCAACGACTGGCTGGCTTGCGGCCACGGCTTGCCGGCCACTGCGGGCTGTGCAAGCATGGCTTTCGCTATCGAACTGACAACGAACCCGGGAACAGAACGTGGACGCGACCAATCAGCAGCAGGTATTCGACTTTTCCGATCGCTTCACCGCGGCGCTCAACCGGGGCGATCCCGCCGAGGTACGGCAGTTCTACCAGCCCGACGCGACGTTCTGGCACAACTACGACGACGTGAGCCAGACCGTTGCCGACAACATGAAAGTGCTGGAGTGGATGGTGCGCAAGGCGCCGCAGCGCAATTACCGGATCGTCCGTCGCGAACTCATCTCCGGCGGCTGGATGCAGCAGCACGTGGTCGAGGCGACGCTTGCCAACGGCAAGCAGATGAAAATGTTCGCATGCTGCCTGATCACGCTGAAAGACGGGCTTGTCTGGCGGATCGAGGAATACCTCGACCCGGCGCAGGCCGCCGTCTTGCGCGACGTGAAATTGCCAGCCTGAGGCGTTAAGAGCCCAGCCGCTCGACCACCATCGCGGCACCCACGCCCGCAGCACCCGAACAGACGACGAGACCAAGCCGCCCTTCGCATTCGTCGAGCACGTCGAGCAGTGTCGACAGCAGGATCGCGCCGGACGCGCCCATCGGGTGGCCGCGCGCAATGTGACCGCCCGCCACATTGACCTTCGCCGGATCCACCGGGTAATCGCGCACGAACTTGGCCATCGTCACCGCGAACGCTTCCATGAACTCGATGCGATCCATGTCGTCGAGCGTAAGCCCAGTACGCGCGAGCACTTTGTCCATGGCGGAAAACCCGGCCAGCAGCGATGCATGTGGATCGCCGCCCGATTCCGCATAGCCCAGGATGCGCGCCCGCGGCTTGCCACTGCCCCCAGACGGCCCGCCAATCAGCGCGAGCCCTGCCCCGTCGCACACCGGCGGTGCATGACCGATCGCATGACGGTGATCGATAGGACCGTCCAAAGAATCGGCGTACTGCGCTGCCAGGCCAGCGAACGCCGCTGGCATGGCCGCGATCGACGCGGCCGTCGTTTGTGGCCGCGCGCACTCGTCGGTTACCAACGTGCCGACAGGTATCCGTGATGCGGTGAGCACCGCAGAGGCTTCGGCCACACCTGCACGCTGCTGCGACGTGAGCGCCACGGCATCGAGTTGCGCACGAGAGATGCCCTGCGCCTCAGCCAGACGATCGGCGGCCAGCACCACGGGGATATAGCGAGTGCGTTGCGGAAACGTCGCGTCCGTGTAGTAGCCGGCGCTGTCGCCCATGAACGGCACCCGCGACATCATCTCGACGCCGCCCGCGAGTGCGCGATCGAGATTGCCGGCCGTGACCTGCATCGCTACGTGACCGATCGCCGTCAGGCCAGACACGCAGTAGTTGTTCAGCGTGAACGCGTAGGCCGCGTCGGCCACACCTGCGTGCAGCTTCGAGACCAGTGCGATGTTGGCACCCTGGTCCCCCACCTGGTCCACGCAGCCCAGCACCAGTGCCTGCACGTCCCGGGAGTCGTTCCCGCGCATGGACAGCGCGTCGACCAGCGTCGCCACCAATTCGTGGGGCTTGAACTGCGCCAGGCCACCGTCTGCGCGCGCCTTGCCGCGCGGCGTGCGCACGGCGTCATATATATAAGCGTGATTCATGGCAGTGCCTCAGTCCCGGCGGGCAACGACGAAGCTGACGACTGTACCGAGCGACCCGCCGATGTTGAGCGTGCCGTAGGTACGAGCTCCTGCGACCTGGTAGTCACCGGCGGTGCCCGTGACCTGCCGGCCCGCATCGAGCAGCAATCGAGCGCCCGTCGCGCCCACGGGATGACCTACGCCGATCAGACCGCCCGAAGCATTGACTGGACACTTGCCGTCGATCTCGATGGTGCCGTCGTCGACGGCCTGCCAGCTCTGTCCCGGTGGCGTGAGGCCGAAATGGTCGATCGCCATGTATTCCGTGGAGGTGAAGCAGTCGTGCGTTTCGATGCCGTTGAGCGCCTGCACGTCCGGGATGCCAGCGCGCCGCCACGCATCGGTGATGGCTTTGCGCACGTGCGGGAACATGTACTCCTCGCCCTTGCTGCGCTCGAGCTTGTCGAGGAACCGTATTCCGGCGTTCGTGTGACCCCAGCCGAGGATCTGGGGGAATTCATTCATTTTCACGTCGCGACGTGCCGCATACCGCTCCATGAAGCGATCCGAGGCCAGCACGATTGCCACGGCTCCGTCGGTAATCTGCCCGCAATCCTGCCGCCGTGTGCCGGGTTCGATCATCGGGTTGAATTCGTCGCTGTCCGTGAAGGTTTCAGGCTGGAACTTCCAGCCCCGGGTCTGCGCACGCGGGTTGCGCTTGGCGTTGCCCATGTTGATTTCGGCGATGCGATTCAAATAGCGACGATCGAGACCGTGGCGCGCGTCGTATTCCATGGCGATCCGGCCGAACACCGCGGGCCAGACGAACTTGCAGCCGAGGTCTTCGTGGCCCTGCCAGGACGCTGCGTTCTGCACCTGCGACGCCTGGTCACCCGGAAGGTTTTTCTCTTCCTCAACGCCCAGCACCAGGATGCAGTCGTAGCGCCCCGCTTCAATTTCGGCGGATGCTGCCAGCACGGCGAGCGAACTGCTGGCGCATGCCGCTTCATGGCGCATCGCGGGCTTGCCGAAAAACTCGGGCTTGACCTGCGCGACCATCGCGGCGAGATGGCCCTGGCCGCGGTACAACTCGCCAAAGGCGTTGCCCACGTGGATTGCCTCGATGTCGTCCGCGTCCAGACGACACGTCGCGAGGGCGCCGTCGATGGCCTCACGCATCATGTCCGTGTAATCGAGGCCTTCCCGCGACCAGACGCGCGCGAAGTCGGTCTGATAGCCGCCGATCAGGTAGATCGCCATATCGTGCCCCTGGCTGGTGTGGGGTCAGGATAGCGCATCAGTCCAATAATGCTAGTCACCCTGCCGGCCATGCGAACTCACCTGCGCGCAGCGTCACGCCGTGCGCTTCCCTGTCCCAGGTGTCCGCCGTCACGCCTGCGGCCTTGAGCCGATGCTTCTCGATCTTCGCGGTGGGGGTCTTCGGCATTTCTGGGATGACACGGATGTACCGGGGCACCATGAAGTGCGCCATGCGCGACGCCAGGAAGCGCAGCACGTCGAGCGGCTCGATGGCGTGGCCTGGCGTCCTCGTGACGATGAGCAGCACCTCGTCCTCGCTGTCCGTGCTCGGCACGGGGACGGCGGCGGCTTCGAGCACGGCGGGGTGACACAGCGCCTCCGCCTCCACTTCGAACGAGGAGATGTTCTCGCCGCGACGGCGGATGGTGTCCTTGAGCCGATCCACGAAGAAGTAATTGCCCTCCGCATCGCGCCGGAAGGCATCGCCCGTGTGGAACCAGCCGTTGCGCCACGCAGCTGCTGTGGCATCCGCGTCGCGATGGTAGCCCTGGGACATTTCCCAGGGCCGCGCGGCTCGCAGCATCAATTGCCCCACGACTCCGTGCGGCACTTCGATGTCGTGGCCGTCGACGACGCGCGCTTCGATGCCGGGCCGCGGACGCCCGCAGGTCCCCAGTGCTGCTGGATTGGCTTGCGAACGGATCGGCACTGCCGTTTCCGTCATGTTGAACGCGGTGTGCATTTGCAGTCCATAGCGCGCAGCTACCGCCTGCGAATCCCGGTTCCACGGCACGGTAATGACGTTGCGCAGCGGGTGTTCGCGGTCGCGGTCGGCGGCGGGTTGACGCAGCAGGAATTGCGTCATGGCACCGACCAAGCAACACCCAGTGATGCCGTGTTTACGCACGGTGTCCCAGAAGGTCGACGGCTTGAAGCCGTCGTAGAGCACGCAAGTGCCGCCCTTGGTGAGGCGATCCATGACGGCGCCGGCCCCGCTCACGTGGAATAGCGGCAGGTTCGCGAGCACGCGATCGTCGGCGTCGAAATAGTCCATGCCCATCGCCGCGCCACACCAGGCCTGCACGTAGGTGCACACGACGGCCTTCGAAGGACCCGTGGTGCCCGAAGTGAACATCAGGTAATTGACATCCCACGGCTCAACGGGTCGAGCGGGTTCCGCTCGCACGTTACCGTCCAACACTGCCGGGGCGTGCGCGTAAAGGCCTTGCGGCAGTTTTGCGGCCCCACCGCAGACGATGGCGTGGCGCAGTGCCCCAGTGTCGACCGTATGCAGACGCTCTGCGAGCGTTGCGTGCACGATGAGCACTGTTGCCTCGGAGAGCGCAATCGCGTGTTGCAACAGGTTGCCGCGATACGCAGTGTTGAGGGGAACGTGTACCGCGCCCAGGTAATTCGTCGCGAGCCATGACAGCACAGCTTCGCGTGTGTTCGGCATCCAGCACAGGACGTGCGCGCCCTGCTCCACCCCCAGCGAACGCAAGCCCCCCGCGGCCCGCTGCACACGGTCGAGCGTCCCGGCGAACGTCCACGCGTCGCCGTTCTCGAATTCCAGGAACACGCGCTGCGGTCGCTCGGCGGCCCAGCGACGCAACAGGTCGCCGACGACACATTCGCTGCGGTCGGGAACTCTTGAGTCGGGGTCCATCCTGCTAGGATGTCCGACGTCCATCCGATGACGCAAGCCAGTCGAGTACCGCAATGACCTGGGAGCCCGAACTCGAAGAACTCCGCCAGCGACAGGCATTGGCGAGGGAAATGGGCGGGCGCGACAAGATCGCGCGACAACGTGCCGCAGGGCGCCTCACGGTGCGCGAGCGCATCGACACCTTGCTCGATGCGGGCACGTTCCAGGAGATCGGCTCGATCACCGGCAACGGCAACTACGACGATTCCGGCGCGCTGCAGTCGCTCACGCCCACCAACTTCGTCTTTGGCCGCGGCAAGGTCGAGGGCCGACGTGTCGTGGTTGGGGGCGACGACTTCACGGTGCGCGGCGGCGCGTCCGACGCGTCCATCATTGAAAAGCAGGTGGCGGCAGAACAGATGGCGCACGAACTGCGCATGCCGATGATCCGCCTGATCGAAGGCAGTGGCGGCGGCGGCTCGATCAAATCGCTGGAGGCGATGGGTTACACCTATGTGCCGTTCCTGCCGGGCTTCGAGCACATGGTGCGCAACCTCGCGACAGTACCCGTGGTCAGCCTGGGACTCGGACCCGTGGCGGGTTTCGGGGCGGCCAAGGTCGTGCAAAGCCATTACTCGCTGCTCGTCCGCGGCCAGTCGCAGATGTTCGTGGCCGGACCGCCCGTCGTCGCAGCCATTGGCCAGAAGCTCACCAAGGAGGAACTGGGCAGCAGCAGCATCCATGCCGCCAACGGCGCGATTGATGACCAGGTCGAAAGCGAGGCCGAAGCGTTTGCACGCACGCGCCAGTTCCTGCGTTACCTGCCCTCATCCGTGCATGACCTGCCGCCCCGCATGCAGGGCAACGACGACCCGGAGCGGCGCGACGAATTCCTGGTCTCGGCCGTGCCCCGCGATCGGCGCGAGGTCTACCGGATGCGTCCGATCATCGAGGCTGTCGTTGATAAAGACTCATTTTTCGAAATTGGCAGGCTGCACGGTCGCTCCGTCATCACGGGCCTCGCGCGGCTGGATGGGTGGCCTGTCGCCGTCATTGCCAGCGATCCGTTTGTCATCGGCGGACTTTGGACGGCAGCGAGTTCCGCCAAGCTCGAGCGCTTTGTCAACCTCGCGCAGACGTTCCACTTACCCGTCGTGCATCTCGTCGACAACCCTGGATTCATGATCGGCAAGCAAGCCGAACACGAAGCCACCATACGCGCAGGCGCGAGGGCGCTGACCGCCGTGTATCAGGCCACCATTCCCTGGTGCACGATCATCATTCGCAAGGTGTTCGGCGTGGCTGGCGCGGGCAACCAGAATCACACGCGATTCCATTACCGCTATGCGTGGCCGTCGGCGGACTGGGGCTCGTTGCCCATCGAAGGCGGTATCGAAGCCGCATACAAGGCGGAGCTCGACGCCGCGGAAGACCGCGCAACGCTGGCAGCTGATATCACGCAACGCCTCAACCGGATGCGTTCGCCGTTTCGTTCCGCAGAGAAATTCCAGATCGAGGAAATCATCGATCCGCGCGACACCCGCCGGCTGCTGTGCGAGTTCGCGGACATTGCGGCACCGCTGCGGGCCACCGCGCCGCTCCCGTTCGCGTACCGCCCCTAGTGATGTGATCGTTTCGCCCACCTATTTGCCTGACCTCACGCATGCCACGCTCGACCTGCTGCTCGACGGCGAATCGGACCTGTGGCACCTGACGAATCGCGGCCAGACGACCTGGTACGATTTTGCACAGAGTGCTGCGCGCGCAGCGGGCATTCCCACGACGACCTTGCAGCGCGTGCATTCGTCGGGGCTCGGTTGGCGTGCAGCACGGCCACCATTCAGCGTGCTCGGCAGCAACCGTGGCAGCGTCATGCCGACTCTTGCGGCAGCCGTGGCGCGTTACGTCCGCGATAACGAGACGCTGGCGTTGCTCCGCGCAGCCGCACAGTGGGTCCCGCCGGCCAGCTAGTCAGGCTGGCCGACGGAGTCGGCTACAGAACAGGACTCAGGGTGCAGCGCCGCCGCCAATGCACTGGTCCAACCACATCCTTCCGTACGGATACGCTGCGATGACGGGCAACGCGTCGAGCCAGTCGAGCCCCGTCGCACTGGGGGTCACGCGGTGATTCCAGAAGAGGTACGAATTGACGCAGACGCCGCTCGTCCTGGGCGAGACCTCGTTGAAATCGCCGAGCGTGCCGCGCACCGCGAAATTGAAGACCTGGTCGAGCCCGTAGTCCGGGATTGCGAATGAGTCGTTCTGGGCGCTGTTCGAACGACAACCCTGGTGCCGCGCCAGCACTTCATAAGCGGACGCTGGCGAGTCATACAGTGTCTTGTTGTCGGGCAGCAGGTCAGGTCCCGACATGCAAGCACGGTTGTTCGGCACAGCTGAGATCGCTCGGGACACAGCCGCCATGTGGTCATTGCCGCCCCGGATGAAGTTCATGAACGCCAGGCAGCGGCTCTGCTTGAACGCGGTGCCGCACGAACTCACGTGACGCACGATCGCGTCACGCCAGCGATCGGCCGTATACGTACCGCCGGCCGCCACGTCCTGGGTGTATGCCCCATTGAAGCCGAGTGCGGATTCCTGCATTACGAAACCCTCGAATCGCGGATTCGCGTCGTAGCGCGCCGCCATCGCCTGCATGAGGCGTACATAGGCGTCGCTGACCGCCGGCTCCCACATCATCATGGTCGAGGCGTCGCCCTGGGAATTCAGCGCCTGGTATTGCGCGAGGTATGCAGGTGCCGGGTGTCGAATCGGGCTTGAGCTGAAGCTCTTGAACTCGATCATCACCCACAGCTGGCATTGCGGGTTGCGCGAAGCCGCGATCGCCGAGAAGGTTTCGTCGATGGCGCCGAAATCGTAGCTGCCGGCCGACGGCTCCACCTGGCTCCATGTGCGGCGCATGAGCACGCCCCGTACACCTTGTTGTTCGCACAGCATCGCGACCTCGGCGGGGCCGTCCTGATAACGAGTGGCAAAGAAGTGTCCGTAGTTCGCCTTGCGCGCCGGTGGCGGCGGCGGCGGCGGGGATATCACAATGGCCTGCGGCTGCACAGTAATCGAGAACGTCGGCAGCGAGCGCTTGCTGGTGCCATCCGTGACCGAGATCGTGATCCCATCATGGATGCCGATCGCCTCAGCCGGAGGCGTGCCCGCGAGACCCCCAGTGCGCGTGTTGAAGCTGGCCCAGGAGGGCCGGCTGATGATCGAAAAACGTAACTTGTCGCCCTCCGCATCGATTGCCTGGGGAACGAATGTGTAGACCGAACCCACTACGCCCGATGGCGAAGGGGTGCCGATCAGCAGAGGGGCCGTGCCAGCGGCTTGTGCGCTGGAGAACATCCCGCACGCATTGATCAGCGCGACGGCACCTGCCAGAAGATACTTGCTCATGTTGAATCCCGGTTCCGTATTGACAGGATCGGTCTTCGAACGAGCCGCAGGCAGCGGTATGGCGCGGCGCGTATGCGTCACAACCATCCTGGTAGGTCATTAACGGAGCGGTTTCCACCGGCCCCGGCAACCCCGCTGTCGTAGGCGTTAGCCCGTAGACCGGTAACTTTGCGTCCCCGCCTTTCGACGGGTTTGCTTTTATCGACGGAACGAAGTGTCTGCGTCCGCGGTCGAGCGAGCAAGTGCGCGCGACAGAAAAAGCCAAGTAAACAGCGGAAATCTGATCCGGATTGGTGCTAACACGAGTGCGCTCGCCGTCACAGACCGGACTTGGCGCGGGGTTTCAGTTCTGCGCCGTCTTCCGCTACTCCATAGCGCTGATCAACTCGGCCAGACGATCTGGGTCGATGGGCTTGGTCAGGTGGTGATCGAAGCCCGCAGACCGTGCGCGCACCTCGTGCCCGTCCAGCTCGAGCAGTAGCGCGAGGCTGTCGGCCGCATCCTGATTGTCGTCCACGACGAGAATGCGTCGCCTGCGCGAGCCAGACGGGCCCGGATCCACGGTCTGAAGCTGTGCATCCTGCTTTTCGGACATTTCGAACACGTCGCAGCCTGGCGACGTATGCCGATGGCGGTCCCGCCCCATATGCGTCATGGTGCCGCAACGAAATGACGCCGGCGCACCCACGAATGAGTTCGAGTGCAACATGACGGGTTGGATGATCGCCGGTGGCTGGGGACTGCTTGCCGGAAGCGCATTGGTACTGGGCGCGGCGGTCGGCTATGCCGCGCGCATTCCACCCGTACTCGTGGCAGCCATCATGGCCTTCGGCAGCGGTGTGCTGATCTCGGCGTTGTCGTTCGAATTGATGGACGAAGCGTTCCGCCAAGGCGGCATCTTTGCAACCGGCGTGGGCTTTCTCGTCGGCGCCGTGGTTTACACGGCGGCCAACGCAGTGCTCGCGCGGCGCGGCGCAAAGCATCGCAAGCGGTCCCGCGGCCTGCAGCCTTCCGAGAAGCAGCATGCGGGGAGCGGCCTCTCGATCGCGCTCGGGGCCCTGCTCGATGGCGTGCCGGAATCGATCGTGATCGGCCTGAGCCTGCTCGAAGGCGGCGCGGTCAGTCTCGTTGCCGTCATTGCGATCTTCCTCTCGAACGTTCCCGAGGGCCTCTCGGGCTCGGTCGGCATGCGTCAGGCCGGGCGATCCGCTCGCTATATTTTTGGCGTGTGGGGTGGCATCGCGGTGGCATCCGCGTTGGCTGCCATCGCGGGCTATGTGCTGTTTGCAGACGCCCCACCGCAGGTCGTGGCCGCTACGACCGCTGTCGCAGCCGGGGGCATCCTCGCGATGCTCGTCGACACGATGATTCCCGAAGCATTCGAGGAAACGCATGACTATGCGGGCCTGGTCACGGTCCTCGGATTCCTGGCCGCATTCGCACTGAGCAAGCTCGCCTAGGCAGGCAAAAGGCGTCGCGATGACGCCTGAGCCATCCGCTGCGCGCGGACCCAGTGCTTCGCTGGCCAGGCTGACTCCCGTTGGCGTACTAGTAGGCTTCGTCCAGCGCACCCGCGACGAGGCCGCGCAGCTGCTGCTCGCCGAAGCTGGGCATCGGCTTGCCGTTGACGAAATACTCTGGTGTCGCGGTCACCTTGAGTGCCTTGCCGTCCGCCATGTCTTTTGCAACGCGCTCATTCACTGCGGGCGAATTCATGTCAGCCTGCAGGCGTTCCATGTCCAGGCCCGTCGCAGCAAGCACGCGCATGACCTGCTGCGGGTCGACCTTGTGATGGACGGTCCACTGCGATTGCGTTGCGAACAGGGATTCGAGCGTCTCCCAGTACTTGTCCTGGGCGCGGCTCGCCTCGAGTGCGCGCACGGCGACCTCAGATCCTTCGTGCAGCGGCAGGTGGCGAATCGACAGCCTAATCTTGCCTGCATGGTCGGCCAGCATCTGCTTGACGATCGGGTAAAACGCCGCACAGGTTTCGCAAGCCGGGTCGAGGAACTCGACGATGTGCACCTTGGCGGTGGCCTCGCCCAGCGTCGGTGAATGCGTGCTGGCGAGTGCGTCTGCGGCCAATCCACTTGTGCCTGCGCCTGCGCCTGACGAGCCCTGCTCGCTGCGGGACGCGATCACGGCCACGCCGACGAGTATCGCGGCGATGACAGCCAGCCCGAACATCCAGCGACGTGCGAACGATTTGCTCGTGTCGGCTGGAACTGCCACGCCAGCCTGCTCGGCGGGTTTGTTTCTCTGGGACTTGCGACTCATGATGGCGTCAACGACTCCCGAAACGGTACATCGCACCCACGCTCACCATGAACACGTCGCTGTCGTGGAACCGCACGTCGGAGTCGTCCTGGCCAAAAAGAATATTGCCAACGGCCTGCCAGCGTCCGCTGGCGATGGGTAAGCGGTAGAACAGCGTGGAGTCCACGGCGAAGCGCTGTGAGTCGGTCTTGCGTCCAAAAATCGGGTTGGGCGCGTCCTGGCTGCTCGCGCCGAAGGCGACGTTGCTGGCGACGGTGTAGCCCTGTCCAAGGAAAACGTGGCTCAACTGCAGCCGGTAGGCGTCGCTGCTGATGGCATCGCCGTCGCGATCGTCGACCGTGTAGCGCACGAGCGGGCGCAGCAGGTGACGCGTGCCGTCGCCAACTTTGTAGAGATAGGACACGTCGAACGATAACTGGTCGCCATCACGGCGCAGCAGGTCCTGGCACGAGAGATTACAAGTGACGCTCTGCACGCCCTGGCCGCTGGCCTCGTCGTCAACCGAGATGTCCCGGTAGGACAGGGTGAGTTCGAACGCGGAACCCATGACGCGGTCCCAGCGCAGGCGCAGACCGCTGGAGTCGCGGTCGACTTCCTTGCGCTTGACGCCTTCCGCATAAGGATCCGCCCAGGCCTGGGTCGGGATGCCGGAGAACAGGTACCCGGCCTGCAGCACTCCGACCGCACCCCAGTCCTTGCGCACCCCGAACTGCGCCGTCCCGTCCAACGTGACCGCGTCCTCCAGCGACGTGCCGAGAAAGACCTGCCATTGGTCCTGGAACGTGTAGTTGACCTCGCCGGTCACGATCGGATGCACCGCGTCGTCGCTGCCCGGCGCGTCGTTGACGGAATTGATGGTGTCCCGACCGATGTCGAGGGCACCGTTGCCTGCCACGAGGTTGCTCTTGATCTCTGTGTAGCCCACGCCGCCCACGACGAATCCACGCCAGCCGGGAGTCTCCGGGATGGGTTCGATCGCCGAGGCGATCGGCGCCATTGCGCTGGCACCCAAGGCGAGGATCAACGAGCAAGCATGGTTCAACTTCATTTGAATGTTCTCAGAAAGAGAGGGCAACGCCAGCGAGCGGGCCTTGCTGGGTCAGGTCGTAATGCTGGTAGTTGCGGCCGCTGCCGTCCTCGTAATTGTAGCCGAGCGCGCGGTAACCGACATACCAACCGAACCTGTCACTGTTCTGTCGGCGCACGGTCGTAAACAACTGCCAGGTTAGATCTGAACCCACGCCGAAGCCGCCGATGTCGCCGCGCAAGCTGTAGGTCCATTTGCCGGCGAACGGAACTGCGTACTGCACGCCGAGCAGCGGGTCGATCCAGTCAGCGTCACGACTCGCGCTCTGCCGCTGGTTCAGCACGCGCACCTCGAGATCCGTCGACAGGTTGAAGTAGGCAAGTGAGACCAGCCCCTCGACATACGGCGACAAACGCCGGCCGGCCGTCGCCATGACCGTGATCTGGTCCACGTCCAAGTCGCCGCGCACATTGCCACGAGGACCGCTGGGACTCCAACCGAGGCCCATATAAGTGACGTCGCCCTCGAACGACCACTCGTCGTTTTCGATGCGATAAGTCGCCATCGCCCCGAACTCGAGGGCATCGAGCACGTCGGACATGCTCACGCTGACCGGCAGCTCCAGGGCACCGAGTTGAACGTCGCCGCTGATGGCAGCACCCATGCCGTAGATGAACGCCGTCTGCTTCCAGTCGCCGGAAGCGTTTTGTGCTCGAGTGGTCGGCGCGGTCAACGCAAGCAGGCCCGCCACCGCAACGATGGACAACAAGTTACGCATTGCAAACTCCGTATTGATTCAGTGCTATCCAGACGCAACGGCCTATTCTAGCGCGGCGGTGCGTGCCTAGCCGTCGGCATGCGTCGGTTGCGGCACCACCATCGGTTCAAGGCCCTTAGGGGCCGACTGCGGTGCCGTTCCCGGCAGGATCTCGAAATTGGGCGCGAACGGCACCATGAGCGTGCGCAACTGGTCGAGGTACTTGCGATCGCCGACGAACGTGGCCTTGCCTTCCTTGATCAGGCCATCGAACGTGGTCACGCCCATCATGACCCGATTGAGCTCCGAGCGGTTCACCGTGATCGTCAGGTCTGGGTTAGCCGCCTGCACGCCCTCCATGTTGGTCAATGTGGCGTTGCTGAGTTCCACCAGGAATTTCTCGCCGTTGTCTGGCGTGACCAGATTGGTGGTGAAGCGGAAACCCTCAGCCTTTTTCGGGTCCATGCTGATGCCGAGGAAGTCCAGCCACATTTCGGTGGACATGGCGCGAATGACGTCCGGTCCGCCGGACCGCGGCCCGCTGCCGGTCGGGAGCCCATTGCGCAGTTCGAATGCGCCCTGCAAATAGCTGTTGCGCACGCTGGAACTTTCGGCCTGGTAGCCAAGCTGTTCATAGGCGTCAGCAAGGAGGCGGCGCGCCGGCACATTGCGTGTTTCAGCCAGCATCAGCTTGTTGAGGATCTCGGTGGCCTCCAGGTACTTGCCCTGCCGAATGAGTTCCGAGCCCTTGGTCATGATCTTCGCGGAGCCGCCCATCATCTCGACGTAGAGCGGGGCCGAAGTCTCAGGCGACAGCGGATGCAGGTTGACCGGGTTGCCGTCGTAGAAGCCCAGAAAACGATTGATGACGGCACGTGCGTTGTTCTGCACGTCGCCGTGGTAGCTGCGCGCCGACCACTGCTGTTGCAGGCTCTTCGGCACTTCGTAGACGTTCTGGATCTGGTTGATCGTGACGCCCTGGTTGGCGTAATGCAGCGTTTGGTTGTTCAGGTTGGCGTAGGTATCGCGCTGCGCCCGCATCACTTCCTGGATGCGGGCGTTGCCCCACCGCGGCCAACTGTGCGAGGCGAACATCACGTCAGCTTCCTGGCCGAACTTCCACAGAGCCTCGTTGATCTCCTTGGACCAGTTCAGTGCGTTACGCACCGGGGCGCCGCGCAGCGTGTAGATATTGTGGATGGTGGCGGTGATGACTTCCGATGCCCAGAACGCCTTGAACTGCGGGAAATAGGTGTTCATCTCGACTGGCGCTTCGGTGTCGGCAGCGTCCTGGAAGACCATCTGCACGCCATCGAGTGTGACTACTTCGATGTCCTTGGTGATAAACATGTTGGGCGCAATTAAACCGACATTACCGTTGGCAATGTTCTTGCCGATGGCCTGGTCTACATGACCGTGCGAGTCCCGCGGCAGCAGCATCGCGTATTGCCATTGCGTGCGACGCGACATGGCGTTGCCGGCAAAGACGTTTTCCTCGATGGCCGCCTGCATGAACCCAGCGCCGGCGATGACCTTGACCTTGCCACTGAGCACGTCCGCCTCGTCGACGACGCCGCGCACACCGCCGAAGTGATCGCCATGCGTGTGCGAATACACGACGCCGACCACAGGGCGCGCACCGAGCGTGTCATTGATGAGCTTCAGCGCCGCGCGTGCTGTCTCCTTGGCTGTGAGCGGGTCGAAGACGATCCACCCCGTGTCGCTCTTGATAAAGCTGATGTTGGCGAGGTCGAAGCCTCGCACCTGGTAGATCTTGCCCGGGACTACTTCGTAAAGACCGTAGGCCATGTTCAGCACGGCCTGTCGCTGCAGCGACGGGTTGATGCTCTGGAAGTCCTTTTCCTGCAGCAGCCAATCGTAGCTGCCCATGTCCCAGGCCACGTTGCCCGCATCGGCCATGATCTTCTTGAAAGGCGGTTCAGCGATGAATCCCTTCCTGGCCTCCTCGAAGTCGCGCCTGTCCGAAAATGGGAGCGTAGCCACGAGTCCCTTGCGCAATTCGAGCGTGAAAGTGGAAGCTTCCTTGCCGTTCGAATCGAAGTGCGCAACTGTCGCCGGCGCATGCTCCACGCCCGCGCCTGTCGCAACCTTCACGGCGGCGCCCTGCGCCCCGGCGGTCCGGACAGGTAATGCCAGCGGGACACACAAGGCCGCGGCTGCACCCGCGACAAGCTGCCAGTTGCGTAAGGTTGGTCGGGTCGTCATGGCACGCTCCTGAACTTCGGTCTTCGCGGTATCGGTCGAGGCTTGTAGGATAAACGGTAATCTGTCACATCGATATGGCAGCGGGGAGAGGTCCATGTCCAGCTCGCAGGACGACGCAAGTGGCCGGTCGTGGCCACGTTATTACACGGTCGTGCTGCTGCTCTTCGCCGCGGTCTTCATCTCTTATATCGACCGCACCAACATCTCGGTCGCCGCCATCGCGATGAAGGACGACCTCGGCTGGACCGAGACACAGAAAGGCGTCGTGCTGTCGTCGTTCTTCGTCGGGTACCTGCTGCTGATGGCGGCGACCGGCGCGCTCGCGAACCGCTACGGCGGTTGGCTGGTGCTCGGTGTTGCCGTGCTCTGGTGGTCGGCATGGACGGCACTTACCCCGCCTGCCGCGACCATGTCACTGGGCGCGCTCATCGCAGCGCGCATCGCGCTCGGGCTCGGCGAAGCGGCCGTCTTCCCCGCTTCCATGAACATGATCAGTCGCTGGGTGCCGCCGGAGCGCCGTTCACGCGCGACCGCGCTCATCATCAGCGCGATCTCACTCGGAACCGTGTTCGCGTTGCCGGCCACGGGCTGGCTGGTGCGTGAATACGGCTGGGCACTGCCCTTTTACTTGTTCGGAGCCATCGGACTGGTCTGGTACGCGTTCTGGCATTTCCTTGCCCGGGATGAAGCTCGTGCGGTGAGTTCGCCGGACGCAAAGGCGCAAAACTCTGGCCGCGGCGCCATACCCTGGGGTCGACTGCTGCGCCTGCCCGCCGTGTGGGCCATCATCGTGGCCCACTTCGCCAGCAACTGGGGCTTGTACGTCCTGCTGGCGTGGATGCCGACCTACTTCAAGAGCACGTTCGGCGTCTCGCTCGCCAGCGCCGGCGTGCTGTCCGCGGCGCCGTGGCTGGTCAACTTCATCGCAGCGAACATGGCGGGCGCATGGGCGGATCGGATGCTGCAGCACGGGCGCAGCGCCGGCTACGTCCGCAAGCTGATGCAGACCATCGCACTGGCTGGCAGTGCGTTTTTCCTGCTGTTGCTGACGCAGGCGACGACGCCCCTGGCGGCCGTACTGATCATGTGCGGTGCGACGGCGACCTCGGCCTGCGCCATGTCGGGCTTCGCCCCCAACTGCTTCGACATTGCGCCGAAATACGCTGACGTCATCTGGGGCATCAGCAACACGTTCGCCACGCTGCCCGGCATCGTCGGCATCTACTTGACGGGCTGGCTGGTCGATCGCACCGGCACGTTCGGCGCGCCGTTCATGCTGACCGCGGCGGTTGCCCTGTTCGGCGCCGCCTTCTTCCTGGTGTTTGCCTCAGGGCGCCGTCAAATGGACTAAGCACGGAATGGAGATCGAGGGGGTGTCCGTCGTGCGCTTCAGCATTCATCACAGCACGTGGTAT
>JANNGT010000221.1:0-13341 GCA_031404015.1 Gammaproteobacteria bacterium | reverse complement strand
CCATGCAGCCCACCGTAGGCCGGCGTCCAGCCCATGCGCTGCTCCGCCATTGCATAGCTGGCAAACAAGCGCTCGACTTCGCTGGCCGCGGGGCGCATGCGCTGGCTCTCTCCTTCGATCTCGATCTTCACACCCATTTGCCGCGCAATGCAATGCGCGGTGTCGCCAATGGAAATCTCGAACCCGCTGCCAATGTTGGTGACGACGCCGACGGCCTCGTCGCTGCTCATTGCGGCGATGAAGCCGCGCACCGTGTCGTCGACGAACGAGAAATCGCGAGTCGGGTGCACGGCGCCAAGCTTGATGGCGCGTCGTCCCGCGGCGATCTGGGTAATGATCGTCGGGATGACGGCACGCGCCGACTGTCGCGGCCCATAAGTATTGAAAGGTCGCAGTACCGCAACCGGCGTCTGGAACGAACAATGGAATGACAGCGCGATCTGGTCCGCACCGATCTTGCTTGCCGAGTATGGCGACTGACCCTGCAGTGGGTGCTCTTCGGTAATCGGCACGAAACGTGCCGTGCCGTAGACCTCGCTCGTGGAAGTATGCACGACACGCAGCACGTCGAGGTCGCGCGCCGCCTGGACTACGTTCAGCGTCCCCTTGACGTTCGTGTCGACGTAAGTGTCCGGTGAGTGATACGAGTACGGTATCGCGATCAACGCCGCCAAATGCAGCACGCGATCGCAGCCACGCATCGCCGTACGCACGCCGTGGGGGTCGCGGATGTCGCCCGCGAAGACCTCGAAGCGGCCCTTGACGTCGGGCGCGCAACGGTCGAGCCAGCCCCAGGAGTTGAACGAGTTGTAGTACACGAAGGCGCGCACGTCGTGACCGCTGCGCACCAGCGCTTCGGTCAAGTGAGAGCCGATGAACCCGTCGGCGCCGGTAACGAGGACTTTCATGGGCAGACGGCACGCGTGCTGTAGTGTCGGATCAAGGTGGCAAGACTCGGTTTTGAGTGATGGGAACTGCAAAGCAGACTGGCCCGGCCGTCAACGAATTTCGACCGCTAAGCTCGCCAAGATTACCAGTGCCGTCGTCGCTAGCGAAAATTGCCAGAAAATCCGTAACCTGGCCCAGGGGACGATCTCGTCGCGGCAGAGATAAACGATCATCAGGGCCGAGTACACGGTCGCAAAATGACGGACCTGATTGCTCGTGAGCGTGACGATGAAGGCCATCGCCGCGAGAATAAAAAACAGGTAGCGATGACGCAACTCCACTCGATTCCGCAGGGCAAACCAACCGAGTCCAATCACCGTGGGGGCGATGAACAGCATCTGGAGTGCAGCAAGCGACATGTAGAAGGAGTACGAGTCGTACAGCGCGCCGCGCCAGAACGGGACCTTGATGAACAGCAGCAGCACCATGCCTGCGAGGGTGGAGAAAGGGGGCGGCAGGTCGTAAAGCAGGTAGTAAGCGAGCGACGAACCGCTGCTTTCTTCCTGTGACAGAAGCTTGTAGGCCTCTGCGTTGTCGGTAACGAGCTCAATGGCATTGAACCTGACGATGACCGTGGCGACTGCGGCTGCGCAGGCAAGCAGCGCGAGTCGAATGCCCGCACGGCGAAAATCCAATGTCGAAACGAAGGCGAGAATGTAGACGAGAATCGGTACGGCAAAGCTCTCCTTGCGCGACAGGAACGACAGCACCGCAAGCAAGACGAGCATGCAGAAGCGGGCTGCATGCCGCGGCAGTGGAGTTCGCCCCGGTGAGGGGTGAAAGGCGACCACCGCGGCCGTAGTCAGGAAAAACAGAAACGCATCCCGCATGTGGATGCCGACGAACATCATGATCAGTCCGTTGAAAGAGAGCAGTCCTGCGAGCTTGAGCTGGCGGCGGGGCCCGAAGCCAAAGCGCGTTCGCGCATAGTGCAGCGCCAGCGCGATCGCGGCGATCATCATTGCAGCGTTCACGAAGATGCCGCCGAACGGGTTGGCGTCAAGGCCGAGCGACGACATCAATGCGTAGACACTGCCGTAGAGGATCAGCGGTATCTGGTTCTCGGCGAAAAGCAGTGACTCATCGAGTGAGAAATCGTAGTCACCGGTCGACGCGGTCTCGAAGAAATAGGCCGCGTCGGAGCCATGCTGCATGTAATCCCAGATCGTGCTCCGGAAGACGTAGCCGATCGTCATCGCCACGACGACACCCAGCAGTACCGGCAGCAGCGGCACGAGGCGCCGGGGACCCGGCCGGGGCAGCATCGCGGGCTTCATCACGACAGCGGTACCTGCAGCGTGGGGCGGCTGCGGCTCAGCACTTGCAGCGTCATCGGCAATACGGCGAGCATCGTCACCGCCAGATAGCTCGCCGCAATGCCCGGCGCGCCGAAGCGAAGGCCCAGCCCCCAGGCACCGAGACCATAAAGGAGGCCCGTCGAGACGCCGACGAACGTCAGCAACTCCCGCTTGTGGGCGCGCAGGTAGACGGCGATGCACTGCACGATGCCGGCAGTCAGTGCACCTGCCGCAAGCATCCAACAGACGCCCGGACTCAGCACTCGGTCGAGTTCCTTCGACAGCAGCCCGGCGCTGGTGGCCTGCACGAGCAACAGCATGATGAAAGTCACGGTCATGGTGCTGAGCGCGCGCGCGCTCCAGCGCCGCCAGGTGGCCTGCAGGCCAGCGTGGTCTTGCGAGGCTGCGAGTAGCGCGAGATCGGGCGCCTTGGCCATCACCATCACCAGCGAGAACGACTGGACCCCGGCGACGACTTGCAACGTCATGCCCATGCGGCCAGCCTCGACAGGGCCGAAGTACGTGTAAGAGAGCAAGGTGTACAGCGGAAAGGTCATGTAGCTGAACAGCGCCTGCACCGCCAGTCGCCATTGCATGGGAAACAGGTCGTGCCGCCATGAGATGCGGTCGCTGCCAGGGCGTTCGAGCAGCGAGCTAAAGAAGCCGCTCCGCGCAATGCCGAGGAAGCCCGCGAGCATCAGGGCGTTGCAGGCGCTGAACAGCGGTAACGCCCAAAGTTCGGCGCCAGCGGACAGCGCCACCCACAACGCGCCGTTGGCCACCAGCGACTGGAGCAGCCGGAAGCGAGCCACAGCCGCAACCTGGTTGCAGCCCTCCATGAGACTGAGAAACGGCATCAGCCACAGCGAGACGGCCGAGAAAGCGATGTGCAACAGCCACGGCGCGCGCCAGTCGACGGACGGGTCGGCGTGACGTGACAGGACATGGAAGCCTACCGTCGCGATAATCACCAGGTAGGTCAGCGAGGCAAGCCCGAAGAAGCTGATGACGAAGCGCCCGAGGCTGAGGAGACGCGAGTGCGCGCGCTCGTCGCCGGCGATGCGTCCCGATTCGTCAATCCGCAACCGGACCCACTCGTGGCTGGCATAAACCGAGATTACGATACCGAAGCCGAGTTCGAAGAACGACTGCAGCGCGATCAGGCTCGCGAACGTGTAGTAGTAGCCCTGCAGCACCGGCGCGAGGTAATGGATCACGATCGGGATCGTCACCAACCCGGCCGCGGCCTGCCACGCCTTGTACAGCAGCGAGAAGCTGACAGCGGCATTGAGTCGACGTTTCATGGCGGGCGGCGTCAGATGCCGCGCTTGATGCCGTCGAATGCGCCGAGTTCGCGCTTGACCTGCTGGTAGCGCGTAAGCAGGCCATCCTGGCCGATGAGGCGGAAGAATTCAGCGTACACGCCGTGGGGTACGACTCTCAGCACCAGCGCGAGCAGCGCATAGGGCACGGCAAGGGGCAACCAGACGCCCATCCAGCCACTCGCCTCAAGGTAGGCGCCTACCGCGCCGCGATCGTAGTCCTCGTGCTCGTACAGTTTCCACGCAGCGATCGCCTTGATGCTTCCAAGCGAATACATCTCGCGCAGCATCAGCAGACGCAGGAACAGGACGTGATCGGTGGGTTGCTGCAACGCGCGCCAGACGATTCGCAGCTTGGCGATGCGGATGCGCGCAAGGTCCCCGCCGCTCCAGAACAGCTTCGCGCCCCCCTTGGCCTGCATGATTGCAATCTCGCGGAGCGTATGCACCCGCGTGCCGTGCCGCATGATGTGCCGCAGCAAGCCGGCCAGGTGCGGCCAGGGCTGTGCGTCGATGATTTGCAGCGACTGCAGTATCGGCACCGCCGAGCGCGGGAACACGTGCACGCCCATGAACCCGAACGGGTCCAGGCCGCTACGCAGCACTGCTCGGCGGAAGCCGGCGGCATCGTAGTCGCCCTCCACAAAATAGTGCAGGTACTGCCCGCGACCATCGAGATCGGCGCATTCGACCAACATCCAGGTATCCGTCGCGAGCGTGCGCAGCCGCGCGAGAATGCGTTCGATGGATTCTGGGTCGAGTTCGTCATCGTCACCGCACAGGATGCCCCAGCGTGCCCGCATCTGCCCTGCCACTGCAATGATGTTGAGCGTGCCGCCGATGTTCGACGACTGGTGCTGTACGACAGACGAGTGCTCGCTCGAGAACTGCTCGATAACAGCGCGCGTGTCATCCGTCGAGCCATTGTTCGAGATGCAGATCTCGATCTCAGCTCCGAAGCGTGCCTTGACCGCGCCCAGGGAGCGGAAGAGATTGCGCAGGCTGGAGGCGCGGTTAAAGGTCGGCACGCAGATGGCGAGCAGCGGCTCGCCCGCACCCGACATCAGCCTCATCGCAGCCCTCCACGTGCGTTCAGCGTCGCTTGACTGCCAACCAGCCCGCACACCTCGGGCGAGAGCGACCGGGCGTGCAGCCGCGCGCGCAGCGCGGGCTCACGACCTAGCGACTCCGCAAGCCACGAGCCGAAGCCGCCGTCCTCGAGATGATCTTCGAGGGTCGTCACGACGTCTCGCTGCGCCACCTGAGCGGCCTGCAACGGCTTCGCCGCCATGCCCCACAGTGGCAGCGTGCAGACCTCACAGCCTAAGTAGTCGGGCCGCTCGCGCATCGTCATCGCCAACTCGAGCGTGGCACCGGTGGCAAGCAGCACCTGGCGCGTTCCGCCTTCGTCGGCGCGGATGAGACTCCAGCGCCCCGGCGCCAGGTCCGGCACCGCGCCTTCATGGAAGTCGCGCTCGCCGGCCTTGCCCAAGCGCAGGTACGAGGGTTGCGGATTCGCCACGAGGTAGCGCAGGCAGGCACGCACCTCCGACGGATCGCCCGGCGCGGCGAGCATCAGGTTCGGCATCGTGCGCAGCAGCGCGTAATCCTGGACTGCGTGGTGCGAGTAGCCGAGTGCGCCGTAGGCCAGGCCGCCGCCTACCGCGACCACGGTGACCGACAGCCGCTGATAGTCGACGTCGTTGCGGATCTGCTCGGCGCATCGGAACGTCGGGAAATTGGCGATCGAGTAAGTGAAGACGTGATAGCCCTCGGACGCCATTCCGGCAGCGAGGCCCGTCATGTTCTGTTCGGCGACGCCCGCGTTGATGAAACGATCCGGAAAGCGATCCGCGAACGGCTCGACGACCGAGTATCCCAGGTCACCCACGACCAGCGCGATGTGCGGGTGCCGTTCGGCCAGGCTGACGAGTTCGTCGATGAAGGCGTTACGCATCTTGTTGCAGCAACTCTGCACGGGCGGCGGCGAAATGTTCGTCGCCGGGGCTCTTGTAGTGCCACTCGACGCGGTTTTCCATGAAGCTCACGCCCTTGCCCTTGGTGGTATGCATGATCAGCACCGACGGTCGCCCGGGCGTCCACGGCGCTCCGCGCAGAGCCGCTTCCAGCGCTTCGTGGTCATGCCCGTCAACCTCTTGCACTGCCCAGCCGAAGGCGCGCAGCTTGTCCGCCAGCGGCTCCAGGGACAACGTCTTTGCGATCGTGGTCAGGCTCTGCAGCTTGTTGTAATCGATCAGGGCGATGAGGTTGTCGAGCCCGTGGTGGGAGGCAAACATCAGCGCCTCCCAGTTCGAGCCCTCGTCCATCTCGCCATCGCTCAGCGTGACGAAGACGCGCCAGGCTCGGCCCTGACGCCGCGCCGCGAGCGCCTTGCCCGCACCGAACGGCAGGCCGTGACCGAGAGAGCCGGACGAGAATTCGACGCCGCGGATCTTGTGGCTGACATGCGTCATGTAAAGCGAGCCGTCCGCGCCGTAGGTCTGCAGCTCGTCACGAGACAGCACGCCGATACGTGCCAAAGTCGCATAGACCGCTGCCGCTGCGTGCCCCTTGCTGAGAATGAAGCGGTCGCGGCCTTCCCACTCCGGGTCATTCGGCCGGAAATTCATCACGCGCCCGTACAGCACGGCCAGAGCATCGACGATCGAGAAGCAGCTCCCGACGTGGGATGCCCGCGCGCGGTGGACCATCTCGAGAATATCGAGGCGGACGTCACGCGCCAGGGCTCGCGTGGAATCGAGGCCGACTGGTAGTGCGTCGTTCACTGCTGGTCTCCTGCCGGACGGAGTAGCTCAAATGCCCGGCCAGCAAGGACGATGTCGCCAGCGAACCCGAGTTCGGTGCGCAGGCGTGCCGCGATCTCACGCTCATAGGCAGGAGCCATGACAATGACGGCTCCGATGCCTTGCCTGGCGAGTTCACTGGGTGATTCGACGCGCAGGTGCGACATTGGCGTAAATCGACCCTGCTTGCCCGGATCGGCGTCCACGAGCAGGTTGACGCCTTCGAGGTTTGTCACCGCCATCATGCTGATCCCCTTGCCCCCCGCTCCCCAGATCGCTACCCGCTTACCTTCGGCGCGGCAGCGAGCGATGAATCCGGAAACATCGGCTCGCAACGAGAGTACGCGTTGCGCCAGGTCGTCGTACGCCGGCATTCCCGGCCACCGCACGAGCGCGCGCAGTGACTCCGCGTTGTCGACGGGCTCGAGCGCAACTATGTCGAACCCGACCAGTTCCAACGCCAGGCGCAGCGAACGCGGCGAGAAGTAGTTGACGTGCTCGGGGATGAAATCGAAGAAACGTTTGTCGGCCGCAAGCATTTCCAGGTTAGGAACCTCGACCAGGCCGGCAGCGGCAGGGGCCAGGTTGGCCCGCACCGTCAGGAGAAAGTCGCGAATGTCATCGACATGCTCTAGCACCTGTCGCGTCACGAAGGCATCGAAAGGCCCGGCCGCCAGCAGTCGTTGCCGGCTCAGAAATCCGCCCTCGACTGCAAGTCCACGGCTCTCCGCCACCTGCCGCTGCCCGGCGGACGGCTCGACGCCATGCACGCGGGCGCCGGCCTCGGCGAGCGCACGCAGGAAGAAACCATCACCGCAGCCTATTTCCAGCACCTTGCGACCCGCCAGACCGAAGCGCTCGACGAACTCGCGCGCCTGCTTAGTCTGGAACAGGCAAGCTTGCGGCGACAACGACGGCACGTTCAGGTAATCGTCGTAGTAGTCGTCCGCGAGGTTCATCGCGGTGCTGACGAAACCGCAGCTGGCGCACCGGCGCACGTCGATGTCGACGGCTCGATCGGCAGAGAGTTCGGCTGCCTGCAGCAAGCGGTGATTCCAACGTGGCATCGCCTGCAGAACGAAAGCCGTCTCGAGCGTCCGCGCCGAACAGACTCGACACGAAGCGTCGGCACCCGAAGCACTGGTTGCCATGGCGGTCACGAGGTGGAGACGACGTCGAGGAGTTCGAGATGGTGCCCGAGATACGCGATGCGCCCGGTGAACCCAAGGTCCTCGGTGAGGGTACGCGTGATCTCGTCCTTGTAGGCCATCGCGGTGACGATGATGGCCGAGCAACCCGCCGTACGCAGCGCCTCGGGCGAACGCACTTCAAGATGCGTGACCGGCGTAAGCAGTCCGAGCTTGTTCGGATCACTGTCGACCAGCAGGTCGATGTCGACGACGCCAGCCGTCGCCAGGCTGACCAACCCCTTGCCGCCGGCGCCCCAGACGGCGACTTTTTCGCCGCGCTGGCGGTGGCTCGCGAGGAATGCGCGCAGTTCCAGAGCCAATGAACCCACGGTGGCGGCAATGTCGTCGAGATCGGGATGGGCAGTATTGAGCACGTAAGCCACCACGTACTCGTCGAACATGTCGTGGCGGACTTCAAGCACTTCGAATCCATTCAGCTCCAGCGCCAACCGCAAAGTCCGCACGGAAAAGTAATTGACGTGATCCGCGAAAAAGTCGTAATAGCGACGATCGGCCAGGGCCTTGTCGAGGCTCGGCACTTCGACGAGTCCCGCTGCGCCGGGCTTGAGATTGCGCCGGATCCCTGTGAGAAAGCCGTTGATGTCGGGCACGTGTTCCAGGACCTGTCGCGTCACGAAGCCGTCGAAGGGCGCTCCGGCCAACTCGCGGTCGACCGTGACGTAACCTTCTTCGATTGCATGTCCACGCTTCGTTGCGAATTCCCGTGAACGATCCGAAGGCTCGATGCCCGACGGCAGGCAACCTGCCGCCCGCAAATGATTCAGGTAGCTGCCGTCGCCACAGCCGACCTCCTTCACGCTCTTGCCGTGCAAGCCGAAGCGCTCCACGAACTCGCGCGATTGACGCCCTTGGTATTCCTGCACCTGCGGCGAGTGAGTCGCCAGCATCATGTAGTCGTCGTAATAGCCGTCATCGAGCAACGGTTCGATTTGCACAAGTCCGCAGCGGCTGCAGCGGAGCACGCGCAGCTCGACCGGCTGGTCCTGCGCCAACTCTTCGCTGCGAAACAAGCGCTGGACGTTCCGCGGTGAGTTCGTTAGAACGAGGGCCGTCGGCAGGTCAGTGTGATTACAGAGACGACAGGCATAGGCAGGCATGAAGGACTCTCAGTCGGTCTCAGAAGTTGCGGCGCGGGCTGCATCACGGTGCCACGCGATCGTTTCGGCCAGCCCATGTTCCAGGGAGACCTTGGGCGCCCAACCAGTAGCAGTGCATAGCGCGTGGATGTTGGACTCGAGGTGCATAACTTGATCCGGCCGGTAATCAACTTCGCCGAAGCCGAGCGGCAAGCTGGGATCGATCGCGTCGCGCAGGCGCTCGACGATCTGGCGCAGGGGCCGGGCTTGGCCCGACCCGAGGTTGAAGATTCCATGCGCGCTGGCATCCAGCGCGGCAACGATCCCGTCCGCGACGTCGTCGACGTGTATGTAATCCCAGACTTGCTCGCCCTTCGTGAGGCGAGGTGACTCGCCCGCGAGAAGCGTGCGTATCAAGTAGGGAATCAGCCAGCTAGGATCGTCGTCGGGGCCGTACGACGAAAAAAGACGGAGCCAGGCGAAAGGCCGGTCCGCGGCCGCCGCAGCACGCTCCAGCACGCACCCCGTCGCCAGCTTGGCGGCACCATAGGTCGTCGTTGGCCGCGTCGGGGCACGTTCGTCGATGCAGCCCGCGAGCAGGCCATATTCGGCCTGCGAGCCGAGCCCCACGAAACTTGCGCAGCCAATCTCACCAGTGAGCCGGAAGAGGTCGATCGACATTGACACATTCGAGAGCTGCATTAGATGGTTGCGATCGGCGCCCTTCACCCCTTCCCACGCCAGATGGAGCACGCCATCGGGGGCGAAGGCCTGCAGCGACTTGTGAAGGTTCTCCAGACGAGACAGATCACCCCGCAGCACGGTGCAGCTTCCAATCACGCCATCGAGGCGACGCGTGTTGCTCGTCTCGCGCAGCAGCAACGCCACGTCGCGGCCCTGCTCGACGAGACGGTGAACGACGCGCGCGCCGACGAAGCCGGCGCCCCCGGTGACCAGCACGCGCTTCATGCCGGGGTATCCCCGAAGCTGGCAATCTGCGAAAGCGTCATCGCTCGCATGTCATCGCCGCGCAGATAGGCACGCTGCCAGTCGACGATCGCGCCGAGTGCGTGCCCCAAGGTCCAGCGCGGTTGCCATGCCAGCCGTGCGCGGGCCTTAGAGCAATCGAGCTTCAGGTACGTGGCCTCGTGCGGCTGCGGTCGCGAATCTATTGTCCAGTCGCCGCTGCCCCAGCGCTCCAGCATCTGCTCGACTATCCATCGCACCGGCCGCGCGTCGTCGTCGCCCGCGCCAAAATTCCAGGCCTCGGCGTAGGCCATGCTGTCCTGGCCACACAGTCGCTCAGCCAGCGCGAGGTAGCCTGACAATGGCTCCAGCACGTGCTGCCACGGCCGGACGGCATCGGGGGAGCGAATGCGAACGGCCTGCCCGGCCTGGATAGCGGCCAAAATGTCCGGGATCAACCGGTCACGTGACCAGTCGCCACCGCCGATCACATTGCCGGCACGCGCCGCGGCAAGCGCCACCGGGCGCTCGAGGTTCTTGAAGAACGACGAACGGTAGGCCGCGGTAACGAGCTCGGCGCCGGCCTTGCTGCTGCTATAGGGGTCGTGGCCGCCGAGCCGGTCGTTCTCGCGATACCCCCATTGCCACTCGTTGTTCTCGTAGCACTTGTCGGTGGTCACGCTGACGACGGCACGAACCGATGGACAACTGCGCACGGTCTCGAGGACTTGTGCCGTGCCGACCACGTTGACGGAATAGGTCTCTACCGGGTTGGCGTACGACTCGCGCACCAACGCCTGCGCCGCCATGTGAATCAAGACCTCGGGCCGCGCGGCGATCATCGTCTTGCGCAGGGTCGCGCTATCGCGGATGTCGCCGATCACCGAGCGCATGCCCTGCGCCACCGACGCCACGTCGAAGAGACTGGGTGTCGTGATCGGTGCCAGGGCGTAGCCTGTGACGTCAGCGCCCAGGCCCTGCAACCAAAGGCACAACCAGCTACCCTTGAAGCCTGTGTGTCCGGTCACGAAGACGCGGCGACCGCGCCAGAATTCGCTTGTCACTCCCAGACCTTCCATGGAGCCCGCTGCTTGCTCCAAAGCTCCTCCAATAGCCTCTTGTCCCGCAAGGTGTCCATCGGTTGCCAGAATCCCTCGTGCGGGAACGCCTTCAGCTGTCGATTGCGAGCCAGCGACTCCAACGGCTCACGTTCCCAGATTGTCTTGTCGCCCTCGATCAGATCGATGACCCGTGGCGATAACACGAAGAAGCCACCATTGATCATTCCGCCGTCGCCTCTGGGCTTTTCGGTGAACGACGCGACGCTTTGCTGTTCACGGATATCGAGCGCGCCGAAGCGACCGGGCGGATGCACCGCCGTCAGCGTCGCCTGGCATCCGTGGCCGCGATGGAAGTTGATCAAGGCCGTGATGTCGACGTCGCTGACGCCGTCGCCGTAGGTGAAGCAGAAGGCCTCGTCGTTGGCCACATACTCGGCCACACGCTTGAGGCGCCCGCCTGTCATCGTTGTCTCGCCAGTATCGACTAGCGTTACTCGCCAAGGTTCGGCGAACCGCTGGTGCACTTCCATGCGGTTGTGGTCCATATGGAAGGTGACGTCGGACATGTGCAGGAAGTAGTTGGCGAAATACTCCTTGATGAGGTAGCCCTTGTATCCGCAGCAGATCACGAAATCATGAATTCCATGCGTGGAATACAGCTTCATGATGTGCCACAGGACAGGCTTGCCCCCGATCTCGATCATGGGCTTTGGTCGGAGGTTCGTCTCCTCAGAGATCCGGGTTCCCATGCCGCCTGCGAGTATGACTGCCTTCATAGATTGGGTCCGCATGGAGTGACGACGAACGACGCAGCCGACATCGCTGGCACTTGCTGGCTACGACCCCTTTGGCGCCCGAACTGAACGCGCTAGAGTTCGCAGCGGATCGATCGAGAGAGCCAGCAGGGTCCCGCCCAGCAACCCGGCCAAGAAGCCCAGAATGACTATAAGCTTTCTTTTGGGTCTGGAGGGCTTCGTGGGTGGCTCGGCCCTGTCGACGATACGGTAGACATATTCGTCCGCTCCCCGAGCAAGCATTGCTTTCTTCATCTCGGTTTCGATCAAGGACGCAAGCGCCTGTTGCAGCGCGACGGTATCGGTCACTGCCAACTGTGTACGCAGATACGCCAGGTTCCGCCCAGACTCCCGAATTGCCTGCAAACGGAACTCCTCGTTGATCTGGCTCGAGATTTTGTTGGCCCAGTCTGCGGCCTCCCGAGGGTCCTTCCATTGCACCGAGACGGTGATCAAGGCTGTCTTCTTGTCGTCAGAAACCGTCAAAACGGATCTGCGGAGAAAATCGAGCGCGTCGCCGAGACGCTTTAGTTCCGTTGATTCCGTCGCCGCCCTCCACTCCGTTTTCGAGAGCGATTCGACAAGATTGTTGCGCAAGATGAATCGTCTTGCGAATCCTTGTGATTTCAGCACCCCGAGCGGCTCCTGTGACCCCCCGGATCCGAGATTGATGCCGGCCAGGCTAGCCAAGCCGCCGAGTTGGGATAACTGCGATGGCACTCGCGAACCGGCAGAGTTCTCTCGAGGGATGAGCACGACCTCCGCGCGATACCACTCCGTGGCGAGCAGTGCGTACGCGACTGCAATGCCTGTCGTCAGCAACGTAACGCCGACGATCAGCAGCTTCTTCTGCCAGAGGCTTCGCAGCGCACCCACCAGGTCGACTTCATCGTCGTCGACGGCGGCACCCTGGTCTCGTTCCACGACGTAGATGAGCTGTGCCTTTTCCTGCTCGTTGGGCGTGCTCATCGTGTGTGTGCTCACCATCAACTCAGAACGAATTCACTGCCGCCACCGAGATGGCGATGTTGTACAGAATCGTCGTGACCGCAGTCCAGAACGGCAGCGGCCGCATACGTTCGGCGTCGATCGGCACGACGATCGTGTCGCCCGGTCTCATGGTGCTGTTGGACTGGAACCAGCGACTGCCGCCGCCCGCGTCCACGCTGCCATTCGCTCGCACCACATAGATACGCTTGCCATCTGCGCGTCGGGTGAACCCGCCGCTCATGCCCAGGTAGTCATCCCGCGTAAGTCCAGTCACGAACAGGTGTGAAGTTGCGTTCTGCACCTCGCCCATGACGGTCACTTCCTGTGGTGTCTTCGGAATACGCAACCGATCGCCACCGCGCAACACGAGATCCCCGACCAGCCCGGGCTGCACCGCCAGAACTCTGTCGAGGTCGATGACCAGTCGTCCCACCGGCTCAGCTGCCTGCAGGTCGGCAAGCAACGTTTGCCCGATGGACAGCGTTTCAGACGCCTGCGAAGCCATCGCCCCGCCCGCCTGCGCAGCCTGCAACGCGATCGAACTGAGATCCTGTCGCATGCGATCCGTCAGCACCCGCAACTGCTGGCGTTCACGCTCCTTCAGGTACTCACGCGTGAATACGCTGCCCTGCGCATAGGCCATCGAGGTCAGTCCGCCCGCCCGCGCGATGAGCGAGCGCATCGTTTCGCCACGTTGAATCGGATATTCGCCGGGGAACTTCACCTCACCTTCGATCTTTACGCCGAGGGTGCGCAATCGTCCGCGATTCCCATGGCCGACGCGGCCTATCGGCCAGGCTTAGCGGCCGGCTGACCGATCGCCACCGCGCAACACGAGATCCCCGACCAGCCCGGGCTGCACCGCCAGAAC